>NZ_CP130427.1:5123080-5446161 GCF_030518795.1 Micromonospora sp. NBRC 110009 | reverse complement strand
GTCGACAACGCCGGCAACACTCGAGAGGCCGAGGTGACGGACATCAACGTCGACCTCACCCCGCCGAATGTAACGATCGTCGGGGCGGTCAACGGCAACCGATACACCCTCGACAAAACCCCGTCCATATCGTGCGCCACCACCGACGCCACGTCCGGCATTGCGACACACGCGGCTCCGACCGTCACCCGCAACGTTACGGGGGTCTACACGGCCACCTGTTCCGGCGCGACCGACATCGCGGGCAACACCGCACCTCCGAAGACCATCACCTACATCGTCACCCCAACGATCACCTCCCTGTTGGCTCTGACCAACAAGTACGTGTCCGGCAGCGGCGCACCACAGTCAAACGGCATGATCCAGGACCTGGACAACAAGCTACTACACAGCAATTTCTGCCAGTATGTGTCGACCGTGAACAAGCAGGCCGAAGTCGAGAACCCGACCCTTACCGCGGCACAAGCGGAGGAACTCGTGTACTGGGCGCACATTCTCGATCCGACATGCTGAAGTCCGTTCTACCGTAAAGGATCACGTTCTTTGCGTCCCTCCAGCCGCCAGCCATGACTCCGCGGCTACGGTCGGAGGGACGCTGAGATCATGATGGCGTCCGGCCTGACCGCTTGCAGAGCCCGCTGCCCCACGCTTTCGCGCCGCCTGAGCGCATGGCCGCCGATCGGGGATGGATGGGTCGTCGGCCGCCTCGGCCGGTCCACCACACACGCAAGCGGGCACAGCCAGCGTGACGGGCGAGACGATGGCGAGGACAGCCACGGCGAGCCAGACAACGGCCATCGCGCCGATGCGTTGACCGTGGAACGAAGATCCGCGGGTACTGGGTGGGCCGCCTCCCGCACCCGTAGCAGACTTGGGCAGGCGCCATCCGGTTGATCTTCGGGCAGGGAGCACAGCGGCTACACGTTGCGATCGGTACATCCGAGGCAGAACTAGTACGGCCGCCGTTTGGGATCATGGCTGGAGTTCGAGGTTGAGGCGCCGGGTGTAGTGGGATCGCCGGGCTCGAGCTTGATGCCGGCGTCGCCATTGTGACCAGCGCAAACGGTGGGCGAGGCCGCGGATCGGCCCGATGATGAAGGTGTTGATCAGCCGGCGCACCTCGTTGACTGTCAGCGGGATCAGGTCGGGGTCGTCGGGCTCGTTGCCTGCGGCGTCAGCGGCGCAGATCGCCAGCGGATGCGTAGCCGTTTCATGCCGTGGTACCAGGCGATCGTGCGCTCGACGACCCATCTGATGGTGCCCAGTCCCGAGCCGTGGGGTTGACCTCGGCGGGCGATCCGCGGGCGGATGCCCTTGGCGCGTACGGCCCTGCGGTACTTGTCGTGGTCGTATGCGCGGTCGCCGAAGAGCTGGTCGGGGCGCCGGCGGGGGCCGGCCGCGCCGACTGCGCACGGGCGGGATCTTGTCGATCAGCGGGAGCAGTTCGGTGACGTCGTTGCGGTTGCCGCCGGTCAATGACACGGCCAGGGGGATGCCGGCGCCCTCGGTCAGGACGTGGTGCTTCGAGCCCGGGCGGGCGCGGTCGACCGGGCTCGGGCCGCTTTTGGGCCACGTCGAGCGGCCCGTACATGCGAGGAGTCGATCACGGCTCGGGACCAGTCGAGCTTGCCGGCTGCCTGGAGTTCGGCCAGCAGCAGCTCGTGCAGCCGCTGCCACACCCCGGCCCGGTTCCACTCCTCCAGACGCCGCCAGCACGTCATCCCCGACCCGAACCCCAACTCCTGGGGTAGGAACTCCCACTGAATGCCGGTGTGCAGCACGAACAGGATCCCGCACAACACCTGCCGGTCCGGGATCCGCCTGCGTCCCGGGTGCCGTGGATTGCGTTCGGGTTTGGGCAGCAGCGGCTCGATGCGCTGCCACAGCCCGTCCGGCACGATCCACGGCGGCTGCTCGCCACGCCTCACGGTCCGACATCGTAGATCACCCTCTACAAGGGATGGAAGACCAAGAGATCATTTTGTTAGGACCTCTAAGTGAGCCATCCCTTGGCGGCGAACAACAGCGACGTGGGCAACTCACGAATCCGCCAAAGCCAGGGAGATCGAGTCCATGGCTGCCGCGACCCCGGATCCCAGACGTCGGGGAGACCAGCTGGCACAACCGTTTCGATACCGAGCGATTTCGCCGTCGACTCGGCCCGGGTCACGTGGAACGAGTGCGCGACGATCAGCGCCGAAGGCAAGCGCCTCTCCTTCATTACGGCGGCAGCTCGGGCCAGAACTTCCCTCGTATCCAGATATCTTTTTGATTGAGCGGCTGAGCCATCGCCGATTGTGTGATCAATCGGATATCCCGCCCGCTCCTCAATTGCCAGAGCTATTTCGTACTGTGCGATCACGGGCCTATTCATGCGTTCCTGTATTACGAACTCAGCCAGTCGCTCGTTCGCCTCTCCGGGTATGACCTCTTCGCCACTTCCGCATCGGTACCCGAAGCTGCATGCGACCACGCAGGATGCAGTTCGGGGATCCCCGTGCGGTGAATAGTCGCCGCTCAAGGATTTCATTGCAACAGCAGCCAACCTGGGATGTGCGATGGCCGGAATCCAAGCTATGCCTGACACTCGCTTTGCCAAGGTGTCATTCCTTTGCGCTGGTTACATCAGGGGGTCAGTCATCGCCCCAGGCGTGGAACCCGGACACACCTGGTCTATGTCGGCGATTTGCCGGCCCGCTCGCTGCAGGGCTCGAACTAGCATCGTTGCGGTAACTGTGAAACCGATAAGAATTACCATAGCGTATGCTGTGACCAGTATTTGCTGCCACCGGTGGTCCCAGAACAGCGGCTCCATCCAGACCCTTCCGCAGAGCGCTGCCAGCGGAAGAGTCGACGCCCCTGTGTAGAGCCCGAGGCTACCCAGGTAGCCGACCCGCTGTTTTGCAACCCCAATTCCGCGCATGTTCTCACTGGCGATGTACGTCTCCCAGCGAAGCGGAGCTCGAAGGTAGCTCCTCTCGTGACCTTCTGGCGCTTCCTTGAGAAGGAGGGCATGCACAACGACTTCCAGTCCACGTAGGTATCGGCCCGCACGCTCCATTCGGATGAGCTCACCGAACCAAGCCAGGCAGGAGAGCCAAGAGCCTACTGGCAGCGCCAGCCCGTAGAGAAAAATGAACACTGCATATAGGAACCTGCTTCGATGCTGCGCCGGATCTAATGCTGCCATTGAATTGATCAACAGGATTCCGGCGGTGAGCGTTACGCCGATCGTCGCCAGACTCCACTGCAAGATGGACTGCTGCGCCTGCCGCGCTTGTGCGCTCTCGGCTCTAACCGTTTCATACTCAGCCTTGACTAGGTCGAAGGACCTCTTCGCCCAGTCCGTATTGTCATTTTGGAGGGAACCATTGTCATCCGCCGGGTGAAAAAACCTGCTCACCAACCGCCCCATGTGCCGGCTCCTTCCACTACTGCCATTAGAAGGATGGCTGAAACCCGAGCGGTGTCTACCTCAGGTAAGAAGTCCGACAACAGCCCAATGCTCATGACATAAGGAGTGGGCGGGGAGCGCCGAGGCGTGAGAGAGCCTTCTAGTACTCCAGCCGCACCTGGTGAAGTCGGTGTCTTCGCTGGTAGTGGGCTGTTCTGGCGCGGTACTGGTGTCGGCGTCGCCATCGTGACCATCGATGGATGTGGTCGAAGGGTCGGTTGGTGGTGATCAGGTGTGCCAGGAGACGGCGGACCTCGCCGAGGGTGAGGGGGATGGGACCGTCATCGGATTCGGCGGCTGTACCGTGCCAGAACTTGACGCGCGGGCTGGAGCTGGGATTTTGCCTGACTGCTGCACGATCGCTTGGTGACGTTTTGACTGCTGTATCTGATCATGGTTCAGGTGTTCGGTTGGCTCGCCCTGCTCACCAAGGGCGACGGCGCGAAGACCGCGGAGCTGCTGGTACTGCGGCATGAAGTCGCCGTGTTACGCCGATAGGTCGGTCGGGCGAGGCCGTCCTGGTCGGACCGAGCGGTGCTGTCCGCGCTGACCCGGTTGCTGCCCCGCATACTGCGGGAGCACCGCTCGTCACTCCTGCCACGTCGCTGGCCTGGCATCGCCGCCTGGTCGCCCGCATTGGACGTATCCGAACCGGACGGGTCGTCCGCCGGTCGCCGACGAGGTGCGGGATCTCGTTGTGCGGCTGGCCCGGGAGAATCCAGGCTGGGGCATCGTCGGATTCAGGGTGAACTGGTCGGACTCGGTTATCGGGTCGGTGCGGGCACGATCAGGCAGATCCTCGCCCGTACCGGGATCTGCCCGGCGCGGCGCGGGATGGACACCTCGTGGCGTGCCTTCCCTCGCGCCCAGGCGTCCGGACTGTTGGCCACCGACTTCTTCCACCTCGACACCGTCACCCTGCGAAGGCTCTACGTGCTGGTCGTAATGGAGGTCGCCACCCGCCGGGTACACATCCTCGGCGTCACCGCCCATCCGACCGCGGCGTGGACGGTCCAGCAGGCCCGCAACCTGGTCATGGACCTCGGCGACCGGGTCATGTCATTCCGGTTCCTGATCTGGGACAGGGACAGGGACACCAAGTTCGCCGCGTGCTTCGACGCGGTGTTCGCTGCTGAAGGCGTTGACGTGGTCAAGTGTCCGCCACGGAGGCCTCAGGCGAACTGCTACGCCGAACGGTTCATCCGCAGCGTTCGTTCCGAGTGCACTGACAGGATCCTGATCTGGAACGAGCGTCACGCCCGCACGGTGCTCAACGAATACGCCGCCCACTTCAATGGGCATCGTCCACACCAGAGCTTCGCCCAACACCCACCGAACCACGATCCGGGCGTCGTCATCCCGATCGACGCCCCGATACGGCGACGACAGATCCTCGGCGGCGTGATCAACGAATACCAGCGAGCGGCTTGACCCGATCAACGAAGCCTAAGGTCAGTGGCCATGCATCCAGTTCTGGCGCGCTACAGGTGTCCGGCGAGGGGATCCGCCCGGCATCTCTGCGGAGGGTCGGGGTTCGGGGGCGAAGCCCCGAGATCTTCTAGGTCCTGGCCGTCTGTCAGCGTGGCTGGCGGCCCGGCCGATGCCGGCCCGAGGTCGCCAGCAGGCGTGGGGCCGGGACGGCGCGGCCCGCGTGCGGGCCGCCGTGTCAGCGGTCAGCTCGATCTGGCTCTGGCACGAGGTCCGTGATCCATTAGCGTGACGGCTATTCGGCGAGGATGACACGGCGGCGGAGGAGGTCGAAGTTCGCCCGGCCGTACATCTGTCTCTTGATCGATTTCCATTTGCAGACGTTGCCCTCGACCGTGCCGCTGTTCCAGCCGAGGGTGAGCCTGTTGCGGGCGGCGTCGTAGTCCTTGAGCAGGCCGGCGGCGAACCCGGCGAGTTGGGTGAGCCCACTCGCCGCGCTGTTTCAGCTCCACGGCAAGTCCGCTCAGCCGCACGGACCTCGCACTCGTCTCAGTCGCCTCCGGCGCGTTGAGCTGAGCGCGTCCGATGGCCCGGAATCTCCTGGGTAGCCTTGCCTGCCGCGCCGCCTGGCCGACCTCCAACGCTGAGCGCGCTCGTATCGGGTTTCGGGGTGTGCGGCTCCTCGCCGAGTTCGATTCGGCGCAATCGGCGGCCGGTTGGGATGCTCGCCTCTCCTCTGCGACTTGACCTTGAGCGATAGGTGAGCGTGGATCACTAAACCGGTCGCTTGTACGGCGCCGGGTGCCAGACGAAGCTCGGCCGCGTCGGTGCAGAGCACCTGCCCGTGGCCCGACGGACGTAGGAGGTCCGAGGCCAATGAGTCTTGTCGTTAAAGTCGCTCTCCTCGCGACGAAAGACCTAGGGAAGAACGAGCGTGCCGTGGCTATCGCCATCGCCGCACACGCCAATCACGAAGGTAACGCTTGGCCTTCCGTCGCCACCATCGCCAACTACGCCGGCTGCTCGGAGCGGACGGTGCAGCGATGCCTCTCCAAGCTGGTGCAGTTCGGCCGCCTGGCCGTGTCCAAGGTCGCCGGGATCGCCACCCGCGTCTACCGCCTGGTCACCGGAGCCGGGCGGACGGGAACCGCCTCTGGGGTGACAAATCAGCAAGGCAGGGTGACAGATTCGGCAAGCGGGGGTGACAGGCAGGGTGTCACCCGAAGCCTCGAAGACCAATCGAAGAAAGACGGGCGGGCACCGAATCGCGACCGGTTCGCTCCGCAGAGGAAGCAGGTCCTTGCTCCGGCTTGGGCCGAGCGAGGCGGCGCGGCGCCGCTGATGAACGGCGGTGGCCGCCGCTGCTCGCGTCCGGGGCACATCGGCCAACCTGCTGGCAGATGCATTCCCTGCCGCTCGGAGGCGATCGAGCGCGGGGCATGATCGCGACCAGCGCTGATGCCATCGCAGGATTTCCCGGTCAATGCCGCCGAACGACGGCCGCTTCCGCCGTCGCCTGCAGGTTGTCGGGTCCGCGGAAGCGGACCCACGCGAATCTCGGGATGATGTCGAGGCCCGGCGGCACGCGACGCGGCCTGTCGGGCAAGGGATCGCGACCTGCACTACAGGACACGACGGAACCGCTACGCCCCGTTTCATGGTCGATCGATGGGCAAGCGAATGTCGGCCGGCGTAGCCGGCGAGGGCTCCGCTCAGGCGCGGTCACGTCGGTGACTCACGTCAACCCAGGGTGAGGCGTCCCTCTTGGTCGAACCGGATTCGGCCGCTGGTCACCGCGACGTGCAAGCCGTACCGGAGCAGCTTGTCGATCTTGTCGGTGCGCCGCCGGTAGCCGAGGCGCTCCAGCCCCCCGCGCAGCAGGCGCTCCTCGTCCATGCTCGGCACGTCCTGCAGAACGTGCACGAACGCGTTGGCGACCTCCTCGGGCGGCACCTCCTCGAACGCCCGGTCGTTGCTCGCCTGGGTGACCCGGTACGCGCGGTAGGTCTGCGGATCCGTCCCTTCGGGCCAGGCATACCGCCCCACGGTGGGATGGCCGTACAGCCGGCGGGCATCGACGAGCGTGAGAACGGCGAGGCGCCGGTCCTCCCGGGTCCGCAGGAAGCCGAACCTGGCCAGGACCAGGCGGGCGAGCCGGTGCTGTTCGACGGGTCCCTCGGCCGCGATGATCTCCCGCAGCGCCTCCCGGACGAGTCCGCGCACCCGCCGGTCGGTGGCGAGCAGGTCGAGGTCGCTCTGGTCACCGAGCGGCGTCGGGGCGTACGGGATGAAGGGAGTGACGTCGATGGCGCCGGTCGCCGCCTCCGGGACGGTAACAGCGGGGGCTGGCGCGAATGCGGTGGCCGGGTCCGTGACGGGGGCCGGCGCCGACGCGGTGGCGAGGCCCGTGACAGGTGCTGCCGACGCTGCCCTGCCGAGCTCGGTGTCCTCCGTTGCGCGCGGACCCGACAGCTCGACCAGGTGGACCTGATCGACGTCCTCGGCAGCGCGGGGTGACGGCAGCTCGACCGTGTCGTGGGGCGCGATGACCTCCGCCGGTACGGGCGGCTCTGGAGCGTCGGCTTTTGCGACGGCCTCATCGACGCGGTCGAGCAGCGCGGAGCGGTCGTGGATCCACGCCGGCAGCCAGAACCGCACCACCGCCGGCCAGCCCATGATGGTCCGGAGCAGGGCGGGCGCCAGGTCCCGGTCGGCGACCGTCGGGCGGGCGCTCCAGTCGGGGCCGTCCAGCATGACGGCCACCTGCCAGCGGGCCGAGCCGGGCCGGCGTACGGCGAGGTCCACGGTGAAGTCGGACAGGCCGTGTGAGGTGCGGACCTCGTGGCCGCGGTCGCGCAGCGCGGCGGCCACCTCGTCGCGGATGCGGCTGCGCCGCTCGGCCCGGTCGGTGGTCAGGTCGCCCAGCCGGTCGGCGCCGGCGGCGGCCATCTCGCAGTACGCCCGCAGGTGCTGCGTGCCGACCGCCGAGGTGCGGGACAGGTCGATGTCCGATGGGTCGAAGGACGAGAAGAGCACCACCTGCCGGCGGGCCCGGGTTATCGCCACGTTGAGCCGCCGCTCACCGCCGGCCTGGCTGAGCGGACCGAAGTTCAGCGGAAGCTGTCCGGTTTCCGGGTTGGTGGAGAAGGCCAGGGAGAACAGGACGACGTCCCGCTCGTCGCCCTGCACGTTCTCCAGGTTCTTGACGAAGATCGGCTCGGCGACCGCGCCGGAGAGCTGCTCGCGGATGATCGGGTCGGTGCTGTCCTCCAGCAGGTTGAGGATGAGATCCCGCTGCTGGATGTTGAAGGTGACCACACCGATCGACTGCCCGGCGGTGGCCGGGTCGTGCAGGCGCCGGGTGATGTCGGCGAGGACGGCGCGTGCCTCAACATCGTTGGTCCGTGAGCCACCCCGGTCGTACCGGCCGTCGACCCGCCGCCAGGCGATGCCGGCGGAGCTGCCCATGCCCGGCGACGGGAGGCTGGAGAGCTTGTTGTCGTAGTAGTACCGGTTGGAGAAGGCGATCAGCGACTCGTCGTGGCTGCGGTAGTGCCAGGACAGCCACCGCTGCGGCAGCCCCGACTCGACGGCTTCGCTGAGAATGCTCTCCAGGTCCTCCAGCACCGGGCCGTCGCTCTCGTCGACGTCGTCGACGGTGTGGCTGGCCTGCATGATGCTGGTCGGCGGCATCTGCCGGGAGTCGCCGACGACCACCACGGCGCTGCCCCGTCCCATCGCGCCGATCGCCTCGGCGACCCGGATCTGCGACGCCTCGTCGAAGATGACCAGGTCAAAGCGCTGGCTTCCCGGGGCCAGGAAGTTCGCCGCCGAGGCGGGGCTGACCAGCACGCACGGCGTCAGCGCCAGCACGGCGTCGGGGTACTGCTCGAACAGTTCCCGGAAGGACCGGCCGCCGCGCTTGCGGCGCAGTTCCGCCGCGAAGTCGGCGAAGCGGCCCCGCCGGTCGGTCGGGCTGAACGGGCGGCGGCGCACCAGCACCGAGGGCAGGCGCTCGGGCAGCGCCCACCGCAGCTCACCGGCGGCCGTCTCGAACTGGGCGATCTCGTCGTCGTGCAGTTCCGGGTCGAAGTACTGCAGCCCGCCACCGCGTAGCCGCTCGCCGAGGGAGGCGGCGGCGACGCCACGCCGGTACGCCTCCTCGGCCAACTGTCCGTTCACCTCCGCACGCAGCAGCTGGTCCCGGTAGTCGATGAGGCCGGCGGAGGCGAGCACGTCGGCGTGGGCGAGGACGGTGGCCCAGCGGCGCAGCGGGAAGAGTTCCTCGCTGCGCAGGTCATGCAGCCAGGTCGCGCCGTCCCGCTGCCAGGCGTCGACCCAGTGCGAGCCGGCCGACCACAGGGCCAGCTCCGGCTCTGCGGAACGCAGCACCCCGCGCCAGGCCCGCCACCGGGA
The DNA here is from genome assembly GCF_030518795.1 of Micromonospora sp. NBRC 110009. NCBI lineage: Bacteria > Bacillati > Actinomycetota > Actinomycetes > Micromonosporales > Micromonosporaceae > Micromonospora > Micromonospora soli. The sequence goes on along the minus strand of NZ_CP130427.1, from coordinate 5,436,863 downwards.
GGCGACCCGATCCAGGAGGACGGCGTCGACGTCAGAGATGCCGCGCTGGAACAGCTCCCAGGCCTGCGGGTGCCGGGCCAGGAGCGAACGGCTGGCCCGGGTGGCCTCGATCGCCTCGGCCAGCCGCTGCTGTGCGTCCGGGTCCGTGGGCTGCCACGCCGGGATCGGTAGGCGGCCGAGCGCGACCGCGTGCTGGTGCAGCGCGGCGGCCTGGGCCTGGGCGGCGACCAGTCGTCCGGTGGTCACCTCGACCCGCTCGACGTCGAGCGTCGCGCCGGCGACCAGGTGCACGGCCAGCTTGTCGACGACGGCCTGCCGGCGCTTGCGCTTGCCGAGCAGCTTCTTCGCCGCCTCCTGCGCCTCGGCGTGCCAGGCGGCCAGCTCGGGGCGGCCGAACACGTCCGGGCGGAAGGTGGCGAGCTCACCGGCGAAGCCCTGGTGGAAGGCGGCCAGCTCGGCCTGGAGCCGGGCGGCAGCCTCGTCCCACCGCCGGTCGCCGGCGCGCAAGGTGGTCTCCCGGTCAGGGAGCATTCCGCGTACGGCGAGCCATGCGCCGGCCTGCAACTCGGTGACGGTTTCCGGGGTAGGCAGCGTTCGCAGCAGCCCCACCAGGTAGGGGTGGGCGGCCAGGTCGGCGCGGAGGCGTTCGAGGTCGGCGGCGATCTCGGTGACCGCCGCGCCGTGCAGCCCGTCGAGGGTCCGGCAGCCGCTGAGCGCCCAGGGATGCTCGGGCCGAAGTCGCGCCGAGCGGGCGGCCGCCGGGAACTCCCGCAGCGTCGTCTCCACCCGGGCGCGTACCTCGGCGGGTGCGTGCAGGTAGCTCACCGGGACCGTGGCGGCCGGGCCGTCCCCGTACGCGAGGACCTGCTCGTAGGCCGACCAGAGCGACATCCCGACGGGGTTGGCGGTGTGGACCTGCGCCGGGTACTCCACCAGTGGGGCGAGCCGCGTCCGGTAGGCCGTTTCGACGGCCGTCCAGTCGCCGTCGCTGCCCAGGTCGTACTGGTCGAGGGCGTCGCGCAGCTGCTGTCGGATGGCGTTGAGGGACTGCTTGCGCCCGTGCAGGTCCAGCGCGAACGGTCCGAGACCGATCTGCTTGAGCCGGCGTTTCACGACCTCGAGGGCGGCCTGCTTCTCGGCGACGAACAGCACCGAGCGGCCGGCGGCGACCGCGCGGGCGATCATGTTGGTGATGGTCTGCGACTTGCCGGTGCCGGGCGGCCCTTCGAGGACGAAGGACTGGCCGCGCTCGGCCATGACGATGGCCTGCATCTGGGAACCGTCGGCGGGGATCGGAAGGTGCAGCTCCCCCTCGTCCACGACGTCGGCGTCGTGGTCCGGCCGGGCCGGGTCGTCGAAGGTGGCGCCGGAGGATTCCACCAGGTGCCGGACGACGGGGTTCTCCATGAACCGGGGCCAGTGGTCGCCGAGGTCCCGCCACATCTGGAAGGTGGAGAACTGCAGCAGCCGCAGGCTGGCGGTCTCGTCGATGCGGTAGTTCAGCCGGTTGTCAACCAGCCCGGTGTTGATCGCCGCGAGGGTTTTCGCGATGTCGATGCCGTGCTCGTCGAGGACCGGCTGCTCCAGCTCGGGGATCCGCACGCCGTGCTTGACGCGCAGCCACTCGATGAGGCAGTAGTTGGGGCTGGCCACCTCGGTGCCGTCGATGACCATCGCGTACGGGCGGCGGCCGCTGCCGCCCTCGATGCGCACCGGCAGGAGGAACAGCGGCGCGTACGCCTCTCCCCCGGTGGTCTTGGTGTGCACCAGGGTGCCGATGGTCAGGTAAAGGTAGTTGCTGCCGGTCTCCTGCTCCATCGTGCGCGCCTCGCGCTGCAGCGCCCGCATGGCGGTCTTGTAGCGGGCCTCGGTTACCGCGCCGTAGACCCGCCGGTCGGTGCGCAGCTCCCGGGTGAGGATCTCGGCGTCGAGGTCCTGCGCCCGGCGCGCGCCGGCCAGCTCGTGCACGTGGCTGATGTCGTCCTGCGGGATGACCTGCACCTGGCGGCCGTCGTGGATGAGGTCGTCCAGCAGGGCGAGGGCGCCGGCCGGCACGTGCAGGTCCAGGCCGCGGCCGCGCTTGGGCAGGTTGAGCAGAGGGTTGCGCAGGCTCAGGTCGAGCAGGGACTTCCGCCACTGCTGGATGCGCGCCGGGGAGCCGTCGGCGGGCTGCGCCACCTCGTCGCCCTCGTCGGCGAGCTGGCGCAGCTTCGCGGCGGCGACACCGCGCGGGAGGTCGAGCGACGCGCCGGCGTTGGGGGTCGTCTCGGTGTCGACGGGCGCGGGCGCGACCAGTTCGTCGGCCGAGGGCAGCGGCTGGATGCCGGAGCGGTGGGCGAGGTGGACGTCGACGACGCCCTGCAGCCGGTGGCCCTCGCCACGGAAGTGGCCGAGCCCGACGCGTACCGCCTCGGTGAAGGTCGCCGACTGGGCGCCGGGCCCGATGCGGGTCAGTTCGACCGGCACGGCACGGCCCGAGTCGACCATCGAGATCAGCAGGTTCGTCTCGGTGACCGCCGCGGCGCCGAGCCGCTCCTCTTCGAGGAGGAAGCCGCCGAAGGCGTGCCCTTCGCTGATGAAGATGAGCGGGTGCAGCCCCGCCGCCTCCAGGCAGGCGGCGTAGGTGACGGAGAGGTCGAGGCAGTTGCCGAGCCGCCCGTCCAGCACCGCGGCCGTCGTCCGCACCTTCTGGCCGCTGTTCTCGAACGACGCCGGCAGGGTCTGGTAGGTGATCTCGAGCTGGCGCAGCGCCTCGTACACGGCACCGGCGATCAGCGCCGCCCGCGCCGAGCCGTCCTGGTAGCCCTGCAGCGAGCCGGAGCCGGTACGCGCGAGCAGGATCTGCGCCGCCGATCGCAGCACCGCCTCGACCGCCCGGGTATTCGGCTGCACGAAGGCGGCCAGGCTGTCGTAGAGAGCGGGGCTGTTGAACCACTCGTTGTGGGCGAGCACTCGTGACGGGGCGACCAGCGTCAATGCCTGGCCATCCGCCTCGACGGTGAGACGGTAGTCGACCGGGAACGCCTCGTCGGTGTGGTAGAGCAACGCCCGGTCGGGGGTGACGTCGCGGAAGTCGTCCCAGCCGGTGCTCGCCCCGGTCCGCAGTGGCGCGCTGAGGGTACGCGTCCACGGCTCGGTGAGCGCACCGTCGGGGCCGAGCAGCTCCAGCGTCAGGGTCACGTCCGCCAGCGGTTCCGTGCCCCGGTTGACCAGCGTGAGGTGGCGGACCAGCGGCACCCGGTTGTGCACCAGGGCGGCGTTGATCGCCGGCTGCACGAGCAACGCGACCGCGAGTTGGTCGTCGTCGGCGGTGAACTGCGCGAAGACGCTGTCGGACATGGGCGTTTCTCCAGGTGGCGAGGCCAGGAAGGGCCAGCCTAGCGGTCGCCCGACCGGTGGATCCTCCCCCGGCCGTATGCCGATCTTGGTTGTCGTACGCCTAGGGCAGGATGTCCGTCATGACGACGCACCACCCGAACACCCGGCGCCTGGTCTACGGCCACGCGCAGCTGCACGACTGCCTCGCCTTCGCCGACGCGAACACCGCCGCCGAGGAGGCCGAGGAAATCAAGGCTCTCGCCGCCGCCCGCACCTGGGGAGAAGCCCGCCAGGTACAGATGACCCAATTGTGGAACCCCGCCGGCCCCGAGTGCTACGAGCCGGAGGACGACGACTACGCCGACGACAAGCCCTTCGACATCAACGAGCTGGGTACGGTCGTCGAGGGCGACTGGCCCCGGATGGTCACCGAGCGCGCGTTCGAGCTGCTCCCCGAGGACCTCCAGGAGCGGTTCGGCAAGCGCCACTTCACCGCGCACAACGGTGACTTCCTTGAGATCCCAATCGACCACGAGAGCGAGCTGGTGGCGGAGCTGCGCGAGTGCGGCTACGAGGTCACCCGCGACGACGAGCTCATCAACGTGCTCGACGGCCGCAGCTTCAACCCGCTCGCCGGCTGACTCCCGGCTCTCTCGCCGCACTCACCGCTGGCTGCGGCAATGAGCCGGGGCCAGCGGCGGCGCAGCCGGATCGCTACCCATGCCCGGCAGCGTCTCCGTGGCTCGTACTCACCGGCGGCGCTTGTTGATGCTGGGAAGGCCCCCGGACACGGTTCGCACGCTGCCGTCCGGGTTGCTCCGGCCGGGCTTCTGCAGGGCCTCGGTGACCCGCCGGCCGGCGAGGTCGGAGGCGCTCAGGTTAACGACGACGCGCTCCGACCGCCGCCAGCTGCGCAGGCGAGCCAGCGCCTGCTGGCTGTCGGCTACGCCGCTCAACGCACGGATGGCCGGCATCGCCCTGGAAGGGTCAGCGAGCAGGAGGTGGGCGACCTCAGCGGGGCTCAGCTTGCGCGGCGAGGCGTTGGCCACCGGAACGAGTGAGGCGTGAATCTTCCCGTTCTGGAGCCACAGCCACACCGGCCGCTTGCCGTCGCCGGCCCGCATGACCTGAGCTGTCGGCGGGGCACTGTGTGTGGTGGAGGCCTGCTTGGTCGAAAGGTGAGCTTGCAGAGCGGCGGTCGGCTGCACCCATCGCCTGGACTGTGGCGGAACGCCGACAGCCGGGCGTGGCGCGCCCGACCCTTCCGTCGGTGTTTCCTCGCCGGGTTGCGGCGGCTCGGCCGGTGCCGCTTGCCGTTCCCGCACGAACGATTCGGCGAGCTCCCACTGCTCCGACGTGAACCGGACCGGGATGACCTCGGTCAGGTGCGGTGCCGACGGGATCCCGAACGGTGAGTTGTGCGCGCCGCTTCGCCTGGTCGGCTGCGATGTCCAGGACCGTGGCGAGCGGAATGTGCCTGAAGTCCGCCTTCAGCCACGGCAGCAACCGCCTACGCCGGACGACAAGATGCTCCTGCTCGAACCAGACGTCCCAACGCCGAGCCAACCTGACCACCTCCCGTGCTGCGCAGGTTAGCGGCCTGATGATCATCATCGTACTCGGCGCAACGGCCAGTCAACGCGACGGATCGTCTGATGCGTCACGGCGCAGGCGGCGCGAGGACCGTGCGGTATCCCCCATGCTTGACTGGAGCAGCGCCCGTGCCGGTCCCGGCCGGTCACCCCCTCAAGAGGCCCGGTGGCGCCTGCCGTTCTCGGGTTCCGGATCGTCGTACGGCGGCTCCTCGTAGTCGAGGAGCTCAGGGCCGTAGTCAGGTCCCCAGTCGGAAAACCTGCTCCGTTCCCGCCGGGGTGGCGCGGGCTGCTCCGTCGCCGGTGTGTCGTCCCTACTCGGTCGCTCAGTGGTCACCAGCGCACGCTATCGGCAGCCGGCCAGCCGGGGCTCGCCAGGCTCTCTCGCCGGCCAGGACCGCACGCCGCTGGGTCGGCTCTGGGAAAACCGGGCGAAGCGGCGCAACCGCCTGACCTTGAGGACTCAGGTGATGGCGAGGGCGGCAGTGAGCGCCGGAAGGTCGTAGGGAGTGACCAGCCGCAGCGGCTTGTCCGTCCTCCGGCCGCTCTCAGTGATGATGAGGGCGGTGCTCAGGTGGCCGGCCTGCCTCTCCCGACTGAGCCGGTCGATCGCCTCGACCACGGTGATCGCCCGCGGCACCAGTACGACGTCCTCGCCCGGCTCGGCAAACTTCAGCACGTGGCTGACCGGCTCTTCCTCGGCGATTCCTGTGTTCCTGGTCAACTGGTCGGCGAGCCACCGCGCGATGGCGTTGGTGGTCAGTACGCCGGCGTAGCTGTCGCCGTCGTACACGGGCAGTTGCGAGTAGCCTTTGTTCCGGACATGGTCCAGCGCGGTGCCGATCGGGTCGTCCGGACTCACCACGCAGACCTCGCCGGCGGGAAGGACGCCCAGCGCCAGCGGTGGTTGCAGAATCTGCCGCCGGAGCCGCTCGATCTCCTGCACGACTGCCTCGACGGGCTCCGCGATCGGTCGACCGCCGTAGTAGCGTTCGTGGCTGATCGCGTTACGCAGCGCGGCAAACGCCAGCAAGGCGCTCTTGTGGTGATTAGGCAGCCGCTTCTTGTCGGCGTACTCCCGGGCCAGCTGCGCGAACCCGTCACCGATGTCCGCGCGCAGGCTGGCTCGGATGTGCTTCTCGATGTCGTTGAACGCCGCGAGGAATCGCGCACCTGCCGTCGTGATCGTCACGGCCGGAGACACTGCCACGGCGACGGGACGGAACACTGCGAGCCGCGGGGCGTGTTCACTAGCTCACACCTTCTGATCATGACGAGCAGGCAGGAAGCTTCGGCAACGCGAACAGGTCGACCAGTGTCTCGCGCTGCGATCGGTCGACCCGGCTCCAGCCCTCGCGGAGGCCGGCGGGGGTGTCACCCCACCGATCGGCCCTTCCCGGCCGCCAGCGGCCGAAGATCAGCGATACGTCGGGTTACGGTGCCACCGGTTCCGGTCCGAACCGGAGGCGTACAACGCCGCTGCGGCGACCGCGGATAAGCGGAATGCGGTGGACGTTGGGTGGTAGCCAGGCCAACGGCCCCCGACCGGCGCGAGACCGCACCTCGGTAACCTCCGCGATGTTCGGATGCAGTTGGCGAAGGCTCTGCCAGTCCGCCGAGTCGAGACACCAGTGCATCTCCGGCGGGCGATACCCTGCCGCCCTGGTGCTGGCCCGACGAACCGCACGGGCCATCCAGTAGGCAACCGTGTCGAGGACCAGCACGCCGCCGGGGAACCTCTCCGCACAGGCCGACAGCAGGCGGTGCACGTCCTCGGGCCGGAAGTACATGAGCAGCCCCTGCGCCGTGATCAGGACTGCCTCGCTGTCGTCGACCTCGTCCATCCAGCCCAGGTCGAGGGCGGAGCCCAGATACAGCCGTTGGCGGTCGCCCCGGGGCAACAGCCGCTCCCGGAGCCGGGCCGACGGAGGCAGGTCGACCGTGAGCCACCGGACGAGCCCGTTGTCGACGCGCCAGAACTGGGTCTCGAGCCCCTCACCGAGGGCAACCACCGTGCCTGCGGGGTGGTCGACCAGGAACTCGGAGACGGCGATGTCGAAGCAGCGGACTCTCAGCGCGAGCAGTTGAGTCTGCGTACGGAAACCCTCGCCGAAACGCTCGGCGAACGGAAAGTCCATCCGCGTGACCAGGTCGACGGCACGCGGATCAGCGAACATCGCGTCCGGCCGTTTCGCCTCCAGCACGCGATGATGCAACGTCCACAACGCCGTCTCGGGGACGCCGTCAACCTCGGGTGCGACGGCCATGTCCGCCTGCCTCCCCCACCGCCCGGCCATGCTCCTGCGCCAGCGCCTCGATTGTCGATTCGATCTGCGCCTCCGTGTGCGTCGCGTTGATGAAGAAACGCAGGCGGGCAGCGGTCTCCTCGACCGCGGGGTACAGGATGGGCTGGACGTTCACGCCGCGCTGCCGCATCCGGTCCGCCAGCAGCAGCGCCGCCGCCGATCCGCCGGTGATGACCGGTACGACCGGCGCCGACCCGACGCCGACGTCCAATCCCGCCTGGACTGCCAGCCGTCGGAACAGGCGCGCGTTGTCGCGTAGCCGCGCCACCCGCTCGGGCTCGTCGCGAAGCTGACGCAGCGCGGCGAGCGCCGCGGCGGTGGACGCCGGAGGTAGACCGACGCTGTAGAGGAAGCCCGGCGTGGTGTAGCGCAGGTACTCGATGAGCTGCGCGTCGCCGGCCACGTATCCCCCACAGCTGGCCAGCGCCTTGGACAGCGTCCCCATCCAGATGTCGACGTCGGTCGGGCGTACCCCCCAGTGCTCCCCGGCGCCGCGGCCCGTCGCACCCAGGACCCCGAGGCTGTGCGCCTCGTCGAGGTAGAGCAGAAACCCGTGCCGGCGGCGCAGCTCCACCAGGGCGGGCAGGTCGGGGAGGTCACCGTCCATGCTGTAGACGCCCTCGACGGCCACCACCACGCGGCGGTGTCGCGGTGCGAGGTCGGCCAGCATCCGGTCGAGCGCGTCGAGGTCGTTGTGCGGGAAGGGCCGGCGGTGTGCCCCCGACAAGCGGATCCCCTGCAGGATGCTGTCGTGCGCCAGCGCGTCGTGCAGGGCCAGATCGCCGGGGCGCAGCAGGTGTCCGAGCACCCCCACGTTCGTGGCGTGTCCGCTCACCATCGCCAGGGCGGCCTCCGTACCGAGGAAGGCCGCCACGGCCTCCTCCAGGGCGCGGTGCAGCGGCCGTTCCCCCGAGGCGACCCGGCTGGCCGAGACGGAGGTCCCGTAGCGGGCAAGGGCGTCGGTGGCGGCGGCGACCACGGCGGGATGGGTGGCCAGGCCCAGGTAGTCGTAGCCGGAGAAGTCCACCAGCTCGGTCCCGCCGATGCGGGTGGTGGCGCCGAGCGCCCCGTCGTGCGGGACGAAGTACGGGTTGGCCACGCCGAGCCGTGCCGCGAGGGAGAGCCGCTCCTGCAGTGCGGCGAGCTCGGGCGGCGGTGCCGGTGCCAGGTCGGCAGCGGCGGCCGGGCGGGCGGCGTCGACCGGGTCGGGACCGACGGCCGGGGCGGTCGCGCCGGTGGGCGTTGCCGCCGGGCCGGTGCCGAAGGTCGCGGTCAGCCAGGCGTCGATATCGGCGATCGTCGTGGTGCGCCGCATCAGGTCGTCCGGAAGCCGGTCCAGGTCGGGATGCGCCGCGGCCAGCTGCTCCTCGAGTTCGACCAGCATCAGCGAGTCGAATCCGAGGTCGTCCACGAGGGCCTGCTCGGCGCGCAGCGATTCCGGAGGGTAGGACCCGGCCTTCGCGACGGCGGCGAGCAGGGCCGACCGCACGGGTGGCGCAGATTCGGCAGCGGCCGGCCCGGGGTCGGAAGCGGGCGATGCGGCGGCGCGGGTCGGCGGTTCCGGGTCGCTGCCCCTGCGGACAGCCCAGTAGCGCACCGCGTCGGTGACCGCGGCCTGGACGGTCACCGGTCGCGGCGGGCCGGCGGCCTCCTCGAGAACGAGGTGCACGTTGGTGCCGCCGAAGCCGAACGAGCTGACCGCGGCCCGGCGCGGCGCGCCGGCGCCGGCCGGCAATGCCTGCTCGGCGGCGGCGATGCGCAGGACGCCGAGGGCGGGGTCGGGGTCTTCGCAGTTGACCTGCGGCGGCACGGTCGCATGCCGGAGCACCAGGACGGTCTTGAGCAGGCCCGCGATTCCCGCGGCGGACATGGTGTGGCCGATGTTCGCCTTGACCGACGAGACCTGCACCGGCCGGTCCTCGCCCAGCACCGTGCGCAGGGCGGCCAGCTCGACCGCGTCGCCGGTCGGCGTGGCCGTGCCGTGGCACTCGACGAAGCCGACGGTGGCTGGATCGACGGCGGCGTCGGCGTACGCCCGGCGCAGGCTGGTCACCTGACCGTCCAGCCGGGGCGTCATAGGGCCCTCGGCCCGGCCGTCGTTGGCGCAGCCCGTGCCACGGATGACGGCGTACACCCGGTCGCCGGCGGCCAGGGCGTCGTCGAGCCGCTTGAGTACGACGACGCCTGCGCCCTCGCCGAGCACAAAGCCGTCGGCGCGCCGGTCGAACGGCCGGCACACGCCGCTGCGGGAGACGGCGCCGATGCGGGAGAAGCCGATCAGATTGTCGGGTACCAGGTTGAGGTAGACCCCGCCGGCGACGGCGAGGTCACACTGGCCGGCGCGCAGGTGGACGACGGCCTCGTGCACCGCGACCAGCGCCGACGCGCAGGCGGCGTCGACGACGAAGCTGGGGCCGCCCAGGTCGAACACCGCGCTCACGGTGGCGGCGGCCATGTTCAGGAGGGTCCCGGGAATGGTGTACGCCCGCGGCGGCGCCACGCCGGCCACGGCCGCCTCCGCCGCCGGCGCGTCCAGCGGTGTGCCGAACTCACCGGCGGCCATCTGCCGGGCCCGGATCCGGCTGGTCAGCAGGTCCTTGTACTCGCTGACCGACGCGCCCATGTAGACGCCGGTGCGGTCGCGGGGCAGATCGATGCCGGCGTCGCGCAGCGCCTCGTCGGTCACCTGGACCAGCAGCCGGTGCTGCGGGTCGGTCACCTCGAGGCGCCGCGGCGCGAGGGCGTATCGGGCGGCCGGGAAGGTGTCCACCTCAGGCAGGTGGGCCACCACGTCGGTGTACGAGAAGTCCGCCGCCCGGACGTCGTGGGGGTCGTGGACCCAGCCGTGCCGCCAGCGGTGCGGCGATACCGGCCCGGTGGCGACCCGCCCGGCGCGGATCAGGTCCCAGTACGCGTCGAGGTTCTCGGCGCCGGGGAAGCGGCAGGCACCGCCGACGACGGCGACGGCGCCGGAGGCGGTCATCCGGCGGATCCGGCGGCGGTGAGCAGCCCGGGCGGTCCCGGAATCTCGGTGGCCGCCTGCGCGGGCACCCGGGGCAGGTCGTGCCGGGTCAGCCCGAGGTCGCGCAGCAGCGGCAGCACCACCTCAGTGAGGAAGACGCTCCGGTCGATGCCGGCGGCGCGCATCACCTCGACCCGGGTGTCGTAGTCGGGCAGCAGGTCCTCGGCCGGCATCCGGAAGGTCCGCAGCACGTACGCGAGGTCGGCCAGGGTGCCCGCGCGGTCCTCGGCCAGATGTAGCCGGATCATCCTCAGGTAGAAGCGCGAGTGCGCCATCTCGTCGCGCCCCACCAGGCGATAGACCTCCGGCAGCACCGGGTCGCCGTGCCCGGCCGCCCAGCCCCGCTGCTTGCGGTAGATGACGAACGTGGTCAGCTCCTGCAGGGCCCCGTAGATGGTCATCCGGCGGCCGTCGTCGTACGGCGGCTCCCAGCGGCGGGCCAGCACGGCGTCGGCGTAGTCGTGCAGCTGCGCCTCGCTGCGCGCGCCGCTGCGGCGCAGGTACTCGCGCAGCACCAGCGAGTGTTTGGCCTCCTCGTAGCCCCAGTTCGCGGCGAACCAGGCCCGGCCGTAGTCGCCGCGCATCAGGTCGAGGTGGGCGCGCAGGTAGTCCGGAAGGTACATCTCCACGCCGCAGAACGTCTCGGCGCAGAGCACCAGGCGCGGGTCCGGGTCGTGGCCGGCGAGGCGGTCCCAGTCGATGTCGGTGAAGACGTTCCAGCGGCGGGTCCGTTCGGCCTGCTCGAAGAAGGTCATGTACTCCCGGTGGAACGCCTCCCGCAGCGCCCGGCCCGTCACGGCGTGCCGGCCGGGAGTCGGGCGGCGAGTACGCCGGACAGGTCACCGATGCTGCGGATGGTGGCGAGTTCCTCGTCCGGGACGCGGACCCGCAGCCGCTCCTCGGCCCAGGCGACCAGTTCCAGGGCCTGCAGGCTGTCCAGCCCCAGCGCGGCGAGGTCGGCGTCGACCGTCAACGCGGGGGCGGGACGGCCGGTGACGTCGGCGATCCCGGCGGCGATCAGGGCCAGCAGCTCATCGGTGGACACGGCGTACTCCTAGATCTGGTCGATGCGGCGCAGCGACCACTGCGCGACTGACTGGTAGTGCATCTCGAAGGCGCGGATGCACGCAGTCAGGTAGCGGTCGTAGTCGGCAAAGAGTTGCCCGCCCCAGCGGTCGCGGATCTGCTGTTCGTGGGCGCGCAGCCGGTCCCGCCAGTGCTCGCAGGTGCGCCGGTAGTCCTCCCGCCGGGTGCGCACCCCGACGATCTCCCAGTACGGGTTGACCGCGGCCACGATGTCCTCCATGCGCGGCGTGATCCCGCCGGGGAAGATCTGGTACGTGACCCAGCCGACCTCGCGGATGTCGGCGGGGATGCGCGGCGCCCGGTTGCGCAGGATCGACTGCAGGGCGAAGGAGGCGCCCGGCCGGCTCCACTCCCAGGCCCGCCGGAAGTAGCCCCGGTAGCGGGCGACCGCCTCCCCGGCCCGGGCCTGCTCGGGGGTGCAGACGTGCTCGATCATGCAGATCGACATGATCGTGTCGAAGCGCACCGGCGGCGTGTAGTCGCGGTAGTCCACGCAGGACGCCGTGACGCCGGGCAGGTCACGGCGGCGGATCTCGGCGTACTGCGCCTGCGACAGGGTGATCCCGTGGACGTCGCGGACACCCCGGTCGACGGCCAGGTATTCGAGGTTGGCGCCCCAACCGCAGCCGATGTCGAGCACCCGCGAGTCGGGGGTGACCCGGCCGTAGCGGTACAGCAGCTCGAGCTTGGCGACCTGGGCGGCCTCGAGGTCGTCGGTGTCGTCGAAGACGGCACAGGTGTAGTTCATCCGCTCGTCCAGCCAGAGCCGGAAGAACTCGTTGTCGACGTCGTAGCTCACCGCCACCTGCGCCCGGTCCGACATCAGCCCACCAGCTCCCCGGCGAGGTAGCGCCGCCGGGTCTCCCGGCGGCGGGGCTTGCCCGAGGTGGTCTTCGGCACCGCCCCGGGACGCACCCGGACGACCTCGGCGACGGCGAGACCGAGCCCCTCGGCCACCGCAGCGCGTACCGCGTCCGGCACGGCGTCGGCGGCGTTCGGCGCGCACTCGACCACGACCACCACCTCCTCGGTCTCCTCCCCCGGCCGGGTGAACGCCACGGCGCCGCCGTCCCGAACCCCCGGCACGGTGGAAGCCGCCCACTCCACCCGCTGCGGGTCGGTGTTGGCCCCGCGGACCACCAGCAGATCCTTCGCGCGCCCGGTAACGTAGAGGCCACCGCCGTCGAGGTAGCCGAGGTCGCCGGTGCGCAGCCACCCGTCGCTGCGGAACGTCTCCGGCGCCGGCTGGTCGAGGTAGCCGGCGGCCACCGACGGTCCGCGTACCCAGATCTCACCCACCTGCCCCGCCGGGCACGACGACCCGGCGGCGTCGACGACGGCCACCTCGTGACCGGGCACCGGCCGGCCACAGTCGACCGTGCCGGCGGCATCCGCGCGGAGCCCGGCCGCGAAGCTCACCGCGAGGGTCGCCTCGGCCAGCCCGTAGCAGGGGGTCAGCGCGGCGGCGTCCAGGTTCGCCGGCGCGTACGCGGCGACGAAGCGCTGCAGCGTGGCCGCGTTGATCGGCTCCGCCCCGCAGCCCAGGATGCGCAGGGCGGACAGGTCCAGCGCAGCGACGTCGTCGGGACGGGCGCGACGGGCCGCCAGCCCGAAGGCGAAGCTCGGCCCGAACGTGACGGTCCCCCGGTACGCCGACACCGTGCGCATCCAGCTCCCCGGATCACGCAGGAACGAGGCGGTCGGCAGGTACACCACCGGGACGCCGGCGGTCAGCGCGGCGCAGCCGAAACCCACCAGGCCCATGTCGTGGTGCAGCGGCAACCAGCACACGCCCACGTCGCGGTCCGGGTCCAGGCTGATGCCGGCCTTGATCGCGGCGCTGTTGGCCGCCAGCGAGCCGCGGGTGACCAGCACGGCCCGGGACCGGCCGGTGCTGCCGCTGGTGAACTGGGTGTACGCGGGTGCCTGCGGCGGCAGCCGCACGGGGGCGGCGTGGGCGGGCCCGTCCGCCAACGCCGCGACCGGAACGGCTGCGACTGGGCGGCCGTCGAGCGCCACCACTTCTGCGGGCCCGGTCCCGAAGGCGTCGAGGGTGTCCGCCGGCCCGCAAACCAGGCGGGGATGGACGAGCGCGAGCGCGTCCTGGACGGTGGCGCGCCAGGCGTCGCGGCGGCCGACCGGTGGGGGCGGTGGCAGCGGCACCGCCACCGCGCCCAGCCAGAGCAGCGCGAGGAACGCCGGCAGGAACGCCTCAGGGTCACCGGCGAACACGCCCACCCGGTGACCGGCCCGCACGCCTAGTTCGGCGAGGGCTCCGGCGCGCCGGCTCACCGCGTCGCGCAGCTCGCCGCGGGTGGTTGTCACCGAGGTGACGTCGTCGCGGCGGTAGATGTGCGCGGGGCGGTCGTCGCCGGCGTACAAGTCGACGACGTCCGCCACCCATTGCGGGCCCCGCATGACAGCTCCCCTGGTTCACCGGTACCGCCACCGGGTTTGGCAGGAGCATCGCCAACCGGGTCCAACCGGGTCAATCATGTGAACGGGCGGTCGGGAGAGGATGGTCGGCGCGTGGGGGCCGATGCCCGGATCCGAGTGGCGGCCGACCCGCCTGGACGAACGTACCGACATTTCGACGAAGGACGGGTTCCGGGACCTTCCTCGGTGTGGGCGTCTCCCGGGCTCGTGCTCACGGCGGCGCTTGTTCAGACTTGGAAGGGCCGCCGGACACGGCCCGCACGCCGTCCGGATTGCTCGGGCCGGCTTCTGCAAGGCCTCGGTGACCCGCCGCCTTCGTCCTGTTCCTTCAAGTGGGTCGCTGCCACCGTCGGCCGTGACGGCCCGGATGAACAGGACGGTGGCGACGAACACCGGTCGGGCTCGGGCTTGATGCTGGCGTCGCCGGGGACAACATCAGCGGCTTGCGCTTTCGTACACAGTTCGCTACAGGTTGAGCCACCATGAGGCGGCCGCGCGGGCCGTGGCTGGGGCTAGATGATGGTTGCGTACCTGGTGGAGCATGGGCGTGTTGCGGGCCATGCCGAGGCCGTAGATCAGCCCATTCAGGGCGGAAGTGCTTGCCTTGTTCCCCGTTCGGCGCCAGAGGTTGGCGTGGTGGTTGAGCGCCTTTTCCAGTAGATGTCGTCGCTGCGGCCGCCGATGTGCCCGATGGCCTGTGTGGCGGCGACCGTAATGGCAGGCGGCACTCCGTTCGCCGTCGTCAAACGCTCGATGAGTGGGCGCTGCCGATGGTCACCGAGGATGCGCAGCGCCTCGATCATCGCGTGCGCTACGTCGACGCTGAAGGCTGCGGTGTGGCTACCTAGTTCCAAGGCGAGCGCGGTGGCTACCGGTCGCCGGTATGGGGTCCCGAAGAGCAGGATCGCCGCGTGCAGCCGTACGTCGAACACAGGACTGAACAGCATCTCGTCAAGCAGGGTCGGTAGCAATTCATCGCGGAAGTTGGGCACGTCGCGGGGCATGTTGGCCAGGGTGGTGTTGGTCATCCGTGCGACGAGGACGTCACCGGCCTCCACCGTTGCTAGGCGCCCGGCAGTCAACACGTGGCTAAGCGTCGGGTCGCCCGCCACGACGTGGCGCAACCGGGCCTTCGCTGCAGCTGGCACGTCTGCCGGCAGTTGGCGTAGGAGTTCAGTGGCCAATGGTTGAGCGTCCTCGTAGCGGGCCGGATCGAGTGCTAGCTCATCGACCACCGTTACAAGGCGTCGCGTCTGCGGTTCAGTGAAGTGTCCGTACCGCAGCTTGCGGACGCAGGCTAGCAGAGCTCCGTACTGGGCCCGATCGTTCGTCGGATTCACGAGCTGATCCAGCACATGGCGGCTCGTGTCGGGATGAGGGCTGGCATCGAGCGCGCTGACGATCTCGACGAACACCTGGTTGCTGCGATCAGCGGCCAGGCTGGCGCAGGCCGCCACCGCATGTTGCTGACCGATCGGGTGAGCGAGCAGGCGGTTGAGCGCCTCATAGCGCTGCATCCACGCCACTCCGTCAGCGACAATCATCTCCGCCAACAGCCGCTCCGTGATATCCGACCAGGTCGATCGGGGTGTGATGACCTGCCGTGGCGTGAATGCGAGATAGGCGCTCAGCTCGTCCCAGTCCGAGCCGGTGACGACATCCTCGGACCGGACCGCCTCCACCAGCTCTTCCAGCCGGGCCATCTGGCCTGGGCTTCCGTCGCGCAGCCCCCGACCGAGAAGCGGGCAGCTGCCGTCGGTTGCAGCGGAGTACCGGTAGATCGCATCCAATAGCGCCACGAGGCGATTGGCGGGCAGTTGCAGCAACTCCTCGTACCGGCGTACCGCAAGGTACGGGACGCGTACGGCAGCAGTTTCCCAACGGGAGATGCGGTACACGCTGGTGCGTTCGGGCCAGCACCCACCTTGGAAAGCATCGGCGAAGTCGCTGCCGCGCATCCACCGCTCGTTCGGCCCGTACAGACGGTTCACGCGCAACAACCACGCTACCCGGCCCTGCTGCGCGGACCATCCGGGCCGCGCGGCGACCTGCCGTGCGGCCCGGTGTGGTCGGCCGCGCCGACCTCCGGTGTCCACTCGGCATTTATTGCATGCGTCGCCACTGGCTGCAACACAGCGGAAGCAACCCGACACTGCAGGCAATCATCGGTTCGAAGCCAGGTTTGCGAGCAGCGCAGGTGCCTGGCCTCCTGCGGCGCCAGCCATGCGCGCCGACCGAGCTTGGGGAGGAGGCATGCCCTAGCAAGGATCCAAGCAGGATCGGGGCCGGGCCAATCTCATGGGCTGGGGCCGAGGGGCGGGACTCGTCTTCTCGCCCAGCAAACCGGCACACCCGGCGTTGGAGGCGCAGCGATCATCAGCGCTCGTGTCGAAGCCGGTCCTCGCCGTCAGCATCCTCGTCGAACTCAGACTGACAGGGAGTCGTCTCGTGAAAAGCAGATTGAATACGACGCTCGTCGCCCTCGTTCTCACTTTCGGCGCGTCCGTCGTCGGTCGTGAACTGCGCGAAGACGCTGTCGGACATGGGCGTTTCTCCAGGTGGCAGGGCAGCAATGGCCAGCCTAGCGGTCGTCCGACCGACGGATCCTCCCCTGGGCCCTATACCGATCTTGGTTGTCGTACCCCTGGTGCAGGATGTGCGCCATGACGACGCACCACCCGAACACCCGGCGCCTGGTCTACGGCCACGCCACCAACTACGACTGCCTCGCCTTCGTCGACGCCGACACCGCCCCCGGGGAGGCCGCAGAGATCAGGGCGCTCGCCGCCGCGCGTACGTGGGGCGAGGCCCGGCAGGTTCAGATGACCCACCTGTCGAACCCCGCCGGCCCCGAGTGCTACGAAGAGGACGACTACCCCGACGACAAGCCCTTCGACATCACCGAGCTGGGTGCGATCGTGGACGGGAACTGGCCCAAGATGGTCACGGCGCGGGCGCTCGACGTGCTGCCGCAGGATCTGCAGGACCGGTACGGCGACGTTGTCCTCACAGTTCACGACGGTGAGTACCTGAAAATTCCGCTGGACGGCGAGGCTGAACTGGTCGCGGAGCTGCGCGCGCGTGGCTACGAGGTGACCCGCGATGACGAACTCATCAACCTGCTCGACGGCCTCGGCCTCGGCTCGGTGACTGCCTGAGGAACGACGGCGACGCTGGCATCCCTTCCGGGGACCGAGTCCCCTACCCAGGCCGGCCCAGGCGTCTCCGTGGCTTGTGCTTGGTTTCCGTCGCTCAGCCTCAGCGGCGGCGCTTGTTCAGAGTCGGAAGGCCGCCGGATACGGTCCGAACGCTGCCGTCCGGGTTGCTCCGGCCGGGCTTCTGCAGGGCCTCGGTGACTCGCCGGCCAGCGAGGTCGGAGGCTCCCAGGTTGACGACGACCCGCTCCCAGCTCCGCAAGCGGACCAGAGCCTGCTCGCTGTCGGCGATGCCGGTTAACGCACGGATGGCCGGCACCGCCCTGGCGGGCTCGGCGAGCAGCAAATGAGCGACGTCGCTGGGGCTCAGCTTGCGCGGCGAGGTGTTGCCCACGGGAACGAGAGAGGCGTGGATGTCCCCGTCCTCGAGCCACAGCCATACCGGCCGCTTGCCGTCGCCGGCCCGCATAACGGGCGTCGCCGGCGAGGCTCTCTTCTCGGACGGCCGCGTCGACGAGCGCCTCCTCGTCTGCGGCACCCATCGCCGCGACTGAGGCGGGACGGTTGGGCGGCGCGAGGCGATTGAGTCCGACCGTGCTTTCTCGCCGGGTTGCGGGGGCTCGGCGGTTACCAGCTGCCGTTCCTGCACAAGCCCGCCGGCACGCTGCCACTGCTCGGGCGTGAACCGGACCGAGAGGGCGTCGGTCAGGTGCGGCGATGACGGGTCCTGAACGGTCAGTTGCGCGCGCCGCTTCGCGTGGTCGGCTGCCGACAGCGGCCGGATGTCGACGATCGTGGCGAGCGGAATCCACCGGACGTCCGCCTTCAGCCACGGCAGCAACCGTCGCCGCCGGACGACAAGGTGGTCATCCTCGAACCAGGCGTCCCAGCGTCCCGCGACCAACCCGACCACCTCCCGTACTGCGCAGGTTAGCGGGCTGATCACGACGACTGCACTCGGCACAACGGCCAGTTGCCGAGGGATGGTCTGGTGGTGTTCGCGGCGTGGACCATCGCCGTCGCACAGCTCATTCAGGTCAGCGTCGATCAGCACCCGTCAGCTGGAACTCGTACCGATCGGCCTCGCGCCCGGTGACCATCGAGTACGGCCAGCCCGGAATCCTCGCTTTGTGCGCGCACGCCTTCCCAGCCGTCACCGCCACCCAGGCGCAAAGGGGGTACTTCCGACTGGGCCGGGCTCGTCCCCTCAGCTTCGCCGAGACTCGACGTGTCCGGGCAAACCTGATCAGCATAGATTCCCACGACCACATCAATCCATGGCTGTGGTGGCGGCGCCGCTACCAGTTCCAAGCCATTACCAGCGGTGACAACGATTCAGCCAAATGCGGCTGGAGTATTAGAAGCTAGAGCGGCCCGCGACCGTGGGGTCCAGTCGCGGGCCTACTCCTGACCGATCAGTCTTCCGACGCGCTCTCCTCAACGAGCCGAACGAGCGGGACGATCACCCGCTCCTCCCATAGCCCGTTGACCATCTGCTCAAGGCGCTCCTCTAGCTTGGACTTCGTGGTGAACCAGCCCTCGAGATGATCCGCCACGCGTGACTTGAACCCTGGTCCGCGCCCCCACTCCGAGGCGCATCTTGCCCACACGTGAGACTGGGAGAGCGGTCCTCGGTACACCTCGACGCTGGCGAGCTGGGCCGCTTCGAGGAAAGCCCGCTTCGAATCCGCCGCGCTGGCGGCGATCTGGTCGATCGTGCGGCTGGCAAGCTCCAAGCCATCGTCGGCCTTAAGGGACTTCAGGAACGCGTCCAGACCGTTGAACCAGCTCTGGCTTCGGAGGTGGGCGTCTCGGGCGGCACCGACGCCTACCAGGTGCAACACGTTGAGCCCCGAGTAGTCCCCGTTTCGCCGCGTGGCTGCCCACAGCGTTGAGGCATAACGGACGCCGCGAATGGTGCTGATCGCATCGACATGGGCGAGGTGCTTCCGCGCGCCCAGCTGCCGATTCCCCTTAAGAAAGGAGTTGAGCCGGTTTGATACCTCCTCGATGGCGGCGTTGAGTGCCTGAGCCTCATGGTTTTCAATGATCTCTTGCGCTGCGGCACAAAGATCGAACAGGCGGTTCTCGACCCCCGTCCGCATGCGGTTTAACTGCCCGAACAGGGCGCCTCGGGCCGCTTCGGGCTTGTCGGCTTCCACGTTGTAGAAGAGCATGGGCACACCGGCGAGGTCGTCGGTGGCCAGCTCGCTGGATACCTGCATCTCCTTGAACTGGTAACCCTCTTCGTCGGTTAGCGCCTGCTCGCCGCTGTCGTCCTTCATCGAGCGAGCTTCGTCGGATCGCGGGAGTGCGAGTACCGCGACCTTGCCCGTGTCGAACCGTTCGGAGAAGGTCTGACGCATGTGTTGGAGCAGCAGGCGGGTGCTGGTTCCCGGAGCGTCGTTGAAGCGTGAGCAGAAGACAATTGCGGTGCGCGGGTCCTTGAGCCTGTGATCGAGGTCCTCTCGAACGGCGACATCGTCCACGCCCTTGGTGTCGATGACGGTGATGTCCAGCTCGCCGAAGGCGCGCCCGAAGTCGGGGATCAGGAGGTCGATGCTCTTGGGGAGGGGCACGTCCTTGAGTCGACCGTTGTTGACCGCCTTGAAGGTCTCGGTAACCCACTCCATCGGATGCGTGCGTGTGGCGCTGTCGTACCAAAGTTCGCGCCTCGTCCGGTCCTCAAGCCCGATTTTGGTGAGGACTCGGGTCCTGAACTCATCCTCGCTGTTGCTGGCCTTTGCCAGGTCCACCAGCGGGTCGCTGTAGACGACCTTGCCGTCGACAGTGGTGCGCTTGCGCCCCAGACCCGACATGTTGCGAATGGCGCGCTCGGTTTCCCGGCTGATTCCGACAGTCTCGGCGGCATCGCGCCGCTCGTCCGCGTGAACGATCCACCGTGCGGCGCAGAAGTCGGCAACGATCTCACGCATCTCGACGTCGGTCATGGGCAGCAGGGAGATGCCAAACTCCGGTCCGCCCTTGATGTGGACCTCACAGATGGTGGTACCGCCAGCGCCGGTCTCCAGCACGGGCCGCTTAATCGGCTTTTCGACCAAGGAGGGCGGAACGAGGAGATCGAAAATGAAGCTGATTGCCGTGGACTTGCCGACGCCCATCTCGCCGATGAAGGCGATGTTGTGGTCCGTTCGACTCAGAAAGGTCGCGGCGCGTTCAAGTGACTCTCTGTGCCTTTCCATCTGGCGGCGCAGAGGCCACGGCCTGTCTGGCACCTCCAGGAACGCTTCGATCTCGCCGAGTGTCTCCTCCGCGATCTCCAGACACGCACGTTCGGGGTTCCAGAAGGCCGGGGGCTCGACATACCGCCAGTCTCGCCCAATGTAGTCCTTGAACTCTCTGGCCTTTGGCGCGCCGAGAACCTCCAGAGCATCGAGCACACGGTCCAGATCAGCACTGGCGACCACGTCGCCCTTTTCGATGCGAGAGATCTTGCTCTGGTCGAACCCTGCTTTTTCTGCCAGGACGGACTGGGTGACCCCTGCCTCGGCGCGTAGACGGGCAACGCCCGCGCCAACCTTCCGAGCGAGCCTATACTCGGGCACCTTCACCTCCACGATGGATACATGCTACATATATGCAACATGTAGATGCTCTTGTCAAGGTGCGGTTCACTCGCGTCGAGCCCACCCGGGTCAGCGTCGATCGGCACCCGTCAGCTGGAACTCGTACCGGTCGGCCTCGCGGGCGACGGCGCGGACGACGGTCTGGAAGGCCTCCGCGCTGAGCCCCTCCTTCGGCGTCCAGCCGTGGGCGACCATCCGGCCGGACACGTCGACTCGGAAGCCGACCAGCCTGCTGTGGCGATTCTTCTCCCACGCCTCCCGGTACAGGCGGTCCCACTGGCCGACGACGTCTGCGCCAGCGACCACAGCGGTGAGGAGATATCCGTCCGCGCCGTCGTGGACGTGCACGGAATGCGACCGGCCGTTGGCGAAGGAAACCTTCACCTGCTTTCCCTTTGGCTGCATGTCGGCGGTCTCGCAGAGCCGCCGCCAGTCATCGCGCATGCCGAACATCTCGCTCCAACTCCGCCCTGAACTCCTTGAGCAGTCGATCGCGTTCGGGAAGGTGCTCACGTTCGAGCCCATCGGCGAGGGTTGTGACCCGCCGGATCAGTGCGGCGACCCGGAGCGTGTCGTACGCCGGCGCGGTGAGCAGGACGTCCTCCTCCACGGTGACGTCGTAGCTGCCGCCGCGGGCCTCGACGGTACCGAGCCGCGCCGGGATTCCCGCCGACCACCTCGCGAGGTCGTCCCACTGGTCCGTCGTGCTGATTCGCCCGATGGGGCTCACGCACCGGACGACGAGGTGCGAGCCTTCCCGTTCGAGTTGCAGGCTGAACGGCTGCTGCCGTCCGCCGGCGAAGACCACGGTGCCCAGGAGCGTGCCATCTCCGGGTTGGTTCCGCTCCCACTCCACTGCAAGGTCAGGCAGAGCGGCGCGTGCCACCGCGTTGAAGCGTTCGAACTGCTCCACGGCGAGCGTCTCGTCCACCGCCAGCGGCCGGTCCTGTCCGTCCAGGTGATCGGTGCGCACAGGGAAGGACGTCCGAAGCGGGTCGGCCGGCGGCGGGGGGACGTCCTCGTCGACCAGTGCTTCCCGGCTGACGTCGAGGTGGCCGTCCCCGGCCGCCGGCAGGATCAAGCCTTCGTGCATGAGCCGGAGGAAATCGTTGATCCTGCGCAGTACGCGACGGACCTGCAGGCGTTCGACGGTGTCGGTGAGGTGGGGGTAGTACACCTGCAGCAAGTCGTCGCCGTCCGCAGTGCCGTTCAGGGCGGTCAGCCGACGTTCGCTCTCGGACCGCACCCGGTCGATCCGCCCGATCCGCTGCTCGATCGCAGACGGGGTCCACGCGAGACCGTAGTGGTAGACGCGGGAGCAGAAGGTGTGCAGGTCCTCCCCTTCCTGAAGGAGGTCGGTGCAGATCAGCACGAGCGGGTATCCGGGGAGGCGGAACTGCTGCACGTGCCGGCTGTTGACCCGGCCGGACATCCCGGCGACCGGCTCCTGGGCGGTGAAGAGTCGGCTGACGAGGCTGCGCGCTTCTCGCAGATCAGCCCGCCGCGCATCTGGCAGGTTGGTGTCGAGTACGAGTTCGTGGTGCTCGGCCAGGGCGGCGAGTTCGTCCAATCCTGCCCAGGGCCGGGTGCCTGGTGGGGCCGCCGCTTGGCGTTCGAGTTCGTCAAGGTAGGCGGTGATCACCACATCCGATTTGTCGATCGCTGCGGAGGGATCCAGCGTTGGCAGGTGATCGGTGACCACGACGTACAGGTCGAGGAAGGCATGCCCGAGGCGGGCGGCGGCGGAGAGGAGTTGCGCGCGGAGGTGCTGCTCCCGGAACGACTTGCCGGGGTCGGTGGAGGTGGGTTCGGGCCAGATGAGGTTACGCAGCCGGGGCCGCTGCCGGAGTTCGGTGAAGAAGGTGGTGGTCTCCAGGAGGTCGGGGTCCGCCTCCGCCGACACGGCGCTCCGCTTCTCCGGGCGGTACAGCTCGCGCCAGATCACCTCGGCACATTCCCGATGTGGCCCCTCGCGGTGGGCGAGTAGTTCGAGCGCGGCGGCCTGGACGGCGTCGAACCGGGTGCCCCGGGTGGCCTGCTTCGCCTCGGTCAGGTAGTGGCGTGAGTGCTCCCGGATGAGGCGGTCGACCTTGTCTCGCTCCTCGCCGAGCCCGTCCGCCAGCGCGTTTGCGACGTGTCCGGGGCCGGCGCCGAGGAGCGCCATGATGTGGTTGTCGTCGAAGAAGGTGCCGAGCGCGCTGCCCTGGTTGCGGAACCGCCCCTGGATGGTCGCTCCGCTGACGATGCCGTCGGGTCCGGTGCCTCGGAAGAACCATGCGAAGAAGGTGTCCTGCCCGCCGGCGTCATCGTCCTCCCGGACCTGTTCTGCCGCCATCGGGGCGATCGAGTCGCGCTGCGACCGCTGTCGGCGGAACTCGTCGACGGCGTTCTCGAACGCCGTCGCATGTTGCTCCTTCAGCCGGCTGCGGAGCCGGTCGACGAGCCAGTCGCTGTACTCATCGTCGAGCTTGCGCTTGAGTTCGGTGACGGACGCGACCCGACGGACGAATACCAGGCCCTTGCGGCCGTCGCGCCAGGAGGTGGCGAGCGTACGGACGAGGGAGTCCATCTTGGGGTGCGGCAGCTCGCGGCCGAACCGCTGGAAATGGTCGCGGGCCAGGTCGTTGAGCATCGGTACGTCGATGCCCTGCCGCTCGACCGCGTCGGTGGCCTGCCCGGCGTCGTCGAAGTTGCCCTCGACGGCCTCCTCCGCGATGTCGTCGGAACTCTCGGCGGGGTTGGGCTTCTTCGCGGCGCTGGTTTCGAGGAACGACTCGAACGACGCCAGCATGCCGACCTGGAAGCGGGTGCCGAACCGCTCGTCGTCGAGCAGCTCACTAACCTTCTTCTGGACCAGCGCGACGGTCAGCCGCTGCCGGTCGTCCGTGATCCGGATCGGCTTGTCGTGTTCGCCGACGCCCCCTGCGCGCCACTCGCGGCGGTAGAGGTTCTTGGTGAGCCGTTGCCCGGAGACCTCCAGTGATGTGACCCGGCGAATCAGGAACTCCCCCGCGACGTCCCGCCGCTGCTGGTCGCCGGCGTTCGAGTCGCGTAGCAGTTGGAAGGGCTCAGCCAGCCCGAAGACGTCGAGCTGATTCCACAGCTGCCGGTAGTCGTCGTCCAGCGGTGTGGCGGAGAGCAACAGCACCTTGCCGGCCCGCGGGCCGTACTTCTCTCGCAGTCTCGGGTCGACGTCGGCGCGGTCCCGGCCGAGCACGGTGGCCAGTACCCGGTTCCGGGAGGACGACTGAGCGGCCCAGCCGTGCTTGAGGTTGTGCGCCTCGTCGACAATCACGAGATCGAAGTGCGGCAGCGCGGCGTTGATCGCCTGGGCGAACCGGTCCTTGATGACGTCCGCGTTGGCTCGCAGGTCGACCAGGTCGTCGGGCAGCCACGGCACCTGCGCGCACAGCCGGTCACGCAGGTTGCGGCGCTGCTGGGCGTCGCGGCGCATGGGCAGGCTGAAGCTGGGGAGCCGGACGAAGAAGTCACGGTCGGGGCCGACCGCGGTCTCCTCCACCAGCTCGATGAGACTCCGGCAGTGCACGAGCGGCCGTGCCGGCAGCCCACCTGGCATCCGCACCCGGAGATCGTCCAGGCGCACGTTGTTCTTGGTGAAGACGCGCTGCTCCCGCTGCCACTTCTGCTGGATGTTCTCGCGTGGCGCGATGACGAGCACCCGCAGGTCGGGCGTGAAGTGGCGCAGCAGCGCGACGACGCCGAGCGCCACGTACGTCTTGCCCATGCCGACCTCGTCGGCCAGGTACGCGACGCGGTGGCGCTGCAGGATGTTATGCAGCGCCACCGCGCCGTGTAGCTGATCCTTCGCTCGCTGCGGATTGCGGATCACCCGGTCGAAGTCCAGCAGCCGGGTGGCGGTGTCGACAGTGATCATCATGCGGGCACCACCGCCGTCTCGCCCAAGAACCGGGGCTCGTACCAGTCGAGAAACTCGGCCATCTCGGCGTCGTTGCGGGCGACGAGCTGCTCCCGCAGGGCGGCCCGCACGGTGAGCGCCCCTTCCAGGCGGGCCACCCCGGTCGGGTCGGCTGCCCAGAATTCGGGGAAGGCGCGGCGAACGTGGTCGGCGAGCTGTCGCGCGCAGAGCACCATGAGGTAGCGATCCAGCGGATCCCCGACGGTGTCGTTGGCCACCTGCTCGGCGAGGACGGGCAGGGAGTCGTACTTGGCGCCGAACATCCGGAACCGCGCCTCCTCGACCCGACCCTCGTCGAGGGCGTCCCCCACGGCGCGGCCCAGCGACGCGAATCCGTGGAACATCCCGGCGAACCGGTCGAAGATTGTGTCCTCACACTTGCCCGGCCGGCGCTCCACCGGCAGGTCCTCCCCCGAGCCGCGCAACGCCTCGCCGTGCTCGGCCAGGTAGGCGTTCCGCTGGTCGGCGGTGAGCATCGACCAGTAGCGCAGGATGTCGGCCGGGCTCAGATCCAGCAGGATCGACGGGCGGTGCGCCATGCCGGTCTCGTGGACCAGGACGATCCCGCGTTGGTCGCCGGCGACGGCGGTGAGGAAGCTGGTCTCGCGGAGCCGCTCGCGCAGCATCGCCGCGTCGTCGGCGGTCAGCACCGTCCAGACAGCGGGCTGCAGGTGGCCGATCTCGAAGAGGCGTACGCCCCGGTCGTACACCTCGATGGTCGGGCTGTCGGATGCGCCGTCCCACAGGACCTCGGCCTGCCCGGACGCCCAGTCGTACCGCGCCAGCAGCGGCACGTAGCCCTCGTCGGCGTCGTCGTCCTCGCCCTCCGGTTGCGCGAACGGCGGTGGCTCCTCAATCGCCTCCAGCCAGAACCGCGGGCGGCGGTTGACCGTCACCTC
This sequence comes from Micromonospora sp. NBRC 110009, assembly GCF_030518795.1. Classification (NCBI taxonomy): domain Bacteria; kingdom Bacillati; phylum Actinomycetota; class Actinomycetes; order Micromonosporales; family Micromonosporaceae; genus Micromonospora; species Micromonospora soli. The sequence goes on along the minus strand of NZ_CP130427.1, from coordinate 5,411,525 downwards.
CGACAGCACCCCGGTCTCGATGTTGCCACCGCCGGAGTGCGCAGGGCTGGTGAGGTTGAACGACCCGACGAGGGTGACCTCCCAGTCCTTGGTGAAGAAGCGGTACAACTTCGCGTGCACGGTCCGGTGCACCGCTCCCGCCGCCTGTTTGCCCCCGCGCGCGAGAACCGCCTTGGGCAGCCGGCCCCACTCGCCGCCTCGCTCGCGTACCCAGTCGTAGAGCTCCGGGCGGCACCGCGCCCAACCGCCCTCCTCGGGCAGCAACACCCGCCACTTGCGCGGTTGGAAACGGTCGATCAGGGTCTCGAGCGGCACCGACGCGTCCGCCTTGTCGAGGTACGGGGAGAGCACTTCCAGATCCGCACCGTAAAGCCACTGACCGGCAGCCTCGTCGAGTTGGTCGACGAGGGCAGTAGCACCGCGCCGCCCGTTGAAGAGGAAGTGCGGGTGCAGCCGACCGTTCGCCGAGCGGTGCACGACCGGCTGCACGGTACGAAGCAGCCCGTGGATGTCGTCCAAGGCCGTCTGGGGGTCGAAGTTCTTGGTCATGGCCCGCAGGTACCTGAGGAACCGCTGAATCTCCGGTGCCGTCCGCGACCGGCCATACTCGGCGATCTCCTCCAGGTGGGCGCACTCGACGTTCTCCCACCAGCCCGCCTGCGTCAGGTTCGCCGAACCGGTGAACACCACCAACGACCGCTCTTGCGTCGACGCGTCCTGCACGAGGATGAACGCGTTCTTCGGATGGAAGTAGCCGGTAGCGGGCCGAACCGGGATTCGACGTACGTCCAGGCAGGCCGTTCCATCACCGGTCACGATCGCACGGGGGTCGTAGTAGACGGCGACGCGACCAGCGAGCGGGCGCAGCGCCTCCTCGAGCTGGAGCCGTCGGATGTCCGGGTCCTGATGCAGTTGGAATTCGAAGAGAGCAGGGAGGATCTCCCGCTCGAAGAAGCCGGGATCGAAGCGGAACGTGCAGAACGCTGCGGCCAGAACCTCGCGGCCGTTGATCTTCTCGCGCAGCGCCTCGGTGAGTACCGCCCGGGGAATGCCCTCGCTCACGCCTTGCCCTTCCCGATCGCCGCCAGCATGGACACGAGTGACGGGATGAAGTACGGGTACCACCACAGGTCGCGGATCTCGTCGCGAGTGGGCAGGCCCGCGGGCTCGTCGCGGAACCGCACCCGCAGCTGCTCCTGCTCGGTCACCTCCAGCCAGGCAAGCGCCCCGCCGCGCTCGCGCATCACCGTGGCGTTGCGCTCGGCCAGCGTCCTGATGAGCTGCGGATAGTTGCCGCCGGCGAGGGCCTCGGCGATGCGTGGCCAGTCGTGGCCAGGCAGCGCGGACACCGCCAGCGGATCGATCGAGTCCAGGTGCTCGCCCCAGGACGACCGAAGGTCAGCCACGACCTTGTCGAGGTGGGCGCCGTTGCGCCCGAGCAGGTAGCTGAAGAGCAGGGAGGCTGGCGCGAGCACGGATTCGCAGGCGATGACCCGGCGCACCAGGTCGGCGATGTCGCTCCATCCGTGCGACTCGGCGTCGCCGGCGATCGCCACCAGGTACGGCCGCGAGGGCCAGACGGACTCAGGTGGTCTGGCTTCGAGAAGCGTGGCGAGCCTGCGCTGCCGCCCGTCGGTCGGATCGCCCGGCCCGCCTTCGACCAGGTGGTGCCGGTAGAAGTCGACCTCCTGCTGTGACATGACCGGGCTGAAGACGCTCGCGACCGACTGCCGCTTCTCGTTGGTGCCGAGGTCGAAAGCCACTCGCTCCCGCCGCAACTCTCGGAGCAGGTGGCGGGCATCGGAACCCCACCCGGATTCGAGTCGCGGGAGGTAGACGGCGTCCACGAAGGCGGCCGCCTCCGGGGTGAGTCGCGCGGGGCTTCCCGGGGCGACGAGGCTGGACACTCGGGCCGGGGCGGTGTAGTTGCCGAGCAACCCCTCCGTTCGCTGGTTGCTGAGAATCTGGTGCTCCGGCTGTGCAGAGAGGTGCACCTTGCCGCCGTTGCCACCCGCCTTCGCCGCTCGCGCGGCGATCCGCTGCAGGCCGAAGAAACCCCGATGACCGTGTACGACGTGCCGCACGTACGCCGCCATCTGCTCCCAGATCAGGAAGGCGTTCGTTGGGCTGTCCAACTCGTCCGCGCTGGCGAGCTCGGCCAGACGCAGCCCGACGAGCAAAGTGGTGAAGCCGGACAGCGAGTCCGTGACGGTGGTGAGGTTGCCGATGAGCGGGCGGCCCGTTGCCGACCAGACGGCCTGCGCACCGAGGCCGTCCCGCGACCCCTTGACGCGTGCACGAGGGTCCAGATCGGTCAGGAAGAGCGCCACGGGCGTAATCATTATCAACTGGAATTCGAGCGCCAATCCTCCGTACCGGCATAGATCTCGGGCTTTCCGCCCCCGTGCGGCGGCATGCACGGGCCGGCCGCCGTCGGTGAATCGACCAGCCGCGAGCTGACCCGGCAGGCGATAGGCCCATCCGCTGCAGCCCAGTAGGTTGGGCGGATGCTGACAGCGGGGATCGACCTTGCGGCGGAGAACACCAACACCGCGGTGGCCTGGATCCGGTGGACGGCGACCGGAGCCGTGCTGGAGGAGCTGGTCGTCGGCGCCGGCGATGATGAGCTGCTGCGAGCGTCGTCGGCGGCGGACAAGACCGGGATCGACTGTCCGCTGGGCTGGCCGGAGCCGTTCGTGGAGTTCATCATCGCCCACCACCGTGGCGAACTGGCCGCCCCGACCGACCTGATCGGGCGTGACTGGCGCAGGAAACTGGCCTGGCGCCGCACCGACGTGGTGACCCACGAGCTGACCGGTCGCCTCTCGCTCAGCGTCGCCGCGGATCGAATCGCGCACACGGCCATGCGATGTGCCGCGGTGCTGGCGCGGCTCGCCGAGGACGGGCACCCCGTGGACCGCAGCGGCGGCGGAACAGTGGTCGAGGTCTACCCTGCGGCATCGCTGAAACAGTGGGGGCTCCCCTACCAGGGATACAAGGGGCGGCAGAACAGCGGTGCACTGAACGATCTGATGGACCAGCTGACCACCGATGCGCCGTGGCTGCAGCTCGGCGCCTTCGAGCCGACATGCCGGCGCAGCGACCACGCCATTGACGCTGTCGTGGCTGCCCTGACCGCTCGTGCGGCTGCCGTCGGCCAAGCCACCCGTCCCAGCGCCGATGACATGCCCGCCGCCACCACCGAGGGCTGGATCGCCCTACCGACCACACCACTGACGAGCCTCACCACCGCAAGCGCGAACGGTTGACCGTAGCGACATCGGCACAACGTCGCCGGCCACCTCCTCGCGCCGCCGGTGGTTTTGCCAGACCAGCGACCCGGTCACCGAAGCAGGCGGCGGGTGCAAGGGCCGTCGTGGCGGAGCTGCTCAGGCGTCGCTACGAGGTCACCCGCGACGACGAGCCCATCAACGTGCTCGACGACCAGCTTCAGCCCTCTCGCCGGCTGACCTCGGCTCTTTGATCTCACTTGACCGCGGCGCAGCCGGCACTTCCGGCCTGCTTGAGGCGGAGGCATCGCGCGAACGGCGGGCCATGCGCCCCGGCGTCATCGATAAACGGCGCACGCGGCGAGAGCACTCGCCGTCGTGGCCGTCGCGGAGCACGCACCGTCGGCCACCCTGCATCCGCACGTCGCAGAAGACGCGGTGCCGTAGGAACTGCTTGTCCTCCTCGGAGACGGTCATCTCCCCCGGGTCCATCATCGGCAGCACGGTGATCCAGCGTCCGACGACTCGGGCCAGGCGCTGCGCGGCCGGCAGGTCGTTCACGACGACGGGCAAGTGGATCACGTAGCGCCCGCTCACCGAACACGCTCGGCGTGCTCGGACTGCCATCGGCGCAACGCCGCCTTGATCCGAAGGTTCTCTTGGCGCTGCTTTGTGATCTCCGCGTGGAGGGCCAGCATGTCAGCAGCCACCCGGTCCAGGAAGGCGTACACCTGATCCGGGTTGAGGCCGCGGCGACCGAGGCGGGCGGGCGGGAAGCGGCGCTCACGCACCTGCCAAGGCAGCAGACTCGCGTAGGTGTGGGAGCGGTAGGTCACGCCACTGCTTGCCGGAACTGACCTCTGGTTGCCGACGTTCATCTCCTACCTGCCTTCCTTGCCACGATCTTGACTGCATGAACATGTGCACAGCCTACACGGTTAGGAAGCATATGAAGAGAGCATCTGCACAGCGCACACGTGTTCAGTTCGCATGCACTTAGCGTGACGGCGTGGGAATGCTTCGGCTGGTGGCGAGCCAGGAGATTCAGGAGATGCTGGGCGTCTCACGTACGCGCGCCTACCAGATCACCAACTCAAAGTCCTTCCCCGATCCCGTAGCTGTCCTGTCCGTCGGGCGCATCTGGCGCGCGGAGGACGTGGAACGGTGGATCAAGGCCCACCGGCGGGATCTGGCGGACTCGGAGGAGTAGCAGCCGGAGCACGTCCGGGAGGGCCACCTCAACCCATGAGGCGCCCAGCGCCATCAGGACTTCGGTATGAAGCATCGAGCCAGTAAATTCTCCACATGTCCCGGTCGTACTTGGTCGTTCTCGGTCACCGCGAGGCCATCGGTTGGGTGCTTCGCGAGCAGCGGATGGCATTCCCTTCGACGCCGCGGGCGGAGGTGGCGGCCCTCGGCGAGGGTGACCGGCTCTTCCTCTACGCCACACGCGGCGCCTGGCTGAACCCGACGCGCGACCGGGGCCGGGTCATCGGCCTTGCCCGCGCCCAGGGCGCCGTCCGCCGCTTCGGCGATCCGATCGAGATCGCACAGCGGATATTCGTGTCCGGCTGCGATCTTGAGGTCGACGGTCTTGTGCCGTACCCCTGCGGGTTGGAGTTGCAGCCGCTGGTGGGGCAGCTGGACGCGTTCCCGAAGCCTGAGGCGTGGAGCATCTACCTTCGCCGCGCGTTGCTTCGGCTGTCGGACGCCGATGCGGACCTGCTCGGTGCCAGGGTGCGACCGCTGGTCACGTCCCGCGAGGAGGCGCTTGGTTCCTACCCTTGGGCCAGGCCCGGCAGCTTACTGAGGAACGTCGCCGGTTGAGTCGCCGCTCGGGCACGGCTCGGCCGCCACGCTTCGAGTAGGACGATTGAGATATCACCGGCATCAGTCGCCGCCGGCTGCAAACTCTAGGAAGGGGCTGGGGCTACCACTCCACGAGACGTGCAGGGCCTCCCGGGCGCGTGTACTGGCGACGAAGAGTAGGCAGCGCTCGCGGAGCAGATCGTTGTCGTGCTGCACCTGGTCAACCTCGGCGGGGGTGACCTCCTTCTCGAACGGCAGGGCCCGGGCGGTGATCCCGACCATCGCCACGCAGCGGAATTCCAGACCCTTCATGGCGTGCATGGTGGCCAGTCGCACCCCGTCAACGGCCGCGCCCGGTTGGTCTCGCACACGTACCGCCGGTACACCGGCGGCGGTCAGCTCGTCGTGCACCGTATTGAGGGTGGTATTGAATCGAGCGCAGACGGCAATCTCGCTCGCCGCGACACCCTGATCCAGCCACTCCCGCACCCGCTTCACGAGGGCACGCATCTCGGCGTGGATGTTGGCGTATCCCTGAGCGTGCGGCCGCTTGCCGTGCAGCAGGGATCGGTAGCCGGTGAGGCTGTCCTCACCGTCTCCGCCAAGATCCTCGACTCGCGATCCGCTCAGCACCTCCGTCGACCAGGACAGGATCTCCTCGGTGCTGCGGTAGTTGATACGCAGCCGGCTGCTACGTCCGGCAACCGAGATGCCCAGAGAGTTGAGTGACACTCTGGAGTCGTAGATGCGTTGGTGTGGGTCGCCGGTGATGAAAAGATCGTCAGGACCGGGCGCGGCCGCAGCACGCAGCACCCGCCACTGAGTTGGGTGGAGATCCTGTGCCTCGTCCACCACCACGTGCTGGAAGCCATGCATGGCGAGGTCAGCGTGCTGCAGTAGGTCGGCCGCCCGCGCGCACACCTGAAGGTGTGTGACGGTGCCAGCGGCCGCAAGCTCCGCCGTGAACATCTCCACGGCGTCCCACACGCGGTCTCGCTGGCGCGGCCCCAAGGCCGTCCCTCTCCCCCGCCGGCTGACCTCCCGGTACGCCTCACGGCTGCGGATGTCATGCGCCAGCACCACGTGGCGGTACTCCTGGGCGAGGAACTGCTCCGGCCACGGCAGCGTCAGCCGCCGGCACACGCGCCGCCAGACCTGCCGCTCGTCCACGTCCCCGACGGGTGTGGGCACCCGTCCGGCAAGGGCGCGGACAGTACGGTTCGCGAAGGCGTTGACGGTGGTCACCTCCACGCGCGCCAGTTGCTTTTCGTCGTCGAGGAGTAGCGCCAGGTTCTCGCGCAGGGCGGCGGCCAGAGCATTGGTGTACGTGGTGAGCAGAATCCGGCTGTCGGACGAGCGGGACAGTAGGTGCTTGACCCGGTGCAGGGCGACCACCGTCTTGCCGGTTCCCGGGCCGCCGGTTACCTGCGCCGGCCCGCGGTAGGACATGCGATAGGCGGTGCGCCGCTGTGATGGGTGCAGGAAGACGCGCCAGGCGGCAAAGGGCTTTTCGAGAATCTCGGCCAGTTCGTCGGGTCGAGTCACCAGCATCATGCGAGTGGTGGTGTTGGCGATCGCCGTCGCCAGGTTCTCACTCCTCTCCTGAGTGGCGTGCGCCGGCCGGCGTTCCGCCACGACGTCTCGGTAGACCTCGTCGGGTGAGAACCCCTCGGCAAGGTACTGCAGCACCTCGAACTGGTCCTCGGGTAGCAGCGTTCCGAACGCTTCGAGCTGCGGCTTGTCGACGACGGTCCGGGCCGCTCGCAGCACCTGGTCGTCGATGCCGAGGTCCCGTAGCACCGTGTCCGAGTGGCGGGCGAACAGCAACGCCCGGGCCTGCGGCGCCGCCTTTTCCATCGCCTGGGTGATCTGTTCGATGGCGACGACGTCGCGGACCTCCAGGCCACGGGTCGCGCTGTTGACGGTGTAGAGCCGATTCGCCGCCCAGGTATACGCGTCATCGTGTGGCACGACGTTGAGCAGCAGAAAGGTATCGCTGCCGTCGTCAGGTGCCAGCACCACTCCGCGCCAGAAATCGGTGATTCGGATGGTGCGCATGCGCGAGTCTCTGGCATTGTTCACCGACTCAAGGTGCAGCCCCTTGTCGGCGTACAGCTCGGCGATGGTGAGCTGCTGAAACTTTTCCATCGCCTTGCGCACGCCGGCTCTGATCGGCTTTTCCAGGACGTCGTAGCTCTGCCAGAAGCTCTTCGCTAGAGCAAGATGAGGCATGGCGCTCCTCCTCGAGGTGACAGCGCGGACGCCCGATTACCGGGCAGCAGCAGGTTCATGAGTCCGTCCGCGGCTGCTGGACCTTGTCGCTCTCGCCCAGCATCCGCGCGACGGACTGCAGTGCTTCACCTTCCAGCTCCAGCACGACTCGGCCATCGTTGTCCCACCTCTCCAGGGACCACCGGCCCTTGTCCCGTCTGACGGTGACCTGGACGTGCCTCCCCGTGCTGTGCCAGGCCGCCCCTCGCAGCGATACGCCGAACTTCCCGCGTTCAAACAGCCCGACCTTGCGAAGGTCTGCGCAGGTCGGGCACCGCCCGTCCGGTCCCACGCACGTGCCGCAGAGCCGCCCACCACACAGGACGCAGGGGCGTACGGCATCCGGGCATGCGGCACAGGTTGCGGTCAGGCAGGTGCTGCACAGGGCAATCGACTCGACGAGGTGGTGCCGCCGGCATGCTGCCGCCTGGTGCAGCGGCGCACCGGTGACCGCGTCCCGCACGTACCCAAGGGTCTGGCCCGCAGGTATCTCGTAGCGGACAACCATCGTCTCCCCGGTGGGCAAACTCCACTGCTCCTCGACGGCCTGGCCGACCGTCACGTCAACGTCGATAACCTGGCGGCCCGCGAAGCGTGCCCGCAGCCCTCGCACCACGGGCTCCGGCAGGATAGTGGCGCCCGCGGGCGCGGAGGGCCGGGCGTGGGGAATGATCGCCGCCACGGCCGCGGTCGGGAAGAGCGCCATCCGGCCCGGCTGCCCGAACGGCTGCCGGTTGACCACGCGCCACGTTTGACGCGCCAGCAGGCGGCCACGCACGACGACCGGCCCTTGGATCTGCTCCACGGGCGTGTGGGCAACGACGGTGGCCAGGGTTCGCTCGCCGAGCAACTCCAGGCCGAGTGCTGCCCGCCAGAGGTCCAGTTCGGTGTCGTCGCTGATGCGGTGCCATACCGGCTTCTCGCCGCCCTGGCGCAGTCCGAGCATGATGTGCTCACCGACGGCGGCGACCACTGCGGTCCATCCGTCCATGGCAGTGGCGGCGATGATCTCCGGCCCCGGTTGCCAGCCCTCGAAGGCCCAGGCCGGCATCTGGTCCGGCACCTGCCAGCCCGCTCGCTCCTCGAACACCTCTTTCCCCACGGCTCGGCGCCGGATGAATCCGTCCGGGGTGAGGGCGAGCGCCAGCTCGGTGTGCTGGCGGCACGCAGTGGCGACGGTCCGGCGACCCGGCGGGGTGAGAGCCGCCGCTGCTCGTCGCACCGCGGCACGCCGGGCCGCCGGCACCGGTGTCGGCACCGCCACTTCCGCCCCTCCGTACAGGGCCGCGCTGAAGGCGCCCGCAAGATCTGGGTCCAACTCCCGCGAGCCTGGCAGGGCGGCAAGGTTGGGTGCGTTTCCGGCATGACGCACGCCGTCGGTCTGCACCACCCACTGGAAGGTGACGCCCTGGCTGCGCTGAAGCGTCAGCCAATCGACAGGCACGGGCACGGTCTCTGCGGGGACGGCACGCAGGTCGACGTCGCCGTTTCCGGCCAGGCGTGCGGCGCCCAGCCGCACCCGCAGCAGGTCCTCGTCGTCACCGGTGGCTGTCTCCCAGCGGCGCGGGCCGGAGGCCGAAACGACGGCGACCTCCGACCGGGTGGCGCTGTGCAGCACCGCCACAATTCCGCCGTCATCCTCGCCGAGGAGTACGGCGACCCCCTGGGCGCAGAGGTCAACCGGCAGTCTCCGGATCTGCTCGGGAGTAGCCGGGGCGAGGTGCTGACACGTGAGGCAGACCGGGCCGGGACCACAGGACTTGCAGACGTCACGGCCGCACAGCTGGCAGGCGCGCAGCGGCAGCTCCCGGGAGCAGTGGCCGCAGGAGCGGTCGCCGCAGCGCTCGCAGCGGGTTTCCGCCACGGTGGACGGATCATTCGCTCGGCAGCTGCCGCATGCCGGGCGGCGGCAGGACCAGCAGCCGGTGATAGTGCCGTCGTCGCCGCAGCAGGGCCCGTAGGCCTGGGCGCAGACGGGACAGCCAGCCACCTGCGCCTCATCGACCAGGTGGCCGCCGCTGTCCACGTACACCCGGCCGTCGACGGGGTTTCCGTCCGCCAACCTCGCAGCGACTGGCTCGCCGGGAGCGACGAGGATCCGTCCGGTACGCAGGTGCGCGTTCAGTGGTGCCGCTGGCGCCACCAGGTACTGCCGGGTCGCCGTGCCGTGCGGTGACTGCCACTGTTCGTCGACCGTTACGCAGTCGGCGACGGACACTGGCGCCACTGGTTCCGCCAGCCCGTCGAGCACGAGACGGAGCGCCTCATCGTTGGCGAGCCGGGCAGCGGCGAACTCCCCTCGGGTGTTGTCTACGAAGAGGAACCCCGTTTCCGGGTCACCCGTTGCCTCCTCCACGAGCGTACGGAGGGACTTCACTGTGCGTTTCACGGTGACGTCCGTCGCCGCGGTGCTGTAGCGCAGATGCGCTGCCGACGGCGCGGACTCGGGATGGCGGACCACCACCCTGTTCGTGGGTAGACCGACTGCCGCCACCGTCCGCGCCAGGTGTCCCTCCGCCTGCACCGTAGCCCCGGGGAGCCCGGGGACGAAGAGGGTGCTGCTATAGGTCCCATCGGTGAGCAGGCACACGTAGGAGCGGTGCAGGCCGTCCACCTCCACGCGGACCGGGCCCACGACCGCCTCCGCGATGGACCGGCAGAATGGAGCCACCTCGTGCCGGCTCACCTGCAACGGCTCGCCGTCCTCTCGGGCGAGCTGTGGTGCCCGGTCGCCGTCGTGCCACAACTCCCGGTAGACGAACTGGCCGTCGCGGACGTCGACCCGCTGCACGATCGCGAACGGCATCGCCGCCACCGCCGGGGCCTGTGGGGCTGGCTGGCTACGACGCAGACCGGCCAGGAGCGCGGCGAAGCCGACCTCGTCCTCAATGGCGACGGGTGGGCTGGTGAGGTCCGGCAACTCGTCGACCAGACCCGGATCGACTGCAGCCCCGGTCGCGGGCTGCCACGTCCACCACGTCGACGGCGACGCCTTCGCCCATACGCTGCCCGCGATCAGGTCGGCCGGCGTGACCTTCGGGGCTGCCGCGACCAAGCCAGTGCCCGCGGGCAGCCCCAGTCGGTGGGCCAATCCCCGCAGCCGCGCCCGGACCGGGTCCTGGGCATCCGGCGCGGACACCAGCGTCTGCCGGTCACCGCTCCCGTCGACGAGCACGGCGTGGCGCTCCCCGACCAGCAGGTAAGCGTCACCACCCAGGCGCCAGCCAGTCTCCCACTCGGTGTCCAGCTCCGCTGCGCGCTGCGGCTGGGCACAACTGGCGCAGAGGGGACCACCGTTACGGCAGGTCGCGCAGGACACTCGTTTGCAGCCGCGGCAGGCCTGCACGGCTCGCGTGGGTCCACAGGCCCCGCACCAGTCGGTCGTGCAGGTCTGGCAGGCCGACAATGCCGACCGGTCAACGACGTGACCGCCGCCGCAGAGGCTCAGGGTCGCGAGCGGCTTGCCGGTCGCCTCGCAGGTCAGACCGTGCTGGCCGAGGTTGCCCGTCCACGGGTACCGCAGTTCGCGGGCAGTGCCGTTGGTGTGCTCCCACCGTTCCACCACCACGAGCTGGTCCGAGCCGTGCATCTCGAGGGTGAGCAGCTCCGCGCGCAGCTCGGTATCGACGATCTTGGGTGTCGGCTTGCGAGCAGCCGCGATCGCTCGGTTCAGCTGGCGCTGCCGCTCCTCCATCTCGTCGTACGCCTGGTAGTCACGCCGTTTGCGCCATGCCTTCTCCGCCGCCGCGAGTTGCTTCTCCAGGTTGGCGACAAGTGCTTCCTGCGCCTCCCGCTGCCGGCGTTGCTCGGCCTCCTGGGCCTCACGCAGGTTCTGGAGCAGCTGCACGGCCGCCTGTCGATCGACGACATCCAGCACCGCCTTCTCCGACGTTTCCGCCGGCATGGCGGCGCCGTCGGGCAGCGATACCCGCCGGCGGTCGAGGTCGACGTCAGGTCCGACCGCCACGGTCACCAGCTGTTGGTTGCCGCTGGTGGCCCCCTCCTGCACCCGGTACGTCGCCCGCGCGGCCCACTCCTGCGCCGGCTCGATGTGGCGTTTGACCAGCTGAACGTCCAGGCTGTGGGCGACCGCCGGCTTCTGGTGCACATCGGGGATCGCTGCGACCGTCCCGGAAAGGTCTCCGCGTTCACGCAGGACCTCCAGTAGCTCGTCGAAGAGCTCGGACCCGACGACGCAGAGCTGCGCCTCCGGGTGGTGATCCAACGCGGCGTTGGTGAAGGCGAGGAAGAGTTCCCGGCGGCCACCCAGGGACTCGGCGAGGTCGTCGGGCAGGGTGGCGACGGTGAGCCCCTCGGCGGGCTGCGTCAGCGACGCCCCCGCCGCCGTCAGGAATTGGCAGACAAACCGCTCGAGGTCCTTCTGCCGGCGGCGTGGGTGCTTGGCCGCCTGCGGCAGCAGCTCCCGGGCTTCGGGCTGCGCGGCGCGCTTGCGTCGCTCCTCCTGCCGTTGGGCGAGCCAGTCGCTCAGGCCGGCGTCGGCGGTCATCATGGTCATGGCCCGGCTGCGGGCCTGCTCCAGCTCGTTCCCGAGTTCGTTCAACCGGCTCTGCATGCTGGCGTCGCTCTTGGCGTAGAGCGCCTCCAGCACCCGGTTCTCCATGCTGGAGTCCTGGGTGCCCTCCAGCTCACCAAGGACCGTCACCACCTGTCCGAACAGCAGCTCGAACATGGCCAGCTTGTCGTGGAGCAAACGGTAGACGGCCTCGTCGAGGGTGTCCCGGGCGAACAGGTTCGCGATGTACACGTCACGGGTCTGGGTGAGTCGGTGCACCCGGCCGATGCGTTGCTCGACCCGCATCGGGTTCCAGGGCAGGTCGTAGTTGAGCACGCAGTTGCTCACCTGCAGGTTCTGGCCCTCGGCGCCGGCGTCGGTGGACACCAGGACACGGGCTCGGCCAGAACGGAAGTCGGCGACGGAAGCGCTGCGGGCGGCGTGGGTCATCCCGCCGTGGAAGGGTGCGGCGCTGATGCCGGCGCCGTCCAGCAGCCGGAGAATGCCGGTCAGGGTGTCGGTGTGCTGGGTGAACATCAGCACCCGCCCGTGCTCGTCGAGCCAGCGCTGGACGACCTCCAGCGCGGTCTGCTCGCGGGAGGTGTGCCGGATGTCCCCCGCGAGGTGGCCGATCTCGGTGAGGAGCTGCCGCAGCTGACGGTCCGGTTGCCGCTCGGCCATCCGCAGGGCGCTGCGGGATACCGCCTGCGGGGAGGCGGTCAGCCGCAGCGCGAGTTGCCGGCGGCGCATGGTGTCGGCCGGTCCGGTCATCCGATGCCGCAGCGTGTGCAGGAGGAGGTTGTAGAGCTGACGCTCGGGCGGGGTCAGCACGACGCCGTGGTCCTGCGGAGGCATCCGGTGCACGCGGTCGACCCCGGCCTGCTGGCGGGTGGTACGCACCACCACGCTGCTGATCAGCTTGCGCAGTTCGACCGCATTGACCGGGCGGCGTGGGTCGTGCGGGTCGACGAAGCGGCGAGCGAAGTCGTACTCGGAGTCGAAGGTGCCAGGGCGCAGAAGCTCGACGAGTCGGTACAGCTCCAGCAGATTGTTCTGCACCGGGGTGGCCGATAGGAACAGCGCACGGGGCGCCTTGGCGACGAGTCCGCCGACGACCTCGCGGGTGCGTTTCGCGCCGGCGCCGGACAGGCGGTGAGCCTCGTCGACGATGACCAGGTCGAACCGCTTACCGAACCGTTCCGCATTGCGGAGCGCCAGCTGCAGCGTCATGATGATCCGGTCCTGCTCGAACGCCCTGGCGTCCTGGCCGCTGGCCACCACAGTGAAGTCTTCGTCGAACTTGTCGCGCAGCTCGTCGCGCCACTGGTCGCGCAGCGGGGCCGGGCAGATAATCAGGATCCGTTGCGCCAGCCCCCGGAGCATGAGCTCCTTGAGAACCAGGCCTGCCTCGACCGTCTTGCCGAGGCCGACCTCGTCGGCGAGGATCCCTCGCCCGCCCATGCGGGTCAGCACCGTGCGGGCCGCCGCCTCCTGGTGCGGCATGTGTTCGATGTGCGCCGCATCGATGGCCAACAGCTCGTCGAACTGGTCCAGGGTTGCCAGGCGCTCCCCCTCCAGCCGCAGCTCGACCGCGTCGGCCGGGTCCCAGCCACGGTTCTTCAGCGCGCCCACGGCGTGCTTCCGGGCGCTCTTGAGGAAGCCGATCTTCCCGTGCCAGGCGTACTCCTCGCGCTTGCGCAGGCGGTACCGGCCTCCGGTGCTGGCCCGACGCAGAGGGCTGGCAGCGGACCGCGCAGCGGCTGCGCCGCTGGCTGCGGGGAAACCCGGCGCGGCAACGACAGCGCCGGGAAGGCGCATCGGGTACGACAGCTGGGCTCCCGGGGCGGAGACGACGAGCCGCAGCGGGCCCTCGCCGCGGCGCTCCAGTCGCAGCAGCCCTCCTACCCGTGCCGTGTCCTGCAGATACTCGGCCAGCGACTCGCCGTGCAGGCGTCGCCGGCCGGCGACCCACGCCACGGCTAGCGACTCGTCGTCCACGACGAGGGCCAGGTCTGCCGAGTGGCTGGGAAGCCCGAGCCGGGTCTGCTCGACCGGGCCCAGGGAAATCTCCCCGTTCTCCAGCAGTGCCGCCGTGATGATCCGCTCGACACTGACCAACTCACCCACGCCGGCCCCCCAACCGTTCCCGCCCGGCACCCGTGATCGCCAAGCTGGTGTAACTCCTGCCGTCCCTGCTGACCTCGTCAGATACGAGGAGCCGCTCGCCGATCAGGCGAGCGGCCGCTTCGTCCCACCGCCGTTCGGCCCCGCGGACGTAGCGGAGGGCGCCGAACTGCGGGCAGCGCCGCAGGCCTGCCCCGATGGGATGACCGCCGGGCAGCACTTCCGCTCCCAGGACGGCCGCCCGCAACCCGACCGCGCCGTAGCGGCCGGTCCGCAACGTCGACGCCCAGGCCACCGCCTGCAGGACGGTAAGGTCCACGTTGACCAGGTGTTCCGGATCCGGGACCGCCGAAGCGGGTAGATCATGCCACGCCGGTCGCCCGCCGCAGGCATCGCACGCCTCCCGCTGATCCCCGCAGGCGTAGGCGGGGAACCCGAAGTAGCGGACGATGTCGGCGCGCCGGCACTCCGCGCTCCCGACGTACGAGATGACCGCGTTGAGTTGCTCGCGCTGCCACATGCTCCAGCGGCGGATCTCCCGCGTCAACCGGACGCTGTCCACCTGCCCCGTCCGGAGCCGAAGGCGGCGGTAGCGCTGCGACGAGGAGAACGTGACGAGCCGGTCCAGGGACCAGGCGACCAGGTCTCGTTCCAGCTCGTCAGGGTCGATGCCGTGTTCCTGTTCCAGCCGGTCGAAGTCGATGCGACTGCCGACCTGAGGCCGCAGCCGCAGCAGCACTGACATCTCCCGGAACCGGCGTCGCTGCTGTTGATCCTCCGGCTCCCGGACACCGACATGCACGGTGCCGCGCGCCGAGCAGTCGGGCAGCAACTCCACCGCGCCGGCGCGTTCCAGCCAGCCCAGAAGGACGTTGAGCTCGTCCGGGTCGACGCCGGCTGCCTCGGCCAGTTCCTCCTGGTGGAACACCGCGTCCCCGCCGCGCGTGCGCTGGCCGCCCAGCAGGCTCAACACGCGCTGCGTCAGGGCACGCCGGTCGGCGTCGGTCGTGTCGGCCACCTGCGCACGCCGCCGGGCGATGTCGCCGCCGCTGTAGAGAAGAACGCATTCTCCGCGCAGCTCCGGGGCCCGCGCTGCACGGCCAGACTCCTGCACGTACGCATCCAGCGACTCCGGCAGGTCGTAGTGCACCACCCAGCCGACGTCCGGCTTGTTGACGCCCATGCCGAAGGCCTTGGTCGCCACGATGATCTGTGTGGTGCCGGCGAGGAAGTCGTCCTGGACGGCTTCGCGCTGCTCCGGCACCATGCCCGCGTGGTAGTGGCGGGCGGCCAGCCCTGCGCGTCGGAGCAGCGCCCCGATCTCCTCGGTGACGGCGCGACGCGACGCGTAGACGATGCCCGGCGCGGAGCCCATGGCGGTGGCGATGCGCAGCAGTTCTCGGGCGCGTTCCCGTTCGTCGGCGACCTTGGTGACCTGGAACCGAAGGTTCGGACGGTCGGAGGGCCGGCTGACCGTGACCGGGTCGCGCAGCTCGAGAGTGGCGATGATGTCTTGGACCACCGGCGGGGTGGCGGTCGCGGTCAACGCCATGCGCGGCGCACGGTCGAGATGGGCCACCGCCCGGGACACCTGGCGGAATTCGGGCCGGAAGTCGTGCCCCCAGTCACTGACGCAATGCGCCTCGTCCACGACCAGGGCGGCGAGGTCCTGTCGCTCCAACGCGACCCGCAGCACCGGATCTCGCACCAGCCGCTCCGGCGACACGTACAGCAGCCGCACCTTGCCCGCCGCGAGATCCCGCAGGATCTCGGTGCGGACGGTGGCTGGGGTGCTGCCCGTGATGCCCTGCACTCCGCGCAGGCCCCGGCGGCCGCGCAGGTCGTCCAACTGGTCCTTGATGAGTGCGACGAGCGGGCTGACGACCACCGTCGCGCGGTCCTCGGGACGCAGCAGCGCCGGCAGCTGGAAACAGAGCGACTTGCCGGTGCCGGTGGGCAGGATCCCGACCGTGTCAGCGCCGGCGAGGTGGGCCAGCATCAGCTGCAGCTGCGGCTCCCGCAGCTCCTGCACGCCGAACAACAGGCGCGCGCCTTCCCGCAGCTTCGGCTCCGGGTCCTCCCCCGGCATCAGCCGCAGCCGCTGCAGAATGGCGTCCACCTCGTTGCCCGCCAGCGCCAACGCCTCGCTCAGGTCCGGTTCCTCACCGGTGACAAAGCGCAGGGCGTAGCGCCAGGCGTCGTCCCGATCGACGGCGTGGTACAGCTCCGGCCCGGGCATGGTGGACAGCAGCAGGCGGTTGGCACTGCTGGGTGACTGCATGCGTCGATCGCCGATCAACGCCACGCCCCGGTCGGTCTCGCTGCGGATCAGCCGACCGAAGCCCTGGGCCAGCAGCACTGCCGTCTTCGGCACCACGTAATCGAGGAAGGGGTCTCCGCCCCGGTCCGTGATGGCACGGATCCGGGCGCTGACCACGGCGTCGTCGGGGTGGGGGTAGGGCGGCTTCTCGATGACCAGGTAGCTCAAGGTCTCGCCAGGAGCGTCGAAACCCTGCCAGTACGAGCGCAAGCCGTACACCACGGTGCCGGGATCGGCCCGGAACCGGTCGGAGATCTCCGCCCGTCCGGCCTCCCCCTGGACCAGCAGTCGCACCCCACGGTCGGCGAGGGCGTCGCCCTGCTGCCGCACGAGCTGCGCAACCTCCTCCATCCGCCGGCGCGCCGCGAACAACGTCATGGCCCTGCCACCCGTCAGCGACAGCAGCCCCACCTGGTCCCGCGCGAATTCCTCCACGAACTCCTGTTCCTGGCTCGGAACGGGCACCGGCAGGTGGTTGGTGAGGACCACCGCGGACTGGGTGGCGTAGTCGAACGGGCTGCGCAGCTGGCGGCCGTCGAACACCCCGGGCTCGCTGCTGCCCGGCTCGACCCGGATGCCCAGCCGGGAGGCGACGTAGTCGAAGGTGCCGCCGGTGGTGAGGGTGGCGCTGGTCAGGGTGACGCTGCGGGCCGGGCCGACCACGGCATCGGCGAAGGCGGGGCCGACGTCGATGGGGATGCACTCGAATGTCCAGTCGGACTGCGCCTCAGCGGCCTCGCCCTCGGACGGGACCCCGGTCGGCACGTCGGCCGAGAGCCGGTACACCCACAGGTGTTCGTCCGGCAGGCTCCGCAGCCGCCAGAGCACCTGCACGGTCTCGGTGACGGCATGGGTCAGCCCGGTGAGGCGGGACAGCACTGTTCGGAGCAGCCAGTGGGAGCTGTCGTCGCTCTGCGCCACACGTGCTCGTGCCGCGGCCTCCGCCGTGGTCAGTTCCTTCTTCAGCTCGCCCAGCCGGTGGCTGATTTGCCGGGCCTCGTCGACGAGCTGCCGGTACTCCGGGCGGGCGTGGACGACGCCAGTGCGGGGAACTGCGGTGCGCGTCGCGCCGCCGTATTCGTGCAGGTACCGCAGCACCGCGCTGGTGACGGTGTCGCAGTCACGGCGGAGTTGTCGAGCCATGGCAGGCAGTTGACGTCCGGTCCCCAGGTCGATGCCGGCGGCGCGCAGTTGGCGAAGCTGCCGGTCGAGCCCGGTCCGCCCGTCTAGCCGGGTGGCCAGGCCGAGCAGTTCCCGCCGGCTGACCGTCTCCGTCCAGGCGCTCGTGAGGGAATCCTCGAGGTCGTGGGCTTCGTCGAACACCAGGTCGCCCGCCCCGTCGGCGAGCACGTCGCCGGGGCTGCGCGCCCCCTGCTGGGCGAGCCGGGCCCACGTGGCGATCAGGGCGTGGTTCACGGCCAGGACGCCGGGGCGCTCCCGCATTCCGTCGAGCCGCTGGAACAGGGGGCAGGTCGCCAGCCACGGGCAGTGCTGCCGCTCGCAGGAACGGGCATCGGTTCGCAGCGTGTCGCGCGTGGTTCGGTAGGCCGGCCGCCGGCTACTGAGGTGGTTGTCCGAGATGTCGTCCCACACCCCGGTCTCGCTGACGGCGAGACCGCGAATCGCCACCGCCAACGCCAGCCAGTGATCCGGCTCGGCGTCCTCGTCCGATCCGTCGAGCGCCGCACCGATCTCCCGAGGGCAGATATAGTTGGCGACGCCGAAGAGCTGGCGTAGCGGAGCTGTGAAGAGCCCCTGGTCCCGCAGCCGGGTGACGTCGCGGCGCAGCTGCTGTTGCAGCACCTTGGTGGCGGTGGCGACCACGACCGGCCGACGCTCTCCGCTGGCGCGTCCGCCGGCGGGGGTGAGGTAGGCCATGGACTTCCCGGTGCCCGTCGGCGCCTCGACGGCGAGCAGCCCACCGTGGTCCAGCACCTCGGCGACCGCCACCGACATCTCATGCTGGGCCGGCCGCGTGGCGTAGCCCCATTCGGTGAGGCGGCCGAACACCTGACGGACGGCCTCCCCCGCCGACCGGAACTCGTCACCGAGCGGCTGGAGCAGTGGATCCTGGGCGCAGGTCACCCCGTCGCGGGCCCGCTCGGGCAGCAGACCGTCCGGCAGCAGACGGGCCACGGCGGATCCAGCCGCCGCCAGGCACGCGCGGGTGAGCTGCCAGGACGGCTCCGACGGCTCGATGCGGTGGATGAGCGCCGCCAGGCATTCCGCTGCCGCCGCGGCGTCGTCGGCGGGGTCGTCGCCGCTGGGTACAACAACCCCCAGGGCCGTGCACAGTTCCCCCAACCGTTCCGCGGGGCGGGTGGGGTCCTGCACCAACGCCAGCAGCCGCAGATCCACTCGAACGTCCGGAAGACCTTCGCGAACCTGCTGCGGCAGCTGCGACCAGTCGATGCCGTGGCCCACCACGCACGCCGCCTCGGCGACGAAAGTGCGCAGCTCTTCGGGCCGTTCCGCAACTGCGGGGAAGTGCTCGAACTTCCCGTCGCTCATCCGTACGGCGGCCAGCTCGCCGTCGACACCCGGTGACTGACCGACAGCGATGACGACGCAGTTGGTGAGCGCGATGGGCGCTGGGAGCGACGTCTTCCTCCAAGCCGGCACCGCCGAGCGGCCCGGCGGCTCAGGCGACTCATCTTCGGTCTGGGACGGGGCCTCGGCGCCGGTCTGGGATGGAACAGCGAGGCGGCCCTGGTCGTCGAGGACGAACGCGTTCGGGAACCGTTGCGGCAGCTTCGCCAACCGGGCAGGGGCGAGCACGATGCCATTGGCGCGCAGGAGCGTAGAGATCTCCTCGGGGGGCAGCGGACCCCGTTGCAGCAGCAGATCGCTGGCCGCCGTGAGATTCGGCGGCATCACCGGCGACACCATCTACTTCCCCAGACCCCCGTGCTGCCCAACGTGCGGCAGGAAAGGGTCGGAAACACCGGCTGGCGCGCCGGAGCCGGCCTCACCGTTCAGGTTCCGGCCCTCGTCCGAACCACCACCGCTCGGTGCGCTGACCTGCCCAGACAGAGCCGCGAGCAGACCTAACCTAGCGAACGGGCGGCCCGCCCGGACCACCTGGACGGACGATCTTGACGTCCACCGTCCTCCCGACCCCATGGTCAGTTCGGTTCGATCGAGGGCGGCCGGTTCCGACCGCGCTTGCCCGACTTGTAGGCGGCATCCATGGACGAGTACTTCGCGGCCCTGGCGATCATGCCGTTCTCCGTCTGATCGGCAAGGTAGGCAAGGGCGGCCGCCTCTTCCACCAGATCCTCCCGCAGGTGTGGCGGGGCGGCAGGCAAGGCTTCCGCGAGGGCAGCCTGCGCCTGACGGATCTCGGTGAGCGCGCCGGTCGGGGCGCCAGCGCTGAGGTGGCCGGACGCGCGACGTTTTGCCTGCTGGAGTCGGAGATAGACCAACTCCGTCCGCACGGTCGGATCGGGGATCCGCCCTGCGGCCTGGTCGCCGGGGACGACGTTGACGTGCAGCGGCACGGTCAGCGTGTGCTGGGCGAGGCTGGGCAGCTCGACCCACGTGAACTCACACGTGGCGACCTGAGCCAGGCCGAGTGCGGCGATGGCGGGCACGTCGAAGGTCAGCAGCAGCTTGCGGGTCTCGTCGGCGTAGAAGCTGCCCAGTTCGACGAGGAGTCCGTCGCCGGTCGCCGTCACCGGCATGTCGTTGACGACCTGGACCGCGCGAACCTGCGGTGCGGCCTTGACCAGCAATGAAGCCGCCTGGGCGGCCTGGGAGAGCAGGCCGTCGACCTCACCGGCGATGAGCGCGCCGGCGGTGTCCGGTTCCTCGGCGAACAGCTCGTTGCCGGAGCCGCCCCGGGCGATCGCCGACATGAGCCGCTCGTCGTAGCCGAGGCCGTAGCCGAGCGTTGACGTGGTGATGTTGTCGGTGTATGCCTTGGCGGCAATGCCACCGAGCGCGGCGGGATCGGTGACGCCGGCGTTGGCATGCCCGTCGGAGATGAGCAGCACGGTCGCCCCGGCCCCGCCGGCCACCCGCCCGGCCTCCTGCAGCCCGCGCAGGTAACCGGCGGACAGATCCGTGCTGCCACGCGCGCTGAGCTGTGCAATGGCGCGCTTCACCGCCTCCTTGTCGGTGAGCGGCCCGGCCGCGACCGTCACCTCGACTCGGTTGTCGAACGCCACCAAGCCGAAGTTGTCACTGGGATCGAGCTTGTCGATCAAGCCAATCAGTGCCGTCTTCGCGCCGTCGAGCCGGGCACCGGTCATCGAACCGCTACGGTCGAGCACCACCTGGAGGGTGGATGCGGGGCGAGCGGTCGCGGAAGCCGGGGCGGACGGGGCGGTCAACTCGATGAGGACAGCGAGCTGGTTGTCCGTCTCGATCGCCAGCAGGTCAAGATCAAGATGAGCCGAGATGTGCATGGGGGTCTCCTTGAGGGGGAGGAGCGGAGGGGGCGATCAGAGACCAAACACCTTCTGGGCCAGGCTGCGCCAGGCGGGGTAATCAACCCCCTGCCGGTCATCGGTGGTCACGAGCTTGCCTCGGGTGCCGCCGCCATCCTCATCGGGGAGGATCCCGTTGGCGGCGTACCAGTTCTTCTTCTGCGCCCACTTCGAGGCGTAGCGAGGGTCGGAGAGCATGCCGAGGTGCTCCCAGATGACGGTCTCGCCCAGGTCGGTGAGGATGGTGAAGTCCGGTCGGACCGTCCGACCGTCTTCGCCCGTGAAGGGCGACTCGTAGTCGTAGGCCAACCCCAGCTCGTCCAGGAGGTTGGCGATGAGCACCTCACTCTTGCTCCGGACCAGCTCGCCGCGCGCGGTTCGGTGCACGAGACCTCGGTCGATTACAGCGTCGCCGACCTGAATTGGCTCGGAGGCAAAGAAAAGGTTGGTCAGCCGGCGGGCGGTGTCGGAGTGGACGGCGGAGCCGAGCTTCGCGACCTCGTCGAGGTCGGCCTCGTGCAGCAGAATCACCTTCTGCTGCTGCCGGGTCAGGGCCGTGTACAGCAGCTCGCGGCTCAGTCCCGCCCCGTCCGGCAGCACGACCAGCGTGATCTGGAACTCGCTGCCCTGCGCCTTGTGGATGGTGATCGCCCACGCGAGTTCCAGCATTGGCGCCCGGTCGTCGTCGGACCAGTCGCGGTAGGTGTACTTGACCCAAGAGCGCCCGCTGAACTCGATCTCGGTCTTGTTCGGCGCCCAGTTCACCTTCCCCGATCGCGTCTGGCCGATCACCACGCCGAGCTCACCGTTGGCGACGAACCGCTCCGCGTCGTTGGGATAGATCGCGTACGGACTGAACCTGTGGTTGCGGATGTTGATGACCTTGTCACCGACGACGATTCGTTCGGGCCCGATCGGCTTGGCGTTGTAGCGCTTCGGTCCTATCGCCTGCTCCAGCGCGCGTGTGCCGAACGTGTCCTTCAGGGCTCGGTTGATCTCGGTGGTGCCCCAGCCGCGACCGCGGACCGGGGAGAGGATCTGCCAGGCGTCGGCCTTCTTCGCCGCACCGCCTGGGAAGTAGAGGTTGCCCTTGGCGGAGACGACGCCGCCGTAGCTGCGGCCGAAGGCGGCTGCCAGCTCGTCGTCGGAGGCCTCCCGCAGCTCCGGGATCTCTTCTCGCAGAACCGCGAGCAGGGTGGCGAAGAGCTGCGGCCGGTCGTATCGGACCGCCCGCAGGGTCGGCAACTGCTCGCCGGCCCGCAGCCGTTCCCAGACGAGGTCGGCGGCCGGTGACAGCTCACCGTCGGCGAACCAGCTCGCGAGCACCAGGTCGTCACGGTCGTGCCCGACCTGCCGGCGAGGAATGGTGAGTTCCGCGTAGCCGGGAGCCCGGGTGGCGATGTCGTCGGGTGCGAGGTGCCGCACGATGTCGACGAACGGGCGGCCGGCGCCGATAGGCGGGAGTTGGCGGGGGTCGCCGACGAGGACCAGGCGTTGCACACCGGTGACCGCGTCGAAGAGCGCCGCGAGTTGCTCCTCGGTGAGCATGGAGGCCTCGTCGACCACAATCGTCTTGTAGTTCTTCGCGCGGGTCTGGACGTCCCCGGTCACCAGGTAGCGCTCGGTCCACGCGTTGTACCGCTTGGTGGCGATCAGGAACTGCGCGAGGGTGACTGCCTCCGCCTGCACCCGGTGTGCCAGTTGCACCCGGGCCTTCCCGGTTGGGGCAACCAGGAGAACGCCGCCCGCGGCGACGGTCTCCGTGTGCCGCAGCACCTGGAGCAGGGTGGTCTTGCCCGTCCCGGCAGAGCCGATCAGCACGCTGATGCGCGAGGAGTACAGGGTGTTGAGAGCGGCCACCTTCTCCGCCCGTGCCCGCGTCTCGGCGTCTCGTTCCTCTTCAGACAGATCCTCGGGGATCGGGCCAAGGAGGTCGTCGAGCCGCCGTGGAAAGTCCGGCAATCCGGTGATCGACGGAGCGTTGACCCGCCGCTCGACCTCCTTGCGGATGACGGCGGCGACCTGGGCCAGTTCGGTGAGCTGCAACGCCGACGCTCCGCCGGACAGCGTCACACCGGTCAGCGGACCCTCCGGCGGCAGGGCGTCGGCGGACAGGTGGTGGGCGTCGAGGACATCACCGGTGACCGGGCAGGGCACGCTGAGCGTCCGAGCCCTGATGCTGATGACGATGTCGGCCTGGGGCTGGAGCGTGTGCCCCGCTACCTTCGCGCGCTGCAGTTCGTCGACGATGAGGGCACGCACCCGGCGGGCGTCGAGGCCGTCCGACATGGCGCTGGGGGTCGGTAGTGGGTGTTCGGAGGCGACGGCGGCGTCGGGGAAGCAGCCGCGGTCGATGATGGCGAAGGGTGCGGCGTCGGGTTGGTCGCGGTCGGCCTCGAAGAGCCGGTACGGGTTGGCGATGATCTGCTCGTCGGTCAGGGCCGGGTCGCGTTCCTCGACGACGAAGAACCGTTCCGCCTGCTCCCGGGTCAGGGAGAAGCGGCTAAGCAGCTCAAGCAGCTTTCGCCGCTCCGGCTTGAGCGCCTTCCACGTGGCGCGGACGGTGGGCGTCAGGTGGGTCTTGGCGGCGATGCCGAGCCGGTCGGGGTCGGCCATCGCCTGCTCGAGAGTCAGCCACGGGTCCCCGTCGGGACCGCCTGCGGCGGCGACCGTGTGGGCGAAGGTCACCGACTGCGGAACCCCGAAGGCGGCCAGTACGCTGGCCAGCCCGGGCCGGGGCCCCCGCAGCTTCCAGAGCCGGTTGAGCTGCCCCTCCAGCCAGTCGAACCCGAGCGGTCCCGCTGCGGATCCGAGCAGCCGCTGTGCGGCGCGGCCCGCCGCCATCAGGGCGAGCAGCGCGTCAATGGCCAGGTCGTGGCTGACGTGCTCGGTCACGTACGAGAAGGCTTCCCAGCCGCCTTCTGGCGCGAAGGCCAGGGCATCGGTGATGTCAACGCCCCGGTCGTCCCGGGCGGCGAGCAGTGCCTGGTAGGGCATGAGGAATCCCCGCTGCTGATCCGGGCGCAGCGAGTGCGAGATGTTGGTTTCCCACATCTGCGCCGGGAACCGCTCCCCGCCGCTGCTGCGGTAGGCCCCGGTCGGGGTGACGTCGGTGACCACGGCCGCGCCGACCAGGAGCCGGCGGGTGTCGTCGCTCAGCGGGCTGTGCTTGGCGTAGAAGAAGACGAGACTCGACTCACGCCGCACAGTGCCGAAGAAGGCTTCGAGGATGGTGCGCTGGTTGTCGCCGTGCATCATCCAGGTGGAGTTGGGCCAGCCGGTGATCGCGTCCACTTGCTCTTCCAGTTCCGGACGCAGGCCGAGTTGGCGTCGCTCGTTGATCTTCTTCGCGCCGTCCCGGGACATCCACCGGAACGGCACTGCCTGAGCGGTGTACGCGGGTATCGGCTGCGGGGTGAGCTGGAGGGTGGCGAATGCCGGGGACTTCTGCGTGAAGGGGTGCTGGCGCTGGAACGGGATGACCCGCGGGGACATGAAGGTGGCCCGTTCTGACACGCAGGGCGGCGCATCGGCGAGGGGCAGGTCGGCGATGTCGCTGCCAGCCAGGTGCTGCTCGTGCTCGTCGTGCCGGCGCTGTCCGATGTTCTTCAGCAGCACGCAGGTGCCGTTGCCCTGCGGGTCGGCGCAGACCGTGCCGTTCCAGCCGGCGTCGTGCCACGGCACCCGGATGGAGATGTGTTCGATCGGCCGGGCCGGCTCGTTCATGGCGCCTCCTCGTTCGGTGCCGCCGGTGACGACGGCGGCCTGGGTGGTGGGTGCATGCGGGTTATCGCGACCGGCGCAGCGAGGCGAGCAGGTCGGCGATTTCGGTTGCGCTGGGGTCGCCGGCGTCACGCAGGCGTTGGAGGTCGGCGAGCAGCGCGGAC
Organism: Micromonospora sp. NBRC 110009; assembly: GCF_030518795.1. NCBI lineage: Bacteria > Bacillati > Actinomycetota > Actinomycetes > Micromonosporales > Micromonosporaceae > Micromonospora > Micromonospora soli. The sequence continues at coordinate 5,386,941 of NZ_CP130427.1, read as the reverse complement.
AGGGTCTGCTCGGCGGCCTGCCTCTGCCCGGCGCCTAGTTGCAGCAGGCCGATCTGGCGGCGCAGTTCGAGGGTTCGAGGGTCCTCGTCGCCGTAGGCCTGGCGCTCATCCTGGAGCAGGCCGTCCAGCTGCCGCAGCGCCTGGCTGGTCCGGCCGGTCAGCGCGTGGCAGGTCGCCTCCTGCAGACGGCACCGCATCAGGAGGTCGGTCTGCGTACCGCCGGCGGCGGCGAGGTCGAGGGCGAGCTCGTGGTACGCGGGCGCCGCGCGGCGGTAGTCCCCGCCTTCGAACAACACATTGGCCAGTTCGAAGCGAAGGCTCACCACGTCCCGGTCGGTGCCGCCGAACGCACGGCTGGCCGGCCCGGCTGCCTCGGCCAGCACCTCTGCGGCCTGGCTGTAACGGGACTGCCGGACCAGTTCGTGGGCTTCGCTGCGGGCCCGGTCCAGGTCACTCCGGTTGAGCCGGTCCAGACGCGATTCGAGCTCCGCCTCGGATGCCCGCGGGGTGGGCTCTGGCGGCGTAGGGACCGGCGCGGGTGGTGGGGTGCCGGTCGCCTCGGCGAAGACCCGGCTGAGGAGGCGCGCGTACATCCGGACCGGGCTCGCCGCCGACGGCGAGCCGAGCGCGCCAGGCAGCGGACCGAGGTCGGTGGCGAAGGGCAGCAGCCGGTCGTAGACGACCTCTGCGCTGGCAGGTCGGGACTGGGGCTTCTTCTCCAGCAGGTCGAGCACCAGCCGTTCCAGGGCGGACGGCACCTCGGCGCGGAGCGAGCGGAGGGCCGGTGGCTGCTCCTTCACCTGCTTGCTCATCACGGAGAAGGACGTCGAGCCGGTGAAGAGGTGCTCCCCGGAAAGCATCTCGTGCAGGGTGCAGCCGAGCGCGTAGAGGTCGGTCACGGGGCTGCTGAGGTTCGCCTCGACCTGTTCGGGAGCCATGTAGGCGGGGGTGCCCAGGGGCTGCCCGGTGTGGGTGATCCTGGAGAAGTCGGCGAGGGTCGGTGCCACGGCGAGCCCGAAGTCGAGAACCTTGACCCGCCCATCCGGTTCGAGCATGAGGTTGCTCGGCTTGAGATCGCGGTGCACCAGCGACGCGCGGTGGGCGGCGGCAAGCACCGCGCAGACCTGGGCGGCGATCGCTGCCGCCCAGCCGATGGGCAGGGCGCCCTGCTCGGCGACGAGATCGGCGATGCTGATCCCGCGGATGCGCTGCATTACCAGGAACGGGCGGCCGTCGTCGACTCCCACGTCGTAGACGGCGGGCACGCCGGGATGCTCCAGCCGGGCAGTGATCCGGGACTCCCGGACGAAGCGACGAATGTGCTCGTCGTCCCGGTCCCCGTCGGGGAACCGGATGAACTTGACCGCGATCTCCCGGTCGAGCTTCGTGTCCCGCCCCAGCCAGACCTCGCCCATGCCACCCCGGGCGAGGGGGAACTTCTCCAGCTCGTACCGCCCGTTGCTCAGCATCCGCCCCAACACAGCCCCTCCCCTGCCCCCCACGGTGCTGGGCACGCTATGCACCCGCTGCTCCAGCCGGTCGCAGCCTGCCGCCAGCGAGACCCGCGAATCCTAGTTCCACAAAGGACTCCGCGAGTTCCGCCGTCTGCCGCACCGACTGTTGGAAATCCGACAGCATCTGGAACGCCTTGCCGTACTCGCGTTGCGCGTCGATCGGCAGCCGAAGCAGCGATGCGCGGTGAAAGTCGATGCGGGCAGAACCTGACGAGGTACGAGTTGCCGACTGCGCGATGCGCAGGAACCCGGCGACGAACTGAGGGTCGAGCCGCTCCGGATCAACCCGCAAGAGCAGGAGCTGCGGGCCAAGCAGTACCCCGTCTTCGGTGAGTACCCGCACTGCGGCGTGCCGTCCGGGTGGCAGGGCGACCACGTCGCCACGCCGTAGCTCGATCGAACCAGGGCCGGCACTGCCGGCCCCGGAAGGCGGGCGCCCGACGCGGACATCCTTGGCCGTGAGAACCGGGAGGTCGCCCCGGTCCGTGGGCATCCCCATCGGTGCCTGGCGAACGGACACTGCACCGGCCTTGGCCAGTTCGCCGATGGTGGTCGTCGGTGGTGGCTCGGGGGCGTCCGGGACTGTCAGGTCCGGCAGGGTGTCGGCGAGTGTCCTGGCCGCCGAGTACAGGCGGGTCCGGGTCGGCCGGAACGCCAGCGTGACAGGGGATGTGGCGTTCTCGGCGAGGTGCCGGGCGGGGGTGAGGTCGACGTGTTCGTCAAGCAGATCGAGGATGCGGACCGAGATGCCGGGGCCGGCCTGGCGGGCCTCCGGGTCGGACTGGAACGACCGCCACCCGTCCTCGATCCGGTCGCGCTCGGCGGTGGCGTCGAGCAGCAGCACGTGCGCGTGGTCGGTGCCGTCTGGACGACGTAGCAGCCACAGGTCCGGGCCACCGGGGGCTGTCGTACCCCAGCCCGGGAGGCTGATGACCGCCCGGAGCGCGCCGGACCGGAGCAGGTTTGCGCGGATCCGGCGGCCCGCGCGGCGGCTCGCCGCGGCCGCCGGCATCAGGATCGCCACGTGTCCACCGGGCTTGACGTGGGCCAGGCAGTGCTGCACCCAGGCCAGTTCCGACTCGCCTCGCGGCGGCATCCCATACGTCCAGCGGGGGTCACTGGTGAGCTCGTCGTGGCCCCAGGAGCGCTCCGCGAACGGTGGGTTGCAGACCACGGCGTCAAACAGTTCGCCGGCGAAGGCGTCGACACGCAGCGAGTCGCCGACCGCCAGCATCGCGGAGTGGCCCCCCAGGAGCAGGCGGGACACGGCGAGGCGGGCAGCGGTCACGTTGATCTCCTGCCCGGACAGTTCGGTGGCGCCAGCGGCCCGGCCTGCCAGCAGCAGGGTGCCGATGCCGCCGGCCGGGTCGAGCAGCCGTCCGCCTGCCGCGCCGGTCATGGTGACCATGAGGTTCGCGACCCATTCGGGCGTGACGGCGTGCCTGCGGGAGTGGACCTCCAGGTACCGCGCACAAAGGAAGTCGAAGACGGCGGCACCCGTCTCCCGCTCCGCGGCCTCAGCGGCGAGCCGCACGATGGTGAGCGTGTCCTCGTCCGGCATGTTCGTGAGCAGGGCGCCGAACTCCGGAACGACGGTGCGGAGCAGGTCGACGAGGTTCGCCATGACGACCGGACTCGGCTGGTCGGCCAGGGCCTTCCACTGCTCTGGCTCCCGCTCAAGGGTGACGAGAAAGCCGCCAAGGTTCCCGATCCGGTCACCCAGCTCGCGGTCGGCTGCGGCGCCCCGCAGCGACTGCCACAACCGGTCCACCGGCGTCACGTCGTACGGCTTGCCATGCCGGGTGAGCCAGTCCTCGACCTCCGGCAACGCATACAGCGGGCTCGCCGAGCTGCCTCCTACCGGCTGGGGAAAGTCCGCGAAGCGGCGCCGCCAGTTGCTGACCGCCGCGCGGCCGACACCTGCCAACCGGGCGATGTCGCCGCTGGCAACGGTCGCACCGTCCCGACCGGTCACCGGCCACCTCCCTGAGTCGCCGGCGTGAGCCGGGTCAGCAACCCTCGGCTCTGGAGTTCGGCGATGTGCTCGGCCGCGCGTTGCGGCGCTGTCCCGCCGCGCACCAGCAGGCCGGCCTCGATGTTCCTGTTGACGCCGGACTGGGTCAGATTGGCGCTCGACACCAGCAGAACCCGCCGGTCGGCGACCGCGATCTTGGCGTGCATCTTGGCCCGGTCCTCAACCCGCTGATCGACCGGCCAGTGCCACACCTGCACGCCCGGCACGTCCGCGAATGCGGCGGCCGGCTCGGCACCGTTGAGCGCCCCACGTGCACCGCCCAGCGTCTCGACGACAACGGTGACCGACACGCCGCGATCGACCGCCGCCGCCAGCACCGACACGAGCGGCGGGTACTTCGTAGCGGAGTACGTCATCAGCAGCAGCTCGGCGCGGGCCTCCGCGACCAGGTCGACCAGCACCTGCGCGGTGGCGCGGACGGGCACGGGGTGGGTGCTCGGTCCGCTCCACACCGACTCGATCCGCACCGCAGCCGACCGCTGTGCGTGTCCGGCGGCCAGCCCGCGCAGGTAAGCCGCCGCCTCCACACCCGGCACCCCCGAGGCCCGCTGCGCGGCGAGCATGGCCCCGGCCGCCTCGGCGAAGCCGGGCGCCGGCACCGCGTGCCGTAACGCCTGCTCCGGCCAGCCCTCGCCGAGGCGGTCGGCCAACACCCGCAGGTGCCCCGGCCCGAGCCGGTTCACCGCGGCCTCGGCCGCCGCCTCGAACGCCGGGTACCAGGTCATGGCAGCTCGGGGAAGAGCGCCAGAGCCGGGTCGTCGATCGGTACGACGAAGCGCCGGTCCAGGAACCGGTTGCCGCGTTCGCAGGTCGTCTCGGAGACGAACAGGCAGACGTGGCAGGCGGCCCCGTGCAGGAAATCCTCCGGATGATGCGGCAGGCGCTCGGCGCAGAGCGGGTCCGAGGAGCAGTGCAGGGCGTCGTTCAGCGCCCGGCGAGTGAGACGGACGAGGTCGTCGTGCTCCGCGAGCGACACCAGGCCGCCAAGCGTCCCTTCGGCGTCCGGCACGGCCGTGTAGATCAGGATCCCGGTGCGCTGCGGGTCCTCCAGGGTGCCGGTGTAGATGCGTTCCGACAGGCTGGCCGAGCTGTAGCCGCACTCGAGCGCGATGGTGCGGATCAGCAAGTGCGAGAAGGTGTGCAGGGCGAGGTACCGCTCCCCCGGCCAGTGCTTCATCCGGTCGAAGCCGCCCCGGATACGCCCGGAGTAGCGGCTCTCCCGGAACCGCCCGTACGCCTCCCGGTGCGTTTCCATGGTCTCGGTGTCGGTGACCCGGCGTTCCCAGTCGACGAGCAAATCCTCGGGGAGCCGCAGGAAGATGCCCTCGCCGCGCACCTCGCTGGCCGGCACCCACTCCGGGGTGGCCCTGGAGAGCGGCGCCCGCCGTACGAGGTCGGGGTCCATCGGGTCGGGAGCGTCGAGACGGGTGAAGCCGACCAGCGCGCGGACCTCGCGCAGCCGCTCGGCCTGGATGACGTCGGCGTAGATCTCCTTCAGCTCGCCCGGCACGCCGTTCGGGTCCCGTCTCAGCGTGAAGTCAGGGGTGGTCGGCGGCAACTCCCCGGCGGAGAAGATCTCCCACTCCGGCGTGTGCAGGTCCGGGTAGCCCTTCTCGTCCTCGTCACCCTTCGGGCCGCTGCGGTGCCGCTCGACGGCCGCCCAGATCTGCGCGTCGGTCCACCGCTCGAACTCCCTGAGCGCCGGCACAGCGGAGCGGGCGAAGGGCAGAAACGCGACGCTCTCCATCTTCTCGAAGGTCGACCAATGCTGCTCGACCTTGGTCTGCAGCTCACCGGCCCCCGTGCGCGGCACGGCGAGCGCGGAAAGCGTCTGCGCGAACCATTGGTTGGACGCGCCGACGACCAGCAGCTTCAGCTCGCCGGTGCACTCCCCCGGCTCGAAGTCGCCCAGGTGCGCCCGGCGGCTCCGGCAGCGGGGCAGCTTGTCCGCGCCGCGCTGACCGAGCACCTCCTTCATGTTGCGGCGGGCGCCGCAGGGCACGCACCGGATCTCGACGTTGGCGCCGAGGTTGCCGCCCCGGTCATCCATCCGCAGCTTCGGGTGGCTGGCGTTGGGGCAGCCGCCGCCCTGGTGCACGTACTGGGCGTACGGGAAGTCGTCGAGGTGGCCGGCGGTGCAGGCGAGCACGAAGCGGGCCGCCACCGCCATCGGCCGCCGGCCGGACTTCTTCCGCCCGCACACGGTGTGGAAGAACCGCGCCTCGTGCGGCTTGCGGGCCTTGGAGTTCTCGAACCCGAAGACTCCCCCGTCGATCGGGGCCAGTTCGTCGCAGGCTGTGCAGCGCAGCCAGCTCGGGAAGGGCGTGACCGGCACGCCGACCTTCGACGCCGGGCTGTTCGGCTCGTCGCCGCCGTCGATCCAGGGCGCCGGCCGCAGCTCCTTGATGGACTTCTCCTTGAGCAGCTTGCGCACGGCGGCGAGCAGCCGGGGTTCGGCGATCGGCTCCCAGTCGGGCACCGCGTTGTGGTTCCAGTCGTCGAGGCCGCGCACCAGCACGGAGAAGTTCGGCAGGTCGACGATCGCGCCGACGCCCGTGGTGAACATCAGGTGGCTGGGGCGGACCGAGCCGACCCGCCGGAAGTGCTTGCTCGCCATCAGTTCCCCTTCCCCGCGAGGGTCGACTCGCCCAGCTCGTCCCCGTCGGGTCGGTCCTCGTCCCGCACGTCGTCGCTCGGCGGCCCGAACGACCACTCCGGCGCCCCGTACTGCTGGTCGAAGATCTTCTCCCCCGCGGGCAGCACCAGGTTGATCTCGTTCTCCGTCTCCCGCATGGACTGCCCGACCGTCAGGTCGGTCCACCGCTCGCCGCCGGCCACCCTGAGCAGACCAGCGAGCTTCTGCTGCTTGAAGGTCCCGTCGGCGTAGCCGAGCCGCACCGAGCCGGCCTTCCGCTCGTTCCACAGGTCCCGCAGCCGGTTGATCCGCTCCGAGAGGTAGTCGCGGCCGCGGTTGCCGGCAATGTCCTCGGCCCGCTGGAGGAACCGGTCGACGACCCGCTGCACCTCGGGGCCGTCCAGCGGCACGTCCTGCGCGTCCGTGTTGCGGGAGAAGCCCTCCTCCGCGTTGCGCACGGCCGCGACCAGGGTCGCGGTGGTCTGCCGGTCCAGCGCCCGCCGGGTGTACGGGGTGACGGACAGCGCCTCCACCTGCCGGTAGAAGGTGGCGTGGTAGTACTCGAAGTCCTCATAGTGGGCAAGGTCCCGGGGCCGGGTCCAGTTGTAGAGGGTGACCACCAGCCCGGGTCGGCGGGCGTCCCGGCCGACCCGGGAGGACGCCTGGATGTATTCGGCGGTGTTCTTCGGCTGGCCGGTGACCACCATGAGACCGAACCGGGACACGTCCACGCCGACCTGGAGCATCGACGTGGCCAGCACCGCGTCGACCGGCAGCTGGCCCTCGCTTTGCCGCTTGTAGAAGCGGTCGGTGACCGGGTGCAGGTTGAGCCGCGGGTTGGAGGCGGTCTTGGCCTTCATGGCCTCCCGCATGTCCTCGAAGATGGCCTTCCGCCGGGCGGTCGTGTCGATCTCCGGGTCGAAGCCGATCTCCAGCCGCTTCAGCACGTCGCTGATGTCGCCGGACGAGATCCGGGACGTCAACTCCTGCACGTTCAGCATGCTCGGCCCGACCAGCCGATCGGAGAGGTCCTTGCGCCGACCGTGGGTGCGGACACGCGTGGCGACCTGGTCGTCGAGGAGGCGGCGCATGCCAGCCAGCTCTCGGGTGGCGCTGAAGTAGCCGACCGTGGTCATGTACGGGTCGGCGGGCTTCCCGTACCTGTCGAACAGGCTCTGTCCGGCGAGCAGCAGGATCTCCGCGACCCGGATCTCGGCGGACTTCATCCGTACGCCATGGGCGCACACGCCGAGGTACCGGCGGCCCGGATTCGCGACGGTGACCGGCACCTGCTGGCTGAAGAAGGTGTCGGTGATGTCGATGACCGGCGGCGGGAAGACCGCCAGATCCCGGCCGAAGACGCCGAGCACCTGCTCTCGGGCCCGCTTGGTGGTGGCCGTGGACGCGACGATCTTCGGCCCGGCCTCGCCACCGTCCGGCAGCGGCCAGGTGCAGAGCTGGTCGACGGCCGCCTCGAAGAGCCCGACCACGGTGCCGAGCGCGCCGGAGATGAGGTGCAGCTCGTCCTGGATGATCAGGTCCGGCGGGCGCAGCCGGATCACCGGCTGACTGGTGACCGCCTCCAGGCTGCCCTTCTTGTTGTGCCGGTTGCCGCAGTTGGTGCGCCCGTCCAGGTCATCGTGCCGGTAGCCGTGCCGGGGGCAGCGCTCGCGCACCCGCCCGAAGAGCAGGCCGGCGAAGCCGCGCCACGGGAGCTGGGCGAGCTTGTCGACGGTGGCGATGACCAGGCTGGGGGCGTACCGGTAGATCTCCTCGTCGACGGTGAGGATCGGCAGGCCCTCGCTGCTGCGGGTGCGGGAGAACGGGCAGGCGTCGACGCCCTCGGCCTCGGCGCAGAACAGGAGGACGCGGCGCAGGTCCTCCTTCGGCTCCAGGTCCCGCTCGGCGCGCAGCTTCGACCCGCACCACGGGCAGCTCAGCGTCTGCAGGACGTTGGTGAACTTGCCGTGACCCGCCTCGCGCGCCTCCGCGATCTGCTCGGCCGCCTCATCGAACCAGTTCGGCGAGACGCCACCGCCGACCCAGAGCCCGATGCGGAACGGTTCCTTGCCCCAGGTGCCCTCGTCGCGCTGGCGCAGCACCTCGGCCGCGCAGATCAGCGCGGCGGCCCGCTGGAACTGCTGCGCAGTAAGCAGCCGCAGCGTGTAGCGCATGAGCACCGCGACACCGGCCTCGCCGCTACGGGCGTCCGCGCCGGAGCCGACCACGCCCTGCAGCCGGCGGATGGCGAAGGTGAACGCGGTCAGGCCCAGGTACGCCTCGGTCTTGCCGCCACCGGTCGGGAAGAAGAGCAGGTCGACGGTGGCGTCCCGGTTGGCGGCCCGCTCGGAATGCGTTGGGTCGGTCAGCGACGGCAGGTTGAGCAGCACGAACGCGAGCTGGAAGGGCCGCCAGGAGGCAGCCGCGGCGCCGCGCGCGTCGATGGCCGCCTTGGCCTCCGCGTACGTCAGGCCCTGCTCCTCCCGGAGCCGGGCGACCTCGCTGTGTCGGCGCTGCAACGCCATGGCCTCGTTGGCGAACCGGAACGCGGCGAGCGCCTCGGCGTGCTTGTCGGCCTCCGGGTTGGTGAGCAGCGCGACTCCGGCGCGGATGCGCTTCGCCGCCTTCTCGGCGTTCATCACGGCGGTCTGGGCGGCCTCGCGGAGCGCCTTGGGCAGGTCGGGAATCTTCGCAGCCTCGGCGTCGAGCCAGGCTTCGTACCCGTCAGCGAGCGGCGCCAGCCCGGTGCGGAGCCGGTCGATGTCGGCGGTGGCCAGCGCGTCCATGGACAGCTCGACACCGGACAGCGGCGTGCCCTTACCGACCGGCGCGACCGTCGCGGGGACGTTGTAGGTGGGCAGCCAGGTGGTGAAGAGCTTGTGGGCGCAGCGTTCGCCGTCGCGCACCCAGGGGTGCACGGCGACGTTACGGCCGGAGGCGTAGCGGCGCTGCGACCGGTAGAGCAGCCGCAGGTGCGCCTCCTCCAGGTCGTCGCCGACGCCCTTCACCCCATCGAGCGGGTCGTCGATAGGCAGGAAAACGGCCGCGTGGCCGTCCAGCGCGGTGACCGTCAGCGCGGCCTGGAAGAGCCAAGCGGTGTCGGCGTTGCTCTCCGGCTCAAGCTGCGTGTTGATCAGCGCGAACTGCACGACCCGCCGCCCGTCGCGCGGCCGGACCTCGACGGACAGATGCACCCCCGGGTCGTCCTGGCTGGGGACGGTGAGCGGGATCCGGTACGAGGTGTCACCGTCGAGCCGGGCCTCCTTGGCGTAGGAGGCCGGCTCGCGGTACCAGACGCGGCGTTTCTTGCCCTTCTCGTCCTCGGATTCGCGCAGGTCGTAGCGGCCCCACTCGGCGGTCACCGACACCACGTCGGTGTCGCCGGCGACGGCGAACGACAGCCCCATGGAGGAGGCCCACATCTTGCCGAGGTTCTGCGGGGTGACCACCTCGGGCAGCTCGGCCTCGCTGCCGTCGCCCTGGACGGCGGCGTCCACGTCGTGCACCTCGGACGAGTCGCGGCGCTCGGTGCGCGGCCGCTGCTTCGGGCCGAGCATGCCGACGAGGTAACGCTCGCGCGGGCCCATCGCGCCGGGACGAAACTCCTCGCGCTCGCCGTCCCATGGACCCAGCAGGTCTCGCCCGATCAGCTCCTCCAGCTCGTCACGGACCTGGTAGGACGTGGCCTCGGGGAACGTCTGCGGCACGTCGAGTGGCGGGATGAGTGCAGGCTGATCCCCGTCGTCCTTGCCGGACAAGGACAGCGCCTGCTGCTCGCCACGGGGGTGCGGGAAGAGCCCGCCCTGTACGTCGACCATCACCACAACCCTTCCGCGGTGGTCTTCGCCTTGCGGCCGGTCTTGTTGTCGTGCAGGCCCTTGTCCACTTCTTCCTTGTAACGCTGATGGTTCAGTTCCAGCAGGCGGTCGAGGATCTCCCGCTGGGCGGCGGGGCCGACGGTGTAGCGGGTGTAGGCGCCGGCCCTGTGGAAGCCATGGTCAAGTCCCTGCTCAACGAGATCGTCCCAGCCATAGGCACGGCAAACCGCCTCGTCAATGTCCTCGTGGATACGCCGCAACTCCACGATGTCCGCGTCCTGACAGGCTGGATCGAAAACGAGGTTGTAAGTCGCCGTCAGCCCCGCCTGCCGGCGCAGCATCACGTCTCGGCGGTACGTATCCAGCCGATCCCCCAGCGCGCGTATCACCGAGGTCAGCTCCGGCAGCGCCAGCGTCTCGAAGACGTCTGATGGGGAATAGTTAAGGTCCGCCTTCATGGTGGAACTCCGACTAGTGGCCCACCAGTAGTGAGGCCCACTAGATAGCGCCGCCAGCATGGCCGGGTCGTCGGTCGCAAACACCGCGAGCTTATGTGCGAAGACCTGCCCTGTGGGCACCATCACCGGCATCACCGTCTTGCTCACCAGTGTGATGACGACAACTCGCTTCAGCCCCGCAATAGCGGCCTGCATCGCAGGGGCTGGCCTTTTGTATCGCCACCAGAACTCACGCAAGGAGGGGTTGTTGTTCTTGCTTAGAACGGGTTTGACCAGGTCTAGCAAGCGTTGATAACAATCTGGGTAACTCTTAGCCCGATCCTCTGACCAGTCATAAAAATTGATGATCCATCGGCTCGCCGAAACGTCTGGACGAGAGTTAAGGTCGCTGCCATTTAGGAACGGAAGAAGAACTTCGCGATTCCGTGGGTTTGCGTCAATTAACGCCCGGGCAGAACCCGGAGTCATGGTGAAACCATCGATTGCTGTAACTTCCGTACCCTTGAAAGCCACCTGCTGACTAGCAACAAGCCGGTACGGATTGCCTACAACGCGAGACACGGGGTCGAGCGAAGGCTTGATGCCAGCGACGACCAAACTGTCTACACGGCACTCAGCCTTGCGCCAAAGCGGCGCGCGACTGGTCCAGATCGCGCAAAATTCCAGCGCGGCCGACCTCGATGGCCACGGCTTACTCTTGATTGCCTGGCGAATGGTGGCCCCGGTGGCGGCGACCTGATCGAGGCCAACTTCCCGGGTATCGCCTTGGGCAAGGGTGTTCGTGGCAATCAAACCCGTCTGCCCGGCTCCGTTGAGGAGTCCATGCGCCCGCAGCACAAAGTAGGCCACGAGATCTGCGCTTCCTCGCGCGCCTCGGCCGATCGCCCTGATCAAGTGCTCGCGGTACACGGTCCCCAGAGCACCGGTGAGCTTTTGGCCTCCCAGGAAGGGTGGGTTGCCGATGATAGCGTCGAAGCCGCCCTGCTCGAAGACCTCGGGAAACTCCAGCGGCCAGTGCAGCGGCTCCCGGTCGAACGCGCCCTCCGGCAGATCGAGGGCCAGCCACGACTCGGCCTGCTCGACGAGCGGGCCCACGTCGCCGCTGCGGGCCAGGTGCTGGGCGAGCGTGCCGACCCGCTCGGCGATGACGACTGGGTCCTGCCCACGCTTGACCGAGGCGAGCGACGCCCCGACAACCAGGTCGGCGTAGGCGTCGGCCCGGCGCCCCACGGTGCGCGTCTCGTCGAGGAGGCGCCGTTTCTCCGCCAGGTTTTCCTGATTGTCCGGCAGCGCGGCGAGCCGCCGCCGCAACTCCAGGGCCTGGGACAACTCGCGGTCTAGCCGCAGGTCACGCGCACCGCCCTCGGCTAGCACCGACCGATTGCCGACACCGAGCAGCGAGTCGCCCGCGACCAGGCGGTCGTCGAGGAAGGTGAAGGGGCGCTGCGGGTCCATGGAGACGAGCCAGAGGGACAGCTTCGCCATCTCCACGGCCATCGGGTTGATGTCCACCCCGTACAGGCAGTGCTCGATGACCTGCCGCCGCGCCTCGATCACCAGCGGGTCGTCGTCGGCGTCCACAGCCCGGTCTACGCCGCGCTGCTGGTAGGCGAGCGCCCGCTTGTCGCCCTCCCGCGACCATGCCTCGATCAGGTGCCCGGCCAGGTAGCGGGCCGCCGCGACAAGGAATGCCGCCGACCCCATGGCGATGTCGGCAATCTTGAGCGCCAGGATCTCCTTGCTGGACTTCGGCTTCCACTGCGACTTGTCCGCCGTCTGCAACGGACCCGGCTCGTAGACCAGTGGCTCCAGCGCGCCCTCGACCACCTCCTCAGCGAGGAAGCGCGGCGTGTAGTGGGTGCCGGTGTTGCGACGCAGCGCCGACTCGGTGACGAAGAGGGCCCCGGGGAGGATCACCACCGGCAGACCCCGCAGGTCCTCCCGAAGGATCCCGAAGTATGGCAGCAGCCGCTCGGAGAGCGGATAGTCGCCGCTGGTGACGGCGAGCAGCTTCTTGCGGGCCTCCTCGCGTTCCAGCCCGTCCAGCGGTGCCAGCTTCTTCGCCAGGGCCGCGACCGACCCGATCTTGGAGTCCTTGTACTTCTCCGCGAGCGCCTTGGCCAGTGCCGACGCATCGGATTGCCGCTCGCGCAGCGCCTCCAGGTCACCGAGCGCGACCTCTTCCTCCAGCCCCTCCTTGCCGACCAGCCCAACGGTCACGTCCTGGGCTCGGAAGCCCTCGAAGGAGAGCAGGCCCTCGTAGACGTACCCGATCTGCTCGACGTCGAGGGCGCGGAAGCTGACGGTGCGGCGCTCGCGCGACCGGCCGGTGCCGACCTCGACGTACTGCACCGAGCGGAGCATGTGCAGCACGGTCCGGTCGTCGATGGTAAGCGGCATCCACGCGTACTGCTTCGGGTCGAAGAGCGAGCCGTCGTGGCCGTGCAGCTTGAGACGGGGGTGGTCGATGCCGTGGTAGACGGCGTTGAACAGGGCGAGCAGCCGGTGCCAGGCGGCGGAGCTGTGTTCCAGGTCCTCCTCGCTGCCCTCGGTGGCCCGCTGTTCCAGCTCTTCACAGAGCCGCCCGGCCGAGTACGCCGTCGCGTACAGCTCGTTGTCGGCGGGGAGCAGCTTGCGCTCCTCGGCGAAGAGCAGGAAGACGATCCGCATCATCACCGCGACCGAGCCGCGGTAGACCTCGTGCGCCTCGTGGTCGGCCAGGCCGCGCCCGCCCAGCTCCCGCTCCCGTACGTCGATCCGGCCGATCGCGGCGACCAGCAGCTCGACGGCCCGGCGGACCTGGACGCCGAGCGCCTCGGTGATCTCCTCCTGGCTACCGAGGCTGTCGCGCAGCAGCGGCACCAGCCGCTCGCTGTCGGGCACGCCGAAGAACCGGCGGCGCGACAGCAGCGAGACGAACGCCCGCACCACGTCCCGCTCTGCCGCCTCCGGCCAGGAGACGGTGTCGAAGGTGGCAGTGCTGGTGACGCCGCCGCGGGGCGCCCAGACGAGGGTCCACCAACGGCCGTCGGTGGCGAGGCCGAGCTCGATGTTGTGGTGCCGGCACAGGTGGGCGAGCCTGTCGGCCGGGGTCGCGGCCCAGGTGGAGTCTTTGATCCGCGCAGTCGGCTGCTGGCCAAGCGGACAGATCAGGCCGAGCAGCCGTACGCTATCCGGCTTGACCTCCTCTCCCGGCTCAACCAGCACGAACGACGGTCGCAGCTCGGTGTCGTGCTCGGCGACTGTGTAGGCGAGGGCATCGAGGCCGCTTTCGTGCAGCGTGTCGCCCCAGCCGAGCAGCTCGCCCAGCACATACCCGATCCAGGCCTGCTGGCCCACGGCGGTGTCGGCCTGCCAGGTGGTGTGCTGCTGGCGCAGCCGCTCGCGGGTCTTCTTGTCGAGGGCGTCGAGGGTGGGCCAGGTGCGGCGCAGCACCGGCAGGCTGAGGAACGGGCCGTTCACGTCCACCAGGCTGAGCCAGTTGCGGTGCTGCTCGGCGCCGTCCGGGGCGGGGCGGTGGAAGGTGCGGCTCATCGCGTGGCCTCCCGCTTCGGTACGACGAAGACCACGGCCACCGGGAAGCTGTGGTCTTTCGGGTCGCGGTAGCGAGCGGCAACCGCGGCGAGTTCGCGGTCGCGCTCGGCCTTGAGTGCCGCCAAACGTTCCCTCCAGGATTCACGGTCCTTGCGGTACTGGGCCAGCTCTTCCTTGCTCTTGCTCATCGCCTCAAGCTCGCCCCTGCTAAAGAAGGACGTCTGCCCTTCGGCGCCTTGCTCGGGCGCCTCCGGCACCTCAAGCGCGTTCTGGAGCGTGGCGGCGAACTGGTCGAGGTTGTGCTTGATCCGCTCCTCCTCGGCATGTTGCCGCTGCAGAAGCTTGCGTGCCAACGCCTCCTGCCGGGTCTTGGTGCGCCATTCAATGGCGGCGACCAGACCGTCGGAGATCCGGGTCCAGCGTTCGGCGAGCCGGTCGTGCACGATTGGCGAGGCGGGCGTGCCGGTGGTGAGCGCCCGGTCGAGGATGCCGCCGAGGCTGCCGAGGTTCTCCAGGCGGCGGAAGCGGCCCTGCTCGGGCGCCCAGCCGCCGGCGTAGAGGACCTCCTCGTGCAGGCGGACGCCGTCCGCGCCGACCAGCACGAACCGGGAGTACGCCCCGACCAGCACGTCCTCAAGCGTCGAGTCGTCGCTGACCACGGCGGTGACCCGGTGCAGGCCGATGTCAGGGTTGGAGACGCCGGCGCGCAGCAGCCGGGTCGACATGGCGACCAGCGGGTGGTTGAGGTGGGCGAGGACGATGCCGTCGCGGTCCCCCTTGGCCACCTGCGGGTCGAAGGTGACCGGCAGTTGGCGGGGCGGCTCGTCGTCATCCTGCAGTTTGGCCGTCAGGCCGGCGCTGGCGCGCTGCCAGGAGCCGGTCAGCGGCGGCACGGCGTAGAGGCCGCCGAGCAGGTGCTTGTCGTCGGTGTGCCGCTTGAGTGGCTGCTGGCGGGCCAGTTCCAGGGCGGTGTCAACGACCCGCTTGACCGCCGGCGGGGTGATGCCAAGCTCCTCGACGGTCTTGTCCAGGTCGGCGCGGAGCCGGCGGACCTGTTCGCGCACGTTGGACTCGGTCGGGAGGCTGCCACCGGTCTTGCCCTTGCCGGAGTCGATGTCGACGCCGACCTGCTCGCCGAGCATCCGGCGCTGCACGGCGTCGGAGAGGACAGCGTTGACGGAGCCGAGGTCCTCCTCCATCCGGGCGACCTTCGTGGCGACCCGGGACAGGAACTCCAGGTCGGCCTCGAACGAATCGACGGGCTTGCCGAAGCCGGTGCCGACGAAATGCTGGATCTCCGGGTTGACCTTCTGCCCGTACCGGTCGATCCGGCCGATCCGCTGCTCCAGCTTGTTGGGATTGAACGGGATGTCGTAGTTGACCAGCCGGTGGCAGTGGTTTTGCAGGTCGATGCCCTCGCTGGCGGCGTCGGTGGCGACCAGGATGCGTACCGGCCGCTCGGTGGGGTGGGCCTGGAAGGCGAGCCGGATCTGCTCGCGCTCGTCGGTCGGGGTGCCGCCGTGCAGGAGTGCGAGCCCTTCGCCGCCGAGGCCCTCCTGCCGGAGCAGGTCCGCGAGCCACTGCTGGGTGTCGCGGTACTCGGTGAACACGACGACGCGCTCGTTGGTCCAGTGCCGGCCGTCGGGCTTGCAGACCGCGGTCAGGTAGTTGATCAGCTCGCGGGCCTTGGCGTCGGGCTGCGCCTCCTTGGCCTCCGCCCAGTCAAGCATCTTCTCCAGCAGGGCCGTCTCGTCCGAGGTCGGGTCGGGCTGCATGGGCCGGACCCGGTTGAGGGCGTCGTCCTCGGCCTCGGCGAGCTGCTCGTCGTCGTAGGTGGCGAGGTCGTCCATGAACTCGTCCATCCACTCCGGCACGTCGTCACCGGCTGTCAGACTGGGCAAACCCTTCTTGCTGGCGAGGGTCTCCAGGTAGACGCGGACGGTGTGGGCGAACGCGGCCGGGCTGGAGAAGAGCCGCTTCTTCAGCAGCAGGGTCACCAGGTCGGTGGCCTTGCGGCCGCGCTGAGAGTTGAGCCGCTTGCGGCGCAGCTCGGCGAACTGCGTGAGCAGCGCGTGGATCTGCCGCTCGTCCTCCGGGTACGCGACCGGGATCGCCGAGGCATTCCGCTCCGCGAAACGCGGGGTGCCGTCCGGGTTCTCGATGTCGCGCTTCAGCCGGCGTACGACGGTGTCCTTGACCGCGGCCTGGTCAGCCTTGACGCCGCGGGCGAACCGCTGGTTGTCCAGGATCTCCAGCAGGGCGGTGAAGGAGGCCTGGTAGCCGTTGTGCGGGGTGGCCGACAGGAACAGGCGGTGGGTGAAGTGCGGGGCGAGCCGGCGGATCAGCTTGGTCTGCTGGGAGTCGACGGCGTAGACCTGCTTGGGCGCGGCCGGGGCGACGTGGTGCGCCTCGTCCAGGATCAGCAGGTCGAACGTGCGCGGGTAGGTCGGTCCGTTGGCGGGCAGCACCTCGTCGAGCAGTCGCTGCGCCTTCTGGCCGCGCAGCCAGGGCAGGCTGACGATGCTCAGCGGGTAGACCTCGAAGGGGTTCGCCGCCGAACCGTGGCTGCGGCGGACGGCCGCGCAGCGCTCCGAGTCGATGATGGTGAAGTCGAGGCCGAACTTCTCGGCCATCTCGTCCTGCCACTTCAGCGTCAGACCGGCCGGGCAGACGATCATGATGCGCCGGGCGCGGTGACGCAGCAGCAGCTCCTGGGCGACGAGGCCGGCCTCGATGGTCTTGCCGAGGCCGACGTCGTCGGCGAGCAGCAGGTTGACGCGGGGCGCGTCGACCGCGCGGGCGACCGGCTCGAGCTGGTAGTCCTCGATCGCGACGCCGGAGCGGAACGGTGCCTGCAGCGTCTTCACGTCGGCGGAAGTAACGGCCGACCAGCGGACCGCGTCGAGGAAGGCGGCCAGCCGCTGCGGGGAGTCGAACTTGCCGTCTGCCACGTTCGGCAGCGAGCCGCTGGGCAGCACCTGCCGGCCCGGCTCGACCTCCCAAATGACGTCGAGGGTGTGGCCGTAGCGGCCGTCCTCGACGCTCTGCAGGCTGACCAGGCTGCTGTGCTCGCCGTCCTGGACGTCACTGACCACCCATCGCTGGCCGCGTACCGCGACCAGGTCGCCGATCGTCGGCTTCTTCGCCGTCGTCACGCTCGGCATCGTCCCCCCATGTTCAATTCGCCCCACTCGATCCCACCGAGGACCGTACGCCCGTTCCTGACTGCGCCGGACTCCCCCGAAAGGCTTGTTTGTTCAGTTCACAGCCAGGTGACGGAAACAGAGGAGATCATCTCGTGGGTCGCCTGGTCAATCAGCCGCTCGGTCAGCTGCCCGCCGTCACCGGGCCGAGGTCATCGGCGGGGTTGTGGCGGAAGAGCAACAGCTCTACCAGGTCCGGCGTCCACCGCTGTCCGCCGTCGGACAGTTGGTCGGCCAGTCGGTTGAGGCAGGCCAGGTAGATGCGGTACCGGTAGGTCGACCAGCCCGGCCCCTGCCACAGCCACTGCGCCGGCCGCGCGTTCGCCGCGTACGGCTCGCCCCGGCGCCGCTTCCAGAACCACGTCATTCGCTCTGCGAGACGGCTATCCAAGATCAGCGGCGAGGCGCCGGGCACGTCGGTGGCCCTGCCAGCGAAGTAGAGGAACTTCGTGAAGAAGGCCGGCCCCAGGTGCGGGATCCTTCCGCCTTCCCGAAAGAAGTCGTAAGCCGAACCCGCGCCGTCCCGGCCAAGGACGCAAACAGCTTGCGCGAGCCGGAGCCGGATCTCGTCAAGCCCCAGCACCGGTGAGAGGCGGTCCTGTTGGCCCTCCAGGACCCACTGCAGCTTTGCGGGGCCGGTGCCATTGGTTCCCCAGCCCCACATGAACGAGGTAATCAGCAGCGGCAGCCAATCTCCGGTGACGCGACATTCCGCCGCGACCACCGCCACGTCCCCGCGGCTGACACTCACGGTCCAGGCAGCAGATGAAAGGCGCGCCGGCATACCTTCACGGATCGCCGGGGAGCGGGCGGCCCATCGTTCCGGATCCAGGGTCACGACATGCTGCATCACGAGCGCTTGAAGATCTACGCACCCGCGCTCATCCGCACTGAGCTCGCCGGCCGTGAGAAGGTCCTGCAGCTTCTGCTTGAACCACGCTCGCTCGTCGTCGCGGAGCCCGCCGTTGACGACGCCCGCGTCGTACTCCGACGCATCGTCGGGTAGGTGCACGTCAAGCCTTCTTCCTTGAACGAGGGGTTGAGGGGTGACTGGGGCGCAGGGCGCCACTGGCGAGGCCGTCGGCGGTGAGCTGCACCAACTCCGGGCCGAGTGACGCTGCCTCTCGGATAGCTGACTCGAAGGCGTCGAGTCGTCGGAACGCCTCGCCGTGCACGCGCTGCTCCTCTAGCGGCAGCCGCCGTACCTGGGCCCGCCGGATGTCGTAACGCAATGTGCCGGAGAGGCTCGACGTCTGCTTCTCGTTGGTGCTGGTACGCAGCTGCCCCGCGAGGAACCACGAGTCCAGCGCGGCCGGATTCGGTCGCAGCAGGTAGAGGTTGCGCCCCAGCAGCACACCTTCCGATGTGATGACCCGGGCAGTGAGCTGCGGGGCGACTGTTGGCACCACCACGTCCCCGACGGCCAGAGGAACGTGCTGCCCCAGCTTGCCGTCGTCGCGCCTGGACGCCTCCGCACCGGTGGCGACATCGCGGCCGGTGAGCACCAACGGGCCCTCCGTCGTCCCCGCTGACTCGTCGTCCGACAATCCGGTCGAGCGGATCGGGCCGATCAGTTGCAGCGCACCGGTGCGGGCCAGCTCGGCGATGGACACGCTGAGCGGTGCGGTTGCCCCGTCGGGCTCGGGCGTGACCTGCGGTATGAGCGCCGGCAGGTCGCCGACGATCGCGGCGAGCCGCTTCCTGGTGCGTACCAGGCGTTCCCCGGTTGCCTCGCCCCCGGCGGCAGTTTGCCGGCGGGCGGGCGTGAGGTCGACCTCCTCGTCGAGCAGCTCGATGATCGGGACCGCACGGGCGAAGCCGGCCTCCTCGAGGTCGGCGTCCGGCGCGGCGGCGAAGGCCCGCCAGGTGGACAGCACCCGCGCGTACAGCTCGGCGAGGTCGCCGTCGGCGGCGTCGACCAGCAGCGCCCGCGCCGGTGCGGGCGCCTCGGCTGCCGGCCGCCGCAGCACCCACAGGTGCAGCGGTACGCCGTGCGGCGCGGCCACCCCGCTTGGGAGCGCGATGACGGCGCGCAGCGCACCACGACGTAGCAGCTCGGCCCGGATCCGCCGTGCGCCGCGACGGCCGGCAACCGTGGGCGGCATCAGCAGGACGGCGTGCCCGCCGGGACGCAGGTGCGCGAGGGCGTGCTGCGCCCAGGCCAGCTCCGGTTCGGTACGCGGCGGCACCCCGTACTCCCAGCGCGGGTCGTAGCCGAGCTCGTCGAGACCCCAGTTGGTGACGCCGAACGGTGGGTGGCAGACGACGGCGTCGACGGTGCGGCCGGGGAACGCGTCGGCGCGGAGTGAGTCGCCGGGGCGGACCTCTCCGGGTACCTCGCGCAGGGCGAGCCACAGCCCGGCGAGCTTGGCCAGGTCCTCGTCGAGCTCCTGCCCGTACGCTGCGGTGCAGCCGGCGCGGACGGCGGCCCGGAGGGTGGCGCCGGTGCCGGCGGCCGGGTCGAGGACGGCGCCGCCGCCGACGCCGGCGAGCCCGACCATCAGGTCGGCCAGATCGTCGGGGGTGGCGAAGGGGCGACCCGGGCCGGGTGCGGAGAAGCGCTGCCATAGCTCGTCGAAGGCACCCTGCGGGCCGAGCTCGTCGGCGAGGGCGTCGATCTCGGGGAGCAGGCCGGCGAGCTGCTTGTCGAGCTGCTTGCGGGCTGGTCGCTCGCCGCGTTGCCGGGCCAGCAGGTACGCCCCGACGCTGGCCAGCGCCGTCGCGGGGCTCTCCATTGCCGCGGCGAGGTGCCGCCAGAGGCGGTCGGCTCGGGACAGCTCGGGGAGTTTGCCCTGGTCGCGGAGCCACTGCTCGACCTGGCCCAGGTCGAACTCGGGGCTGGCCGCCGTGCCGCCCACCGGGGCGGGGAAGTCGGCGTACCGCTTGCGCCAGTTGCTCACCGCGGCGCGGCCCACTCCCGCGAGCCGGGCGATCTCCGCTGCCGTGACACTCGGGTTCTCCTGCACCTCCGCAGTGTGTCATACCTGTCAAGCATCGTGTCTGTTGACAGCGTTCACAGCATCTGCTCTGATTGACCCCGCAACGTTCACACCAGGAGGACAACGATGCGCAAGGCCACCACTCTCGCTCTGCTCGCCACCGGTCTCGTCGCGCTGGGCTGCGGTGCCGGCAGCACCGACGACGCCACCAGCAAGGCCGACGCCGGCGGCGCCAAGGGCGAGGACAAGCCGGCGAAGGTCGCGAAGATCGGTCAGCCGGTCCGGGACGGGAAGTTCGAGTTCACCGTCAAGTCGTCGAAGTGCGGCGTAGCCAAGGTCGGCAGCTCGATGCTTGGCGCGAAGGCGCAGGGCCAGTTCTGCCTGATCACGGTCAACGTCAAAAACATCGGCAAGGAGGCGCAGACCCTCGACGACAGCAGCCAGAAGGCCCTCGCCGCCAACGGCACCGAGTACTCGTCCGACAGCGAGGCCGGCCTCTACGCCAACAAGGACGGCAGCACCTTCTTCGAGGAGATCAACCCCGGCAACCAGGTGACCGGCGTGTTTGTCTTCGACATCCCGAAGAACGTGAAGCTCACCAAGCTCGAGCTCCACGACTCGGCGTTCTCCGGCGGCGTGACCGTCTCCCTCGCCTGATCCGCCGCTCGACCCGGGGCGGGCGCCACCGCCCGCCCCGCCTCTCCCCCATCTCGCTCCTGTTCACAGAGGAGACCGCCATGACGGACCCGACCACCCCGACGCCGCCGGATCAGGACGTCGCCTTGCCCGCTGCTCCGCAGCCCTCGCTGCCGCATGTGGTTGAGGCGCAGCCCGGAACGGAGATGCCGCAGCCGCCGAGCAAGCGTCGTCGGTATCTGCTGATTGGAGCCGCGGTGGTTGCCATCCTCCTGGCAGCCGGCGCTGCCATTGCCTTCGGCAGCCGGCCGTCCCGGCTCGAAGTTGCTCGAGAGAAGTGCGGAGCCGCCTCGGACGACTACGCCAAGTTGGGCGACGACGGCAGCACGCTGACTCTCCACAGCGTCGGTAAGGAGAGCAGCGGCCTGAGCTTCGACCAGCTCGAGTGCTACTGGTCGGAGCTGGAGATGCCCGACTCCGTGCGAGCGGAGGTCGGAGCGACCAGGGCGCTCGACGGACGGCAGTCCGGCCAATGGGACGACATCCACGCCTCGTGGAGCTACCACCCGGACAGCGGTGTCCAGATGGTGTTCACCCTCGCCGACTGAAGACTGCCCTCACCTGTTGCCGATCCTCCGCGAAGCCGCCTGGTTGGGCGTGCGGCGATCAACCACTGATCCGCTTGCGACATGCGCTCCAAAGCGTCCTTGGGCGGCTACTCCGCCACCTCCACTCCGCTTCGCCAAGCGGAACGTGCACGTACCCCCAGCCGGCACTTCACCCGGAGATGACCATGGCCCGCCGCGACCACCATGACGCGATCCCTTCGATGCCTGCCCGAGCCACCAGCCCCGCTGAGTCCATGCCGCACACCAGCCGCTCGGCCGGACTCATTCTGGTTGCCGTTCTGCTGCCGGCGCTCGCGCTGACCGGATGTGGAGACGATCGGAAGGCGGCCGCGAGCACGCCGACGTCTTCGACCAGTCCGTCTGCATCGGCAACCCCGTCCCCCACGCCGAGCCCGACTCCGCCCTCGGACAGGGACGGCGACGGCATCCCCGACAGCAGCGACACGTACCCCGACGACCCGAAGAACATCCCGCAACAAGAGCCGTTCGTTCTCACCTGCTACCTCGACGATGACTTCAGCGAGAGCCAGCCCTTCACCATCCTCACCGGCAAGGACGGCCGCCCGGACTTCAGCGAAGTTTGGGCCGCGAAGCCGGTGTCCTGCGACGCGGACCAGATCTCTCCCGTCAGCCCGGTGGAGAAGACGGTCTACAAGACCTCGCAGTACGACGACGGGGACATCTCGGTTCTCTACGAGATGTGCGGTGAGGTCGATGCCGACGACCCGTACACCAAAGCCGGGTTCGCGGCCAGCAGCGAGCAGATCCCTGAAATCAACGCTGCGCTGACCCTCTGTCCTAAGCACCCGTACGCGAAGAAGTGGCGGCAGGCCGTGCAGCGAGGCCAGGTCGACGCGGACCTGGAGGCCCAGGGCCGGCTGTTCGGCTCCGGCACCTATCGAGTGGGCAAGGAAATCAAGCCCGGCACGTACGTCACCCACGACGTCGATGGCTGCTACTGGGAGCGCCAGAACAGCTCCGGAAACATCATCGACAACTACTTCACCAACGGCGCCCGCCGGGTGCAGGTCACCATCCGCTCCTCCGACTACGCGTTCCACTCGGAGAACTGCGGCGAATGGCGCCCCGCAGGCTGACACCGCTTCCCCGGCCAGACGTCCTCTCCGCCCAAACACAAAGACGTCAGGAGGCGTCGTGCGTCCCGATGAGTTCCACCGCGCCCTGGACCTGCTCCCCGCTCCCCTGCACGACCGCGCCCTCGCCCTCCGCACCTACGTCAAGCCCCGCCACTGCGAGACCTGCACGGCGGTTGGCGACGCGGTCCGGCTGGCGCTGACCGCGGCCCACTACGACCAGCTCACCTCGGCGGCGCAGCTGCTCGACACCGCCGAGCAGCTCGCCATCGGCCACCACCTCGCCTGCCGGCCCGAGCACCAGCCGGGCCGCGGCCAGGTCCGCCGCTGGGCGGAGACGTCCGCGCCCCTGGTCGCCGCGACCGACGCCAGCTGGAAGGGGCGCGCCGGCGGCATCGGGTACGTCGCCAGCGACGGCCGCTACGGCCTCCGCAGCCGCCGCCCCGGACGTCACGACGCGACCGGCTGCTCCAGGGTCCTGGTCAGCGAGCTGCGCGCGGTCGAGTTCCTGTTCACCGCGTACGACACCGCGCCGGTCGGCATGACCGTCCTCGTCGACAGCCGCCCGGCGCTGAACTACCTGCACCGCTGGCAGGGCGGCGAGACCGGCGCAATGCCCGCCGGCTACGACCTGCGCCCCCGACACGCGGGCATGAAACCCACCCTGGTCCGGCTTGCCGAGCTGGTGGCCGAGCGCCCGGAGCTGACCTTCGCGCACGTCAAGGGGCACGCGCAGCACCCCCTGAACGAGGCCGCTGACAGTCTCGCGCACATGGCGCGCCGCCGGGTCGAGGAACCGTTCGACGTACGCCAGCGGGCGCACGACCTGGTCGAGGCGTTCCTGCGCGACTGGCAGGTTGCACTGGCCGCCTGACCGCCAATCCATTTACGACATCAGATCCACAGCACCACGAGCGGACGGGGGCTACCCGAGCCGGTCGGCCCCGCACACCCACTCCCCCATCAGCACCCGTCGAAAGGTCGCCTGATGAACCGCACCGAACCCCTCGTCGAGCTGATTTTCGACCGGCTCGCCGCCGACCGCGTACCCGATGACACCGCCGACCTCGTCCTCGCCGCGCTCGGCGACGACGCTGACCTGGACGCGGCGCTCGCCGGCCGGCCGGCCACCCTCGCGCCGCATCGTCCGGCGACGGACGAGCCGCGGGAGCGGATCTGGCTCTCCTCGGTCACGGTTGCCGGCTTTCGGGGCGTCGGCCCGGAGCGCACCCTCGACATCGAGCCCGCCCCGGGGCTGACGGTGGTGGTCGGCCGCAACGGCTCCGGCAAGTCCAGCTTCGCCGAGGCCCTGGAACTGGCGCTCACCGGGGACAGCGCCCGCTGGGCGGACCGCAACAGCGTGTGGCGTACGGGATGGCGGAACCTGCACGCCGGCGACACCTGCCGGATCGCGGTCGAGCTGCGCGTCGACGGCGTCGCCACGCCCACCACCGTGACCCGCTCCTGGGCACCGGACGCGGAGCTGACCGCAGCGCAGGTGCGGGTGACCAGCGCCGGCGGCACCCACCACGGGCTCGACGAGCTCGGGCTGGACCGGCCACTGGCGCTGTACCGGCCGTTCCTCACCGCCGCCGAGCTGGGCCGGCTCACCGCCGGCACGCAGAGCCAGCTCTTCGACGCGCTGTCCGCGATCCTCGGCCTGGAGGCGATCACCGACGCCGACCGCCGGCTGATGAACGCCGCCCGGCCCGTCGAGGGCACAATCAAGGAGGTACGCGCCCGGCGGGCAGCCCTCGCCGCCGCGCTCGGCGAGCTGCCCGACGACCGGGCGACCCGGGCGGCGAAGCTGCTCACGGCCAGCAGGCCGGACCTGGACGCGGTGGCCGCGATCCTCGACGAGCCCGACGAACCGACCGCGGACGAGATGATGCTGCTGTGCCGTCGGCTCGTGGCGATGCGGCTGCCCGACGGCGACGAGGTGACCCGGCTCGCCGAGCAGCTGCGCACGACCGCCGCCGAGGCGCGCCGTCAGGACGGTGGGCGGTCCAGGGCGTCGCTGCGGACGGCCGAGCTGCTCCGGCTCGCCCTGGAACACCACGACGACCGGGGCGACGGCCCCTGCCCGGTCTGTGCCACCGGCACGCTCGACGGCGGCTGGCGGACCGGCGCGGCGGCATCGCTGGCCGAGCTGCGGGACCGGACGCTCGCCGCCCAAGCCGCCGCCGCGCGGTTGAACGCGGCCATGCAGCGGGCACACCATTTGATCGACGACCTGGCCGTCCCCGAGGGCATAGCCGACGACGTCCCGGTGGGCGGGCTGCACGAAGCGGCCGCGGCGCTGCGGTCGGCGCCCGGCAGCCCGGAGGAGCTCGCCGACCATCTGACCGCCCGCTACCCGGCGGTGCTCGAGGCGGCGGAGCACGCCCGGGCATACGCGACGGGTTTCCTCCGCCAGCGCGACACCGGCTGGCAGGCGGCGGCCGGTGAACTGCGGGCCTGGGTCGACGCCGCCTGGACGCTGCCGGAGCGCGAGCAGACCCTCGCGCGGATCAAGGCCGCCCGCGCGTGGCTGAAGGCGACCGGCGCGCAGCTGCGCAACCAGCGCCTCGCTCCGTTCGCCGCGCACTCGCAGCGGATCTGGGCGCAGCTGCGGCAGGAGAGCAACGTCGAACTCGGGGCGATGACCCTGGAGGGCACCAACACCCGCCGCCGGGTGGTGTTCCCGGTCAGCGTCGACGGCGCGGACAACGGGACCGCGCTGGGGGTGATGAGCCAGGGTGAGATGCACGCCCTGGGGCTGGCGACGTTCCTGCCGCGCGGCTGCGCGGCGGAGAGTCCGTTCCGGTTCATCGTGGTGGACGACCCGGTGCAGAGCATGGATCCGGCCAAGGTGGAGGGGCTGGCGCGGGTGCTCGCCGAGCTGGCCGAGCAGCGGCAGGTGGTGGTCTTCACCCACGACACCCGACTGCCCGACGCTCTGGCCCGCCTCGACCTGGGTCAGTCCCGGATCGTGGAGGTGACCCGCGCGGAGCGGTCAGTGGTGACCCTGCGGCCCGGCTCCGACCCGGTGACCCGCTACCTCGACGACGCGTACGCGCTGGCCCGCACCGAGGAGATCGCCGCCGAGGTGCGCGGGCCGGTGGTGGCGCAGCTGTGCCGGTCGGCGATCGAGGCGGCCTGCCACCGGATCGTGTGGCGGCGCCGAGTGGCGCGGGGTGTACCGCACGACACGATCGAGGCGGCCGTCGTGGCCGCGTCCCGCCGGCTGACCACCACGGTCGCGTTGGCGCTCTTCGACGACGCCGACCGGGGTGGCGAGGTGCTCGGGTACCTGAGCCGTCGGCACGGGTCGCGGGCGGTGGGCGCCTACAAGGCGTGCAAGGAGGGGGTGCACGGGGCGTACCTGTCTGACCTGCCCGCCCTGGTCGCGGACGCGCGCCACCTCGCGGAGGCGCTGCGGGTCCACGTGGCTGCCGTTCCCGCGCCGCGCAACGGTGCGGAGGTCCGGTCGTGACCGCGCCGACGCCCGGGCGCTGCCTGGCGGCGGCCGATCAGATGCTGCGCGGCGCCGGCGAACTCGGCGCGGCCGCGGTGACCGCCGGCTGGTGGCCACGGGCGTGCGCCTGCCTGATCCGGCTCGCCCTCGAGGGCGGCATCGACGCGTATTGGCGGCGGACCCGGCCGGTGGTGGCCGAGTGCCGGCAGGGCCGGGCGAAGCAGCTGATGCTGCGCGGCCGCCTCGGACCCGGCGCCGCCGTCGCCCGACGGATCGCCTTCACCTGGGCGGCCCTGTCGGCTGCCACCCACCACCACTGCTACGAACTGGCGCCGACCGCCGCCGAGCTGCGTCGCCTGCACACCGAGGTGAGCGCCCTGCTCACCCACCTCAACGGAAGAACGGACCCGCAACGATGACCTACCCGCAGCCCGGCCCCGACCTCACCCGCCCGCAGCCGGCACTCCCCGCCGTCCCGGGTCCGTACCCGCCGGTCTCTGCCGTGCCGGGGCCGTATTCGCCGGTGTCCGCGCCTTCCGGCGTTTATCCGCCGGGCCCGGTCATGGCCCACCAGGCCGGCTACCCGCAGGGTCCGCAGCGGGTCACCGTGCAACCGGCGCTGACGTCGGGCATGGCGACGACGTCGCTGGTGCTCGGGATCCTCGGCGTGCTCGGCGGCTGGTGCCTGTTCGGGCTGCCCTGCATCCTGGCCGTCATCCTCGGCCACCTCGCCATGCGGGAGACCCGGGACGGCACGCGGTCGGGGCACGGCATGGCGGTCGCCGGTCTCGTCCTCGGGTACGTCTTCGTCGGCCCGATGATCCTCTTCACCGTCATGGTCTTCTTCGGCAGCGTCCTGAGCGCGGCCACCCCGACGCCCTGAACCGGGCGGAACAGCTACGACATCGGCTGCCACCGCCGCCCGGCAACAGGCGCCCACGAAGCGCCGGAAAGACAGGAACCCATGTCTGCGCAGAATCCGCTCCACGCCGTACCCGACCCGTCCCTCGAGCTGACCCGTAGGGACGACGGCTTCGTCGTCACGGCCCGCTGGCGCACCCATGCCGGATCGTCCGCCATCACCGGACCGGACGAGGTCGTCATCCGCGTCGCCGACGACGCGGCGCCCGAGGTCCGGACCCGCGGCGTCACCTCGGCGGTCTTGCACCGCACGGGCAGGCAGGTCGACGACATGGTGGCCGAGTTCCACGACCTGCCGAACGTCGGCGCGTACCAGGTGATGGTGCGCCGCTACATCGAGGGACGCCTCGCCGAGCTGGCCCAGGCCCGGGGTGCGGCCGCGGACGGCTTCGAAGCCGACCTCCTCGAGGTCTTCGAAGACCTGGCCGGTCGCGGGCACCCCGACCCGCTCGGGGCACTCGCCACCGCGGCGGGCCAGTCGAGGCCGGCCCTCGATCATCTGCTCGACGTAGCCCGTCAGCGGAATGACCAGGAAGGACATATCGCATGAGCCACGCATAATGCCCTGATGACATCATCAGAGCAGCGCGTCCGAGCGTATTGGCCTCCTGCGGTCAGCGGCGGGGCGTATGGGCCGTCGTGGTCGGCGCGGAGCAGACACGGCCGCCACAGCTGCTCGCCGTTGCGGCTGCCGACCTGTTCGTTGTAAACGGGATCATCGCGCCTGGTTGAAAAACGTCCGCTGCCGCCTTGCAGTCCTGAGGGCGTCCACGATCCCGCCTGTCGACGTGTTACGCCAACTGCTCATAGCGGCATCGCAGTCTGCCGCCAACTACTCAGAGCACAGGCCAGGCTCCAAACAGGTCCCCGGCCGGGTTACCCCCTGCCACCCATCTCGCCGAGTCACGACACATCGGCGGCGTCACCCGCGCTCTACCGCCCATGCGACGGTGCTTGCGATGACGGCGACGGCCACGGCGACGGGTCCTGCGTCGAGGTGCCGGATGCCGCCGCCCATGCGGAGCCAACCATCCATGCTAGGGCGACTGCAAGGATCACGATAGCGCCCCGCACAGCCGCCCAGAACGCCTTCAACAGCTGCGGCACGAGCGCCTTCGCCTTTTTGTAGTCCGACCAGGCCCGGTGAGCGACCTGGTAGGCACGCCCAGCCAGAAACCCGATCGCAACACTGATAATGACTAGAACGGACGCCGTCGTCGTCATCCATTCACGTTTGCATGTTGCAATGCCGATGGTCACTGGGCCGAAACAGCAGCAGCGGTGACGGGTTACCGACACCTGCGCATCGAGCTGGCCCTCAGTCAGGACGCGCGACTCGCACGACCTCTTCCGCTAGATCCGCTCCGAATTACCGGCCCCGCGGGAGCGGGCCGGGCGAATCCTGAAACCGGAGCGTCCCCGCCGGAGGCGCAGCTCAAGTTCGGCCGAGCTATCTACTCGACCAATGTTGGCCGCTGCATCGAGCACGGATCGGGCACACACTCGCAGCTACGAGTTCCCAGTCGATCTGATGCCATCACCGTTCGGCGGTCCATCCAAGCGCTGCCAGGCGGGTGATCAATCGGTCGACATTCAGCGTCCGAAACATCCACAGCTCATCGCGATCAGCAACCTCGAACTCCAACCCGTTCTGGCATCGACGGATTGCGACCAGATTGTCGACGGTGATCACCAAAGTTCCGGCCCAGATCTCCCGCAGCGCGATGGAATCCTGGTCCGCCCGTAGCCTCGCCATCGGCCAGCCAGAGTCGGCGCGAACGCCGCCCCCGACCTTGGGGACGACCCGGATACCGCCACGCAACGAGAACCCGCCCGCACCCACCTTCGACCTCCGTGCCATCAAGACAGCGTCCCCGCTCAGTATCTGAGATGATCAGATTGAACCTCACGGTGAACGCTTCGCAAGTGAGTGCGTAGATAGCCGGTGGTTTGGCAACCGGCGACACGCTACGGTTCGCGGATGAGCATCCTGCCCGGCGCGACGAGAAAATCGTTCGCGGGTCGCGATCTTCGGCATCGCACCCTTGATCGGCACTCGTTCAAGTTGTGTGACTTCCGTGACGCCGACCTCCGGGGCGCCTCCCTCCGCGGTGTCAGCCTCGCCGGCTGCAATCTGCAGGATGCCGACCTGCGTGACACGGACCTGTCCTACGCGCGGTTCAGCTACGTCATGACGCACGATCCGGAGTACGGACTGCTATTCTGCCCCTCGTTGAGCATGCCAGCGCGGCCTTCCTGGCGGATCGGTGGACTCGACTTCGGAGGGGCCGAGCGGCCTTCCTGCCGCTGAGGCGGGCCACGTCCCGCCGGCTCTCGATCGCGCCGCTGCGCCGATCCCGTGAAAATCCACTGGGCGGCCCAGCACAGGCACGAGGCGCCCGGGTTGAGACCCGCGCACCAAGCCGGAGGAAGCACCGTGAATGACGAGGAGCTCGCCACCTCCTTGGCGGCACACCTGGGCCGGCTCACCTTCGTGGACCGGTCGACCGGCGAGGTCACCGCGCTCCTCGTCGACGCGGTCGCCGCGTGGGGCGAGGCCCAAGGCTTCCGGGTGTACCGGCGCGCCGCGAGCGTCGTCCCGCTGCCCGCCCCGTACCAGAACCGGCACTCGGTCGTGGACGTCGCCTGTGCCCGCCCCGCCGGTCGTCCCGTCGTGATCGAGGTGGACCGCACCGATCGTCGGCGCACGGTGGAGAAGCTGCTTGCCGAGGCTGACGCCGGCCGGGTCGCGCTCTGGGTGCGCTGGGGGCCGGGACCGTTCGCCGCACCGCCCGCGCCCATCCGCCTCGTCACCTGTGAGGTCACTGTGCGCCACCACCGGCATTCGCGAGCACCAGCCCGGCCAGCGCCGCACCACTCAGCGCCCGCCAGCACGGCCGTCGAGCCGGTCGAACTGCCGCTCACCCCAGATCGACCGGATGAGGCGGCGCGAGGTGATTCGTAACCGTCAGCTCCCGGCCGGAGAACTCGTGACCACCTCCGCCTCGGTGCTGAGCAATAGCGCGCGACATACGGCCACGAGTGGGCCGAGGTGGATCCCGGTTAGGGTCAGGCGGTAGCGGGAGGCGTCGCCCACATACCCAGGGAGTTTGCGGATGAGCACGAGTCCGTCATCGAAGCCCGCCCGTCATGCGGGGGTGGCGCCGGTTCCCCGGGCACGCACCACACCGCCGCTCGGCCTTGGCGGCAGGCGCGCCGCGACGTACGCGCACCGCGGGTCGTCCGGGATGGCACCGGAGAACACCGCGGCCGCCTTCGATCTCGCGATCGCCGAGGGCGCCGACTACATCGAGACCGACGTGCAGCTCAGCGCCGACGGGGAGCTGGTGATCATCCACGATGTGACCCTCGCCCGCACCACCGACGCCAGGCTGGCATTCTCCGACCGCGCACCCTGGAACGTGCACGACTTCACCCTCGCCGAGCTGAGGAAACTCGACGCCGGGGGCTGGTACGGCGCCGAATTCACCGGCCAGCACATCCTCACCTTGGACGAACTGCTCGACCTGCTCGGGGACCGGGTCGGCCTGAACCTTGAGTTGAAGTCGCCCGCGGTGAATCCCGGGCTGGCGGCAGCGGTCGTCGCGCGGCTGCGCACGCGTCGCGAGTGGCTCGAGGCGACCCCGCTGATCGTCGGGTCCTTCGACGAGCAGGCCGTCCGGGACTTCCACGCACAGCTGCCCGATGTCCCGGTCTCGCTGATCACCTACGACGTGCCGGCGGGCGGGAAACTGACGGACCTCGCCGGGTGGATCTTCTCGGTCAACCCGGACGTCCGCCGGCTGCGGCCCGAGGGCGCGGCCCGGGTCATCGA
The DNA here is from genome assembly GCF_030518795.1 of Micromonospora sp. NBRC 110009. Taxonomy (NCBI): domain Bacteria; kingdom Bacillati; phylum Actinomycetota; class Actinomycetes; order Micromonosporales; family Micromonosporaceae; genus Micromonospora; species Micromonospora soli. The sequence continues at coordinate 5,356,233 of NZ_CP130427.1, read as the reverse complement.
GGCAGGCCTGGCCCTCGTGCCGTGGACGGTCGACTCGCCGGAGCTCTGGCGGTGGGCCGTGGACCTCGGCGTCGACGGCATGATCACCAACTACCCGTACGCGCTGAAGGACATGTTGCACGGCGGCGACCGGGTGCCCGGCGCGGCGGGCGTGGTCATCGAGGACATCAGGTGCCACTCCCCCGGCGAGCACGTGGTGCTGCGCAACGTCTCCGACCAGCCGGTCGACGTCAGCGACTGGTACCTGCGTAACCAGGCGTCCGACCGGATCGTGGTGGGCGACGGCTACGTCATCCCACCGGGCGGGCTGCTGCGGGTGCACACCGGTCCGGGCGACGACGACGCGGCCACCTACCACAACGCGCGCACCGCCGCGGTCTGGAACAGCACGTACGGCGACTCCGCCGGGTTGCACCGCGCCGACGGCACCCTCGTCGACCTGTACGCGTACGTCATCTGAGCCGGCACGAGGAGGGGCCGGCTCCGATGGAGCCGGCCCCTCCTCGCGGTATGTCAGCTGACCGACTTGTTGTAACTGTCGATCGCGGCCTGCACGCTCGCCGCGGCGTCCTTCATGGCCTGGTCGGCCGGCTTGCTACCGACGATCGCCGCCTCCAGGCCGTCCTCGGACGCCTTGCGGGCCTGCGGCATCACGCCGAGCAGGCAGCCGGCCGACGCGACCGACGGCGGCAGCGCGTGCAGCTGGTCCACGGCGGTCTTGAACTGCGGGTACTGCGCCACCCAGTCCTTGTCGATCTGCTCGTCGAGCGCCTTGGCGTTGACCGGCACGTACCCGGTGCCGGTGTGCCACTTGGCCTGCTGCGCCGCGCTCACAGCGAACTTCACGAACTCCCAGGCGGCCCGCTTCTCCTTGTCGCTGTGCCCGACGCCGTCGATCCACAGCGAGGCGCCACCGATGATCGGTCCGCCCGTCGCCGAGCTGCTCGCTTTCGGGTACGGCGCGGTGAGCACGGTGAACTTGCCCTTGGCCGCCTCGACGTAGCCCCGCATGGCGCCGGTGGACTCCAGGTGCATCGCCACCGTGCCGGCCTTGAAGGCGGCCTGGGCGTCGTCGGTCTTGCGGCCGGTGTTCGTCGCGTAGCCGCCCTTCACCAGGTCCGTCCACCACTGCGCGACGCGCACGCCGGTCTCCTGGTCGAACTGCACCTTCGTGGCGAGGCCCTTGCGGCCGTTGCCGTTGTCGCAGTACTCCTTGCCGTCGGTGGCGATCAGCTGCTCCAGCAGCCAGCCGTAGATGGCGGCGCCGAAGCCGTACTGGACGGTCTTGCCGCTGGCGTCCTTGACGGTCAGCTTCTTCGCCATCTCCCCGATCTCGTCGAGGTTCTGCGGCGGCTTCGTCGGGTCGAGGCCGGCCTTTACGAAGGCTTCCTTGTTCAGGTACAGCAGCGGGGTGGAGGTGTTGAACGGCATCGACTGGAGCTTGCCGTCGATCGAGTAGTAGTTGGCGATGTTCGGTTCGATGTCGCCCGCGTTGAACTTGTCCTTGTCGATGAACTTGTACATCGGCACGGTCTGCTTGGAGTCGACCATGAACCGGGAGCCGATGTCGTAGATCTGCACCAGCGCCGGCGTGCTCTTCTGCTGCACCGAGGCCTTGTACTTGGCGATCGTCTCGTCGTAGTTGCCCTGGAAGACCGCCTTGACCTCGACCTTGCCGCCGCTCTGGGCGTTGAAGTCGGCGACCAGCTTGTCGATCGCCGCGGCGTTGGGGCCCTTCATCCCGTGCCAGAACTCGATGGTGGTCTTGTCGGTGGCCTTCTGGAGCACCTCCGCGCCGGGCGCCTCGAGCGCGTCCTTGCCGGAGTCGGTGCCGGACCCGGAACCACCGCACGCCGTCAGCGCGGCGGCGGCTACCAGGGCGACGAATGCGCTCATGCTCCGGCGGAGCCTAGGTTGTCTCACGGAATCTCCTCTTCACGAGTTAACGCAGCGCGCCGGCGGTGAGGCCGCGGACGATGTAGCGCTGACCGAAGAGCACGACGGCCAGCGTGGGAAGCAGGGACAGCGCGACGCCGGCGAGGACGAGGCCCGGTCGGGCCACCTCGGCGTCGTTGAGCTGGGAGATGCCGATCTGCAGCGTCTGGTACTCGGGGTCGCGGATCAGGATCAGCGGCCAGAAGTACTGGTTCCACGCCGAGAGGAAGACGTAGACCCCGACCGCCGCGATCGAGGGCTTGGACAGGGGCACGATGACCCGCCACAGCAGGCGCCAGTGACCGCACCCGTCGATCACCGCGGCGTCCCGCAACTCGGTCGGGAACTGCAGGAAGGCCTGACGCAGCAGGAACGTGCCGAACGCCGAGGCGAGGAAGGGCAGCACGAGACCGAGGTAGGTCAACCCACCTCGCGCCAGACCCCAACCGGAGATGGCCAGGTAGTTGGGGATGATGATCGCTTCCCACGGCACCATGAGGGTGGCGAGGAACAGACCGAACGTCGCGGCCTTCGCCGGCAGGCGAAGGAACGCGAAGGCGTACGCGGCCAGGATGCTCGTCACGATCTGGGCCACCGTGATGACCCCGGCCTGGATGGCCGAGTTGACGTAGAAGCGACCGAGCGGCACCGAGCGGAAGACGTCGCTGATGTTCTGCCAGTAGAGCTCGTGCGGCACCAGCGCGGGCGGGTAGGTCGCCAGGTCGCCGGGGCCCATCACGGCGCCGACGAAGCCGTAGTAGATGGGGAACAGGACCGGGATCGCGGCCAGGCCGAGCACGACGTAGACGGCGACCTGCCCGAAACTGAGCTTCTTCATCGATAGTGGACCCGCCGCTCGAGGACGCCGAACTGGATGGCCGTGCAGCCGAGCATGACGACCAGCAGCACGACGGCCTGGGCGCTGGCTGATCCGAAGTCGGAGGACCCGAAGGCGAACGCCTTCTCGTAGATCGAGTAGACCAGCGTCGTGGTGGCCTGGTCCGGGCCGCCCTTGGTCAGGATGTGGATCTGCCCGAAGCTCTGCAACGCGTGGATCGTGGACACCACGACGAGGAAGAACAGTTGCGGGGAGAGCAGCGGCACGGTGATCCGGGACGCCAGCCGCCAGCCGGTCGCGCCGTCCAGCCGGGCCGCCTCGACCACCTCGGGCGAGATCGCCGCGACGCCGGCGGAGAGCACCAGGACGTTGTAGCCGAGGTTCATCCACACCGTCGCGGCGGCTACGGCGGGCAGCGCGATCGACGGGTCGGTGAGCCAGTTGACCCGGTCGATGCCGAGGGATCCGAGCACGCCGTTCGCCACGCCGATCGCCGGGTTGTAGATGACGGCGAAGATGACCGATGCGGTGGCCACCGAGAACGCGAACGGCAGCGCGAACGCGGTGCGCAACACCCGTACGCCGCGGATGCGCGCCTCCAGCAGCAGCACCACGAAGAGCGCGCCCAGCACGGCCGGCACCACCGAGAACAGCGTGAACAGGCCCGTCGTGGTCAGCACCTTGCCGAACTCGGGCGACAGCATCTCCCGGTAGTGCTCCGCACCGACGTACACCGACGGGGCGCCGAAGAGGTCGTTGCCGTGCACGGACAGGTAGAGGGTGCGGCCCAGCGGCCAGAACACGAACAGTGCGAAGACCACGACCGACGGCAGCAGCAGCAGCCATCCGAGACCGGTTTCGGTGAAGCGCGCCGCCGCTCCTCGTCGGACGGTGGAGCGGGTGGACTCTGTGGTCGGCGCGCGGTTATCCGGTGGGGCGCTGACGGTAGGCGGGGGCGGCACGGCAGCACAGTATCGAAAGAAATCCTTCCGCGCAGGACCCGGAGCTGGAAGTTCCTTCCAGTAGTGGGCGGTGCTCGGATCGGATACCACTTTCCGCGCCCCGACGATCCAGTTCGCACGGGGGTCGAGGGCTCAGCTGGTGCCGGATCGTTCGGTGGGGGCCTCCGGGCGGGGCGCCGAGCCCGCCAGCGGAGTGGTGTCGAGGTACCGGACCTCGTAGACCCGCTCGGTGAACTTCCAACCATCCGGGGTGCGCTGGTAGCGGTCGTGGTAGATGGCGTAGTTCAGCCCCTGGCGGCCGTCGCGGGTGCGCACCAACTCCTGAATGTAGGCACGGCCGGTGGCGGTGTCGCCCTCGAGCTGGATGGTGCCGGGGTGGGTGGTCTGCACGAAGAAGTCCCACTGTGCCTGCAGCCGCTCACCGCCGGCGCGGATCTGTTCACGGCCGATCAGCTCGGCGGGGATGTTGGGCATGCGCAGCACGCCGTCCGGGGTGAACAGCGAGGCGAGGCGGGCGCGGTCACGCATCATCGCCGCGTCGGTGAATTCGCCGCGCAGCGCGTCGATCTCGACGCGGTCGGCGATGGCCTGGAAGTCGCTCATCGGTTTTTCCCTTGTCACATCGGGTGAGATGGGGGTGTTCCGCCAAGTGTCTGACGACGCAGCTCCCCGGACTGTGAGGCGACGGGCGCGCCTCACAGTTCGGTGCACTGTTTCGTCGGACCGGTGAGGATTGCGGCGAACGAGGGAGCCGACGGCGCGATGATCACCCGATCCGAGCCAGGACAGCTCCCTGGCCGAGGCGGAGGATGCGGTGCAGGAGACGTACGCCCGCTGGTACGCCATGTCCGAGCAACAACGGGACGCCATCGCATCCCCCGGTGGCTGGCTGACCACGGTGGCGAGCCGCATCTGCCTGGACCTGCTCGGCTCGGCACGGGTCCGACGGGAACGCTACGTGGGCGAATGGATCCCCGAGCCGCTGCCCGAGCCCGCCGAGCGGACGGACCGGGGGTGCCACGGCCGACCCGGCTGACCGGGTCACCCTGGACGAGTCGGTCAACATGGCCTTCCTCGTCGTGCTCGAGGCGATGACCCCGGCCGAGCGGGTGTCGTTCATCCTGCACGACGTCTTCCGCTTCGCCTTCCCGGAGGTGGCCGAGATCGTCGGCCGCACCCCGGCGGCGTGCCGCCAGCTGGCCTCCTCGGCCCGCCGGCGCATCCACGCCTCGCACGCCCCCGCGCTCCCGACGGCCCGGCAGGCCGCCGTCGTCCGAGACTTCAAGCGGGCCTGGGAAGCCGGGGACATCGGCGCGCTCATCGGCCTCCTTGACCCCGACGCCACGGCGACCGGCGACGGTGGCGGCCTCGTCAGCGCCGCGCCGCGCCCGGTCGAAGGCGGCGAGCAGATCGCGCGCTTCTTCGCCGGCCTCGCTGGCAGGACGACCGAGGTGACGATCCTGGAGCGTACGGTCAACGGTCAGCCCGGCCTGGTCGCTCAGCAGGATGGCGTCACCGTGGCGGTGTACGCGTTCCACGTCTCAGACAATCGGATCACGCGCATCTGGGCGATCCTCAACCCTGACAAGATCCGGCCCTGGACGACAGGCTGACGCGGCCGGCGTTCGTCACCAGGCCGTTCGGCGGTGCAAAAGGCGAGCGCCCGGCATAATGCCAGTTGGCCCAGGGGACGTGAAGGGATGGGCGATGAGGCTCGGTCTGCATTACTGGAACTTCTCCACGCCCGCCGACCCGTCCGAGATGGCCGGGACCCTGGCGGAGACCGCCCGGATCGCGGAGCAGGCCGGGGTGTCCGCGTTCACCGTCATGGACCACTACTTCCAGATGGAGTTCACCACGTCCGCCGAGGAGCCGATGCTCGAGGCCTACACGACCCTCGGCTACGTGGCGGCCAAGACCGAACGGATGACGCTCGGTGTCCTGGTCACCGGGGTGATGTACCGCTACCCGGGCCTGCTCGCCAAGATCGTCACCACGCTCGACGTGCTCTCCGGCGGGCGGGCGCGGCTCGGCATCGGCGCGTCGTGGTACGACCGTGAGCAGCGCGGCCTCGGCGTACCGGACGTCCCGGTCACGGAGCGTTTCGAACGGCTCGAGGAAGCGTTGCAGATCTGCCTGCAGATGTGGAGCGACAACAACGGCCGGTTCGACGGCAGGCACTACCAGCTGGCTGAGACGCTGAACGTGCCGGCGCCGATCAGCCGACCGCACCCCCCGATCATGATCGGCGGCGGCGGCGAGAAGAAGACCCTGCGGCTCGTGGCCCGCTATGCCGATGCCTGCAACCTGTTCGGCAACAGCCCGGCGGAGGTCGCGCACAAGCTCGACGTACTGCGGCAACACTGTGCCGCCGAGGGCCGGGACTACTCCAGCATCGAAAAGACGGTGGTGGTCAGGCGACCGCCCCTGCCCGATGTCGACGCGTTCGTGGCCGAGGTGGCCGAGTACGCCGCGCTCGGCGTGACCGAGGTTCAGACGACGCCCGACCGCCACCCGGTGGAGTTCGCGCAGGAGCTGGCCGAGCAGCGGGTCGCAGCGCGACTCGCCGAACTCGCGTGATCCAGATGATGCCATCGGCGGGTGAGGTGTCCTCGGGATCGTGAAGCGTAGAGAACTCCGAGATCACCTATGCGGCCTCACCCGCTCGTCCCCTGGCGGAAGCGGCTGCGCTGACAGCCCACGCCCGCTGGGGAGGTTCGTTACTGGCCCGTGGCTGGTCTGGCCGGCTCCTCTTCGGGGGCCGGTCGGAGACGATCCGGTTCCTTGTGCGGTGCGTCGAGGTGTACGCGGAGCGCCGCGGCGATCTCGCCCGCCGCGTGGAGCTGGTCCGGCGTGAGCGCGTCGACGAAGAGCTCGCGGATGGCGCGCAGGTGCGGGACGGTGGACCCGCGGAACGCCTCGGCCCCGGTCGGCGTGAGGTGGACCTCCGCTCCTCGGGGTTCGGTTGGGCACTCCTGGCGGTGGATGAGCCCGCGCCGCTCCATCCGGCCGAGGTGGTGGGAGAGCCGGCTGCGTTCCCAGCCGATGTGCGCCGCGAGCTCCGAGGAGCGCAGCTGCCGGTCGGGCGCCTCGCTGAGGGCGAGCAGGACGGCGTAGTCGCCCGGCGAGAGCGAGGACTCGGTCTGGAGTCGGGACGCGATCCGGGACCTGAGCGTCTCCGTCGTCTCGATGAAGTCCCGCCAGATCCGTAGCTCCTCCGCGGTCGGCAGTTGGCGCCCTCTCCGCCCCTGGGGTGTGGCCTTCGTCATCTTCACCTCCCGATTGACATGTCAATACGCAGGTTAGCATGTTTGACATGTCAATCGCCGAGGGCGACCCGCCGGTGCGGACCGCCCTCCTGGGAGCCCACGTGAGGAGGAGACGATGGCAGCGGAAGGCTTCGAACTGGGGCTCAACTCGTTCGGCGAGGTGGCCACTGACGGTGACCGGATCCTGAGCGACGCCGAGACCGTGCGGCTGCTCGTCGACGAGGCGCGGCTCGCGGAGTCGGTCGGGCTCGACGTGTTCCGTGCTGCTCGCGGCGATCGCGACGGCGACCGACCGGATCCGCCTCGGCACCTCGGTCACGGTGCTCAGCACGAACGATCCGGTACGGCTCTACCACGAGTTCGCGACCCTCGACGCGGTCTCGAACGGCCGCGCCCAGATTGTCCTCGGACGCGCATCGGCGACCGAGTCGTTCCCCCTGTTCGGTTACGACTTGGCGGACTACGAGCGGTTGTTCGAGGAGAAGCTCGACCTCTTCGTACGGCTCCAGCGGGACGAATCGGTCACCTGGTCGGGTACGGTACGGAGCCCTCTGGTCGCGCAGCGGCTGCATCCGAGGATGCGGGCCGGAGGCATCCCGACCTGGATCGGCGTCGGCGGGAGCCCGAACTCGGTGATCCGCGCCGCCCGCTACGGTCTCCCGCTCATGCTCGCGATCATCGGCGGACGCCCGCAGCGGTTCGCCGGCCACGTCGACCTCTACCTCCGGGCGCTCGACCAGGTCGGGCACCCCGTGCAGCCCATCGGGCAGCACTCGCTCGGCCTCGTCGCGGACACCGACGACGAGGCGGTGGAGACCTGGTGGCGGTACTGGCAGCCGGTCGTGGCGCGACTCGCCGAGGAACGCGGGTTCTACAAGCCGGACCGTCGACGCTACGAGGCCGAGATCGACCACGGGGCGCTGTTCGTCGGGTCACCCGAGACGGTCGCGCGGAAGATCGCCACGATGGCCCGGGACCTGCGGCTGAGCCGCTTCGACCTCAAGTACGACATCATGCACCTGCCCCGCGAGGCGCGCGCACGCACGATCGAGCTGCTGGGCAGCGAGGTCGCCCCGCGTGTCCGGGAGCTGTTGGCAAAGGAGACCACCCATGTCTGACCTCGAATTCGGCCTGGACACCTTCGGCGACGTGCCGGAGGACGACTCCGGCAGGCCCGTGTCCCATGCCGCGGCGATCCGGCAGGTCGTCGATGAGGCGGTGCTGGCGGACGACCTCGGCGTCGACGTCATCGCTCTCGGCGAGCACCACCGGCCGGAGTATTCGGTGTCGACGCCCGAGACCGTGCTGGCGGGGATTGCCACCCGCACCTCACGCATCCGGCTCGCCTCCGGCGTGACCGTGCTGAGCTCGGACGACCCGGTCCGGGTGTTCCAGCGCTTCGCGACGGTGGACGCGCTGTCGAACGGCCGGGCCGAAGTCATTCTCGGCCGCGGCTCGTTCACCGAGTCCTTTCCGCTGTTCGGCTACGACCTGAGCGACTACGACGTGCTGTTCGAGGAGAAGATCGAGCTGTTCGCGAAGCTGCTGGAGGAGAAGCCGGTCACCTGGAGCGGCAGCGTGCGTGCCCCGCTCGAGCACGCCGACGTCTTCCCGAAGACGGAATCGGGGCGTCTCACCACCTGGGTGGGCGTCGGCGGCTCCCCGCAGTCGGTCGTGCGTACCGCCCACTACGGTTTCCCGCTCATGCTCGCCATCATCGGCGGCGCCCCCGAGCGTTTCGCGCCCTACATCGACCTGTACCGGCGGGCGGCCGAGCAGTTCGGCACGACCGCGCACCCGGTGGGAATGCACTCGCCAGGATTCATCGCCGACACCGACGAGGAGGCGAAGGAACTGTTCTGGCCGCACTACCGCGTCATGCGGGACCGGATCGGGGCACTGCGGGGATGGGCACCGATCCGTCGCGCGGAGTTCGACGCCGAGGTGGCGCACGGTTCCCTCTACATAGGCTCTCCGGAGACCGTGGCCCGCCGCATGGCCGACGCGATCCGCAGCCTCGGCGTCGGCCGGTTCGACCTTATCTACACCGCCGGCGCGCAGCCGGTGAGCGCCCGGATGCGCGCCGTGGAACTGTACGGCACCCGGGTGATCCCCCTGGTCCGCGACATCCTGGCCAGTTGACCGTGCCCACGGACGCCCCCGTCCGCACCTGGAAGGAAGACATGAACGACAGCGCCCGGATCGGGCCACAGACCCTCGGCATCCTCGGTGCCGGCAAGGTGGGCACCGTGCTCGCTCGGCTCGCCCTCGCCGCCGGCTACCGGGTGCTCATCGCCGGTTCGGGTGACCCGGCGAGGATCGCCCTCACCGTCGAGGTGCTCACACCCGGAGCGGTCGCCACCACCGCGGCCGACGCCGCGGCCGGCGCCGACGTCGTCATCCTCGCCCTTCCGCTGGGCAAGTACCGGAGCATTCCCGCCGAGGCGTTGCGCGGCAAGCTCGTCGTCGACGCCATGAACTACTGGTGGGAGGTCGATGGCATCCGCGACGACCTCACCGACCCGCGCACCTCGTCGAGCGAGACCATCCAGGCATTCCTGCCCGGTTCCCGCGTCGTCAAGGCGTTCAACCACATGGGATACCACGATCTCGAGGACGAGGCGCAGCCGAACGGAGCGGCCGGCCGCAAGGCCATCGCGATCGCCGGCGACGACGCTGCCGATCTCGCCGCCATCGGGTCCCTTGTGGACCGGCTCGGCTTCGATCCGGTTGTCGCTGGTCCCCTCGCCGAGGGCGTACGGCTCGAACCGGGCAGCGAGTTGTTCGGCGCCAACGTGAACGCCGACGAGGTGCGCGCCATGCTCGGCCGCTTTCCGGCGTCGGAACGGGGGCGGACCGTCGCCCACGCGCGGGCCGGGAGGCCGGAGGCGGCGTGAATCCGTACGCCGACTGAACGGTTCCGGCAGGCGTGGTTCAGCTACCGCCGGACGACACGTCGCACTGGCGTCGGCTTGCCCTGCTCCCCCGTTTCCGCTCTCCGGCGACCCCCGGTTTTGTAGGTTGGCGGGGAGAGCCCGGTCCCAGTGCCTCCGCTCCCGGTGTGGCGTGCCAAAGGAGGCAGACGCGGTGAGGCCCAGTCCGCTCCCCCGGATCCTTCGCCGGCGCGGCGAGCCCGACTATCCGACGTTCCTGGAGCTCTTCTTCGACCTGGTCTACATCTTCATGCTCTCCAGACTCTCGGCGGGGCTGGCCGAGGACCTCACCGTCCGTGGCGCCGCCCAGACCGCCGTCCTGCTGATGGCCGCCTGGTGGGTCTGGGTACTGACCGCGTGGCTCACCGACCTGTTCAACCCGCGGTTACCGGTCATCCAGGCCACCGTCCTGGCGGTCATGTTCGAAACCCTGCTGATGGCGATCGCGGTGCCGTACGCCTTCGCCGAGTACGGCTGGCTGCTCGTCGCGGCGTACTTCGGCATCCATCTCGTCCGGGACGCGGTCCTCATCCCCGGTACCCGGGTGAACCGCCCGATCCAGGCCAGGAGCATCCGGGTCTTCTTCTGGTTCGGTGTCACGGCGGTGCCGTGGGTGGCCGGGGCGGTCGTGCACGGAACGGCCCGGCTGCTGCTCTGGTCGGTCGCGGTGGCGGTCGACCTCGGGTCGGCCCGGCTGGGCTGGCCGACGCCGAAACTAGGTCGCACCGAACTGGCCAGTCAGATCTTCACCGGCACCCACCTGTCCGAGCGGCATCGAGAAATCTTCATCATCTCGCTCGGCGAGCTGATCCTGAGCGCCGGCACGGGGCTGGCCGGCAGCGGCTTTCAGGCCGGCCGGGTGGCCGCGAGCGTCGTCGCGTTCGCCAGCGCTGTCGTGCTCTTCCAGCTCTACTTCCACCGGGTGCGGCAGCTCCTGGCACCGCCCGCCGTCATGTTGGTGGAGCGGGTTCGGCCCGGCACCTCCACCTCGTACAGCCACCTGGTGATGGTTGCCGGGGTGCTGGTGATCTCGACCAGCGTCGCGCTGGTCATCGAGCGGCCGTTCGGTGTGGCACCAGCCGCCTGGATCGTCGCCATCCTGGGCGGGCCGGCGCTGTTCCTGCTCGGGAGTTGCCTGTTCGACGCCGTGGTCACCGGACGGGTCCTCTGGTCCCGGGCGTCGGGGATCGTGGTGCTGTGCGCCATCGGACCCGCGATGGCGTTGCTTCCGCCGCTGGCCATCCTGGTCGTGGCGAATCTGGTGCTGCTGCTCATCCTGGTCTGGGAGGCGCTGCCGGCACACTCGCGGCTGGTCCGGGTCACCGTGCCGACCGGGTGAGGGTCACCCGAGCGCCGGTGGTGCCGGCGTGCGGGCGTGCCGGTGGGTGCTCATCAGGTTCGCCGCAGCGATCAGGGCGAGGATGCTCACGTCGAGCAGCGCGACCACGACCGGCGGCAGCAGGCCCGCGGCCGGCGCCACGCCGGCCAGCAGGACCAGCCCGACCAGCCGGGACCGGGAGATCCGACCGAAGACCGTGTAGTCCAGCACGCCACGGCCGACCAGGAACAACGCCGGTCCGCCGAGGATGACCGCGGCCCACGAGGGCGGCGTCTCCCCGAAGGGGCGCATCAGGACGAGGTGGCTCGTGACCGCCATGCCGCCGATGCCCGCCACCATGATCAGATGAGTGACCGCGGCGGACTGCGTGAGCAGCGTGGGGTTCGTCGATCGCGCGATGGCCTCGGTCAGCAGCTCGCCGGCCCGGTAGATGTAGATCCGCCAGGTCAGCACCACGATCGTGAACACCACCAGGAGCGCCCCGGCCCGATCCATCGTGTACTCGCTCAGGCTGAAGGTCGTCCCCATCACGAAGATGGACGCGCCGAGCGCGATGATGACGAACTGCCGGTACCGCTCGGCCACCCGCTCGCCGACCAGCCGCCACTCCTGCGGCTGCGACCGACCCAGCCGCGGCAGCGGCCAGCCGAGCGAGGCGGCGGCGTACTCCATTGCGACGGTCGCCGCCCAGAGCAGCAGGCGGGTGGGGCCGGTGGCCAGCCCACCGCCGATCCAGCCGATCGCGGCGATGGTGTACCAGACGAAAATCCGGCCGCTGCGGCGCGGCTCGGCCGCACTCTGCCCGAGCAGGAGGTAGTAGACGCTCGAACCGAGGTGGATGGCCAGGTAGGTGACCGCGAAGAGCAGGCCGCGCCCGTCGTACGCGTCGGGTGCCGCGGCCGCCAGCAGCACGCTGGCGGCCGCCACCCCGATGAACTGCACCTGGACCGCGGGCCGTGCCAGGTCAAGGGTGTCGGCGGCCCACGCGGTCAGCGCCCAGACCAGGGTGAACGCGAGCAGCAGGACCAACGTCTCGCCGAAGCCGGTCCAGCTCACGTCGGCGGCGAGCGTCTTGACCAGGGAGATCATCGCAAAGACGTACGCCAGGTCGAAGAAGAGTTCCAGGAACGCCGGGCGGCCGGGGTCCCGTCGGGCCGGAGCCGCTGCGTTGGCGCCGCCTTCCGTCACCATCGACGCCCTCCGGAGGCCCCGCGCCGTCCTCGCCTGAGGACACACTACGGGCACCGGCCCGACCGCGGGCTCGACATCGCGTCATACCGCGCGACCGGGCGACCTTTCGTTCCTGCCCAGGGCTTGCCCGCCGACCAGGCGAACGCGAGCTGTGTCGCAGCGGTCCGGGCCTGATGGACGCCGAGCGGGATCATGAGGTCGGCACGCCGCCGTGATGCTCGATCAGCTTCCCGAGCAACGCGACCAGGGTCTGCCGTTCGGTGGCCGACAGCGGGGCGAGCAGCTCGTCCTGCACGGTGTCGAGCGCGCGGTCCAGCCGTCGGAGCTGCTGGGTGCCCGCCCTGGTGATCGTGACGATGTTGCGCCGGCGGTCTGCCGGGTCGGCGCTGCGCTCCGCGAAGCCCTCTCCCTCCAGCTCGGTGACGGCCGCGACGACGTCGCTGCGGTCCATGCGGCAGCGCCGCCCCAGCTCCGCCTGGCTCGCGGGACCGAACTCCTCCAACGCGGCGAGCACGCGATAGTGGTAGCCCCGCGCGCCGGCGGCGGCGAACCCCTCGGCGACGAACCGCCGTGCATGTACGGCGGTTTGAGAGATCAACCAGCTCGCCCTTGTCCCGAGACGACTCGGTGTCGATTCCACGGGTGACCATGCTAACAGGACGTTGGCGCCACCAACGATTCGCAATATCGTTGGCGTCGCCAACGAATGGAGAATCGAGATGTCACACGTGACCGACCGCACCGAGATCGCCGAACTGGTCGCCACGCTCGCGTGGGTGCTGGACGAGCGTCGCTTCGACGACCTGCGGACCGTCTACGCCCCGGACGCCGAAACCAGGAGCCCGCGCGGCGTCCTGCGCGGTATCGACGAAATCGTCGATGTGGTGCGGCGCACCAGCCCGGAGGAGGTGTTGACCCAGCACTTCAACACCGACGTCGTGGTCGATCTCGACGGCGACCACGCCGAGGTCAGCGCCCACCAACTCGTGTACTTCTTCCACCAGGGCGAGGCGCCGCACCGTTCGGCCGGCCTCCGAACCCGATACACCGCCGTACGCACGCCGAGCGGCTGGCGCTTGGCGCAGGCTCAGATCTCCCCGCTCTGGCAACGCGCCGCGTGATCGCCGCGAACTGAGCGCCGGCCGTTGACAGCGGCGGGCAATCCCTACGGCACCTCGCATGTGGTCGGCGATGGGGCACCCGGTGACGTGGTCCTGGAAGCGGCCCGTTACCAGGCCCGGCGCGTCGTCGACACCGCGGCGGCACTCAAGGCCGGCCGCGCCGACTGACCCAGCCCAGCACATCGCGGCGGCGGCCCCGGCAGGTGTCGGCCGGGGCCGCCGCCGCGGCACCTCGCATCAGCTCCGGCAGCCGCGCCCAGCGGCGAGGTCACTCGGAGAAAGGTTTTGATCATCCGCGATCGGGCGGGTCGGCGAGCGAGGTCACGAGCGCCGCCGCCAGCGCACCCCGCTCCAGCAGGCCGGAGACGGTGGCGTGCTCGTCGCGGGCGTGTGCGCCGGACCCGACGGCACCAACGCCGTCCAGCACGGGCAGTCCCAGAGCCGCGGCGAAGTTGCCGTCGCTGGCGCCGCCGACCGCGATCTCCCGCAGCTCGAAACCGAGCTGGCGGGCCAGCCCCTGGGCGCGGGTGAACAGGTCGGCGATGGCGGGCGTGCGCGCCATGACGGGCCGGTTCCATCCGCCGTCGACGCGCGCCCGGACCAACGGGTTGCTCGGCCGCCACTCGCGCAGCTCCCGCTCCACCCTGTCCGCTTCCTCGGTGGTGGCGACCCGTACGTCGATGCCGGCGTGTGCCGAGCCGGCGGTGACGTTTCGGCGGGTGCCGCCGTCGACGACGCCGACGTTGACGGTCGTGCCGGCCTGCAGGTCGGTCAGCGCGGTGGCGTGCAGGACGAACTCGGCGAGGGCGGTGATGGCGCTGGCGCCCGCGGTGGGGTCGAGCCCGGCGTGGGCCTCGACGCCGGTGAGGGTGAGGTCGAACAGCCCGACTCCCTTGCGGGCGGTCTTGACCGCGCCAGCCGCGCTGGCCTCGAAGACGAGGACGGCGGCGGCGCCCTGGCAGGCTTCCTCGATGACGGGACGCGAGGCGGGGCTGCCCAGTTCCTCGTCGCCGTTGAGGATCAGGCGCACCGGAGGACGGGGCAGCCCCAGCGCGTCGAGGGCGCGCAGCGCCCACACCGCCTGGACGAGACCGGCCTTCATGTCGAAGACCCCCGGCCCGCGGATGATGTCGCCGGTGACGGTGAACGGGATGTCCTCGATGGTGCCCAGCGGCCAGACGGTGTCGTAGTGGGCCAGCACGGCGACCGGTGCGGCGGCGGCCGCCTGCTGCGTTCCGGCGTAGTCGAGCACGAGCGTGTCCCCGTGGTCCCCGCCGGGCTCGGTGCGGGCGACGGCTGCGGGGCCCAGCCGCTGCTGCACCCAGGCGCTGACCCAGTCCCGGCCGCGGGCCAGGGCTTCGAGATCGTCGCTGGGCGTTTCCAGCCGGACGTACGCGGCCAGGTCCGCGAGCATGTCGTCGCGATGTGCGCGCAGGAAGTCGTCGAGCGGACGCGGGTCGAGCTGCTTGGCGGCGGCCACGCTCATCGGGCTGCCGCCCACTCGACCATGCGGTCCAGGGTGGTCAACCGGTCCGCGCTCATGGTCGACGGGTCGGCCTCGACCTCGGCGAGCTGGCCGAGCATCGCACGCAGCAGCGGCACGTCGATGTGGTGGCGCTCCGCCGCCGCCAGCACCGGCCCGTACTGCGTGGGAACCTCGGTGGCCCGACGCCGTACGGCGATGTCCCGCCAGATGCCGCTGCGGGTCTTGGTCTGGGTGCGCAGCCACGCGACGAGCGGGTCCGTGGCCGCGTCGGCGTCCGCCGGGCTCGCGTCGCCGGTGTAGGCGGCGGGCTGGAACGCGTCGAAGGGCTCCAGCGTGATGCCTTCCGCGGCCGCGACCGCGAACACCTCACGGGCGAGGGTGTGCGCCGCCGGACGATGCCGGTCGAGCAACTCCCCCATCGCGTCGTCGGCCAGGGCGGTCGCGGTGAGCATCGCGCCGAAGCCGAGCTTGGACCAGAGGAATCCGGCCACGTTGTCGCTCGCCACGGCGGGGCCCCAGGCCCGCAGATCCTGGGCCAGGGTGCGTACCCGGTCGGTGACCGGGCCGGTCAGCTCCCCGATCGCCATGGCGCCGGCGCCGCCGTCGGTGATGACTCCGGGCGCGGTGACGTCGGCGAAGAGATCGACGAAGGCCGCGATGGTGCGGTCGGCGCCGACGTGGCCGGCGATCACCGACTCGTTGAGCCCGTTCTGCAGGCTGACCACGAACCCGTCGTCGGCGAGATGCTTCGCGATCCAGGCGGCGGCCCCGTCGGTGCCGTGCGCCTTGACGGCCAGCAGCACCCGCCCGAGCGGGGCGGTGACCTGGTCGGGCGTCAGCGCGGCGGCCACCGGCTGCGCCTGCCTGACTCCGGCGCGCTCCAGGACGATCCCGTCCTCGGCGATCGCGGCGACGTGGGCCGGGTCGGCGTCCACCACGGTCACCTCGTGCCCGGCCCGGGCGAGGTGCCAGGCCACGGTGCCGCCGATCGCCCCGGCGCCGACGATGGTGTAGCTGCGGGCAGTCACAGGGTTGCTCCTTGCGTGGGGTGCGGATCGGGGGCCTGCACGTCGCTCAGCGCCGGCCAGTGCGGTGGCAGGGTGGTGGTGCCGGCGGACGCGCCGCCGTCGACCCGGAGGACGGTGCCGGTGACCCACTCGGCGGCCGGCGACACCAGCCAGGCGACGGCGGCGGCGATGTCGTCGGGGCGTCCGCGCCGGCCCAGCGGGTTCACCGACACCGCCGCGGCGTACTCCTCGGTGACCGGGTTGGCCGCGCTGTCGACGGTGACGAACCCCGGGCTGACCGCGTTGACCCGGATGCCGGCGGCGCCCAGCTCGACGGCGGCGGCCCTGGTCAGCATCTCCAGGGCCGCCTTGGAGGTGCTGTAGTGGGCGGCGCCGGGGCGGGCCCGCAGCGCGGCACCGGAGCTGATGTTCACCACGCTGCCGCCACGCCCGGCCGCGATGGCCAGCTCGGCGAAGGCGCGGGTGGTGAGCATCGGCGCGCGGACGTTGACCGCCTGGACCCGGTCCCACACCGGGGCGTCGAGGTCGAGGAAGCTACGAGCCGGGTAGATGCCGGCGGCGTTGACCACGGCGTCCAGCGGTCCGCCGCGCGCCCAGGCTTCCTTGACCACCCGGGTCGGCGCTGCCGGATCGGCCAGGTCGGCGACGTGGGCGTCGGTGTCGGCGTCCAGCGCGGCCAGCGTGGCGCGCAGTTCGGGCTCGCGGAGGTCGACGCCGCTGACCTGCCAGCCGTCGTTGGCGAACCACGCGGCGACTGCCGCGCCGATTCCGCTGGCCGCTCCGGTGACCAGGACGTGCCTGCTCATCCGATCTCCTTGCCCTTGGTCTCCGGCATGGTGGCGTAGACGACGATCCCGACGACGGCGGCCGCGGCGGCGTACAGCCACACCTTGTCGCGGTGGCCGTGGGTGGCCAGCCACGTGGTGACGTAGGGGGCGGTGCCGCCGAAGATCGCCACGGCGAGGGCGTAGGGCAGGCCGATGCCGGTGGTGCGGACGTCGGCGGGGAACTGCTCGGCCATCACCACGGCGCAGTTGGCGGAGTAGCCGACCAGGAAGAAGACCCCGGCGAGTTCGACGAGGAACAGCGACCAGAAGCCACCGCCGATGATCTGGAACGCCGGCCAGGCCAGCACGAGGAAGCCGATGGCGAAGAAGAGCAGGGTGGGCTTGCGGCCGAACCGGTCGGAGAGCTTGCCGCCGAAGGGCAGCAGCACCAGGAAGATCGCGATGGCCAGGGTGTTGGCGAGGAACGCGGTGGTCAGCGGGACGCCCTCGGCGGTGTGGGCGTAGCCGGGCATGTAGCTGACCCACATGTAGTACAGCAGGGTGCCGGCGATGGTGATCCCGACGACCCGCAGCGCGGCGCGCGGGTGCTTGACCAGCATCTCCTTCACCGGCTGGGGCTTGGCCTGCCCCACCCGCCGCTGCGCGAGTTCGGTGAACGCGTCGGTCTCCTCGACCGAGACCCGCAGCCACAGCCCGACCAGGCCGAGCAGGCCGCCGACGGCGAACGCGACCCGCCAACCCCAGGTGGCCAGGGCGTCGTCGCTGAGGGTACGGGTCAGCAGCGTGCCCAGCAGCGAGGCGATCAGCGCGCCGGCGCCCACCGACACCTGCTGCCAGGACCCGACGAAGCCCCGGCGCCGGGGCGACGCGGACTCGATGAGGAAGGCGGAGGAGGTGCCGAACTCGCCACCGGCGGAAAAGCCCTGCACCAGACGGGCGAGCACCAGGACGACCGGGGCGAGAATGCCGATCGCCGAGTACGGCGGGCAGATCGCGATGACCAGGGCGGCGACGGCCATCATCGAGATGGTCAACGTCATGCCGGCCTTGCGGCCGCGCCGGTCGGCGTAGCTGCCCAGCAGGGCGCCACCGATGGGGCGCATCAGGAAGCCGACGGCGAACACGGCCAGGGTGGCCAGCAGGGCGGCGTTCGGGTTCCCCTTCGGGAAGAACTGGGCGGAGAAGATCGGTGCGAACGAGGCGTACAGGGCCCAGTCGACCCATTCGACGGTGTTGCCGATCGAACCGGCGATCACGGCGCGGCGCTGCTTGTCGGTGAGGGGCGCGCCTGGTGCGTGGGTCGGTGCGGTCGTGGTGGTCGCGGACACGGCGAACCTCCGGGTGGTCGCGGTGGAAAGGGGGGCAGGGTCGGCGCGGGCTAGTCGGCGTTTGTCGGCGGCTCGGACAGCTCCGTGCGCACGTGCTCGACGATCTGGGCGTGGGTGGCGAACCAGACGTCGTCGAAGGAGGCCATGTGGTCGAGCAGTTCGGTGAGCACGACCATCCGGGCGCGGTGGCCGATGATGTGCGGGTGCAGGGTGAGCTGGAACAGGCCACCGTCGGCACGGGCGGCGTCGAACTCGTCCCGCCACAGCTGCAGCACGTCACGCGGCGGGGTGTAGGGCCGCAGGGTCGAGTAGCGCTCCATCATGAAGTACGGGGCGTCGTCGCGGATCCACTCCACCGGCAGCTCGACGATGCCGGTGGGCCGGCCGTCGGCGAGCAGCTCGTAGCAGTCGTCGTCGGCCATCAGTGACGAGTCGTAGATCAGCCCGAGCTCGGCGATGATCCCCAGGGTGGCGTCGGAGAAGTCCCAGGACGGGGTGCGCACCCCGACCGGTCGAACCCCGGTGACCTTCTCCAACGTGTCCAGGGCCCGAGCGGCCAGCTCCCGTTCGTCCTGCGGTTGCAGCAGCATGTTGCGCTCGTGGATCCACCCGTGCGCGGCGATCTCGTGGCCGGCCTCCACGTAACCGCGCGCCTCTTCGGGATGGAGCAGGGCGGACACCGCCGGCATGAAGAAGGTGGCGGGCACCGAGTGCCGCGCCAGCGCGGCGAGGATCCGGGGCGCGGCGACCCGGGAGCCGTACTCGCCCTGGGCGAGCTTGCCGGGGCGGGTCTCCCCTTCGCGCAGCGGAATGGTCTCGTGATCGGAGTCGAAGGAGATCGCGACGGCGACCTTGGCGCCGCCGGGCCATGACGGCGCGAGCCGGCGGCCCGCTCGGACCCGGTCGACGTGGCCGCGCCAGGTGGCCTCGTCCCACTGCCACGGCTCGGTGGCGGCGCTCATTGGCTGCTCCTTTCGGTGACGGGCTCGACGGACAGGTGCGAGGCGGTGGGTAGCCAGGCGCGCTTGAGGGTGTCGAGTTGCAGGGTCGTGTCCGCGCGGCGGACGCCGGGCAGGGCGCCGACCACGTCGGTGGTGAACCGGTAGAGATCCGCGAAGTGCGGAAGCGAGACCTGCGCGCAGAGGTTGAACCGCCCGGCGGTGGCGGACAGGTACTTGGTGGCGGGGTCCTCGGCGAGCTGGCGACCGGCGGCGTCCAGTTGGGCCGGCTCGACGTCGAGCCAGAGCATGAACTCGACCGCGAAGCCCAGCAGGGTCGGCTCCACCAACGTCCGGAAGCGCAGGCAGCCCCGGGCGACCATCGAGTCGATGCGCCGGGCGACCGTCGACTCGCTCGAGTTGACCTGCGCCGCGATCTCCCTGACCGGCATCCGCCCGTCCTCGCCGAGGGTGGCCAGGATGGCCAGTTCGAGGTCGTCCAGCCGGTCCGGTGGGCGCTCCCAGATCTGGTCCTCGAACGGACGCGCGGGCGTGGGGCGGAGCAGGGCGGTCGCCTCCGGGTCGAGAAGGCCGGTGTCCCAGTCGTGGGCGGAGGTGAAGGTCCGCATCACCGTCAGGGTCTCGGTGTCGGTGACCAGGTCGGCTCCGGGCAGGTCGTGGACGAGCACCTGGGCGAGGTCCCGGTGCGTCGGCACGACGAACTCGGCGACCACGTCGACGCTGCCCGCGACCATGGCGACGAAGCGGGCCTCGGGCTTCGCGGCCAGCCGGGTCACGACCTCCCCCGCGGTGCCGGGTCGGCACGAGATCCGGACGAGCACGGGAACCCCCAGGCCGCACCGGAGGACGTCGACGACGCCGATGACCCGGGCCGCTCGCCGGTTGCGCAACGCGGTGAAACGGCGCTGCACCGTCGACTCGCTGGCCCCGACCGCCCGGGCCACCAGGCCCCACGGCGCGCGGCCGTCGAGTTGCAGCGCGGCCAGCAGGCGGCGGTCCAACGCGTCAAGGGTGGGCGCGGCATCCATGCGACCCATCCTGCGTGACGGAAAGCAGCAGCGCAAGGCCTGGGCATGGGGATTTCCAGCAATCCTGGCTTTCCGGTGCTACTTATCGGCGAGGTTGGGCGGTATCAGGTCGCTGGTCGCGGTCACCGGCCGGGGCCTTTGGGAAGAGATTCGCGTTTCGCGCCCAACAATCGCGCATGTCCGACCTTCGCTGACCGCGCGAACCCCGCGTCACCTGGGCAGCGGCACCACTGGTGCGTCGCGGGTCAGGCCCAGCTCAGGCGTTGGCGCAGCAGGGATTGTTCGGCCGGGTTGGCGGTCAGGACGAGGGCACGTTCGTCGGCCGCGCATGCCCCGGCGAGGTCGCCGACGTCGCGGAGCAGCTCGGCGCGGGTGGCGTGGAAGAGGTGGTAGTCGTTCAGGTCATCGGCCAGGGCGTCGACTTCGGCGAGCGCCTGCGCCGACCCGGTGACGTAGCGCAGGGCGATCGCCCGGTGGAGCCGGGTGACCGGCGACGGTGCCAGGTGCAGCAGCATGTCGTACAGCACCACGATCTGGATCCAGTCGGTGTCCGCCCACCGCGGGGCCTCCGCGTGGCAGGCGACGATCGCGGCCTGCAGTTGGTAGGGCCCTGGTCTTCGCTGTGCTGCGGCGCGGCCGATGAGTCGCCCGGCCTCCGCGACTGCCTGGTGGTTCCAGCGCGACCGGTCCTGGTGTTGCAGCTGGATGATCTCGTTGTTCTGGTCGAAGCGGGCGGCGGCTCTGGCCCGGTGGAGCCGGATCAGGGCGAGCAGGCCGGCGACCTCGGGCTCGGTAGGCATGAGCTGGTGCAGCAACGCGGCGAGAAATTCGGCGTCGTCGGCGAGGCCGCCGGACTGGGCCTGGTCGCCGCCGGTGGACAGGTAGGCCTCGTTGAACAGCAGGTAGATCACGGCGAGCACCTCGGCGAGGCGGCCGCCGAGATCGTGCGCGGACGGGATCCGGTACGGGATCCCGGCGTCGCTGATCTTCCGTTTGGCGCGGGTGATCCGTTGCCCGACGGTGCTCTCCGGGACGAGGAACGCTCTGGCGATCTGTGCGGTGCTCAGCCCGCACACCACGCGCAACGTCAGGGCGACCTGGGCGGCGCGGGGCAGGGCGGGATGACAGCAGGTGAAGATCAGCCGGAGCCGGTCGTCGGGCTGCGTTTCGGCCGGCCACGGCACCAGCGCGAGTTTCTGCCGGTGGCGATGCTCCCGGCGGAGCTGATCGAGACCACGACGGCGGGCGACGGTGTACAGCCACGCGTCCGGGCGCTCCGGGATGCCCTCGCCAGGCCAGTGCGCCAACGCGGCCTCGACGGCGTCCTGGACGAGATCTTCGGCGGCGGAGAAGTCGCCAACCAACTGCACCAGGGACGCGGCGAGCCGGCCCGCGTGGTCGCGGACCACGCGGGCGAGCTCGGCGTGCGTCGGCTGGGTCATGCCGCGATGGGTCGGATCTCCACCACCGGGCAGGCTGGCCACGATCTTGCGACGCTCAGCGCCTCGTCGAGATCAGCCACCTCGATCTCGGCGTAGCCGCTGACCACCTCCTTGCCCTCCACGAACGGCCCGTCGGAGACCAACGGCTCGCTCCGATCCAGCCGCAGGGTGGTCGCCGTGTCCGACGGCATGAGGTGCGAGTGGTGACTGATCTTGTCCTGGTGGTCGGCGAACCACTGCCGCACCCCGGCGTAGGCGCGTTCCCGCTCGGATTCGTCCATGGCGGCGAGATCGGCCGCGAACTGCTCGGTCTCGACGAACATCAGCACGTACTTCATCTTTTCCTCCGTCGAGGTCTATGCGAACAGGGCGGCCATCCGCCGGGACAGCTCGTCGGCGCTCACGTCCTCCACGTGCGTGGCGACGGTCCAGCCGTGCCCGAAGGGGTCGACGATGAAGGCGTCCCGGTCACCGTAGAACTGGTTCTCCGGGGCGCGCTGCACGGTCGCGCCGCGCTGCGCCGCCTGCGCCACCGTCCGGTCGACGTCCTCGACGTAGATGAACTGGAAGACCGGGGTGCCGGGCAGCCCGCCGACCGGCGGGGCCGTGGTTCCGCGCCGTGGGTCCTCGTCTTCGACGATGACCACCGCGTCCCCGATCTGGATCTCAGCGTGGGCGACGGTGCCGCCCGGGCCGGGGAAGCGCATCCGATCGGTAGCGCCGAACACGTCGGCATAGAAGGTGAGTGCATCCGCGGCGCCGCGTACGACCAGGCAGGGCGTGACGCGGCGGTAGGAGTCAGGAATCGGGCTGGCTGACGGCGTCATGTCGATCCTTTCGTGTCCGGAGTGGTGCCTCTACCAACCAGACGACCGGCAGGCGACCGGATCCGACAACCGGCCGAAGCATTTGTCGACAGTCCACGTCGGTGCGTGCCAGACGTTGGTCATGGTGGCATCCGATGGACCCTGCGGGCCATGTGCGATCGGCATGTTGCATTGCGGGCCTGACCGCCGATCAACAGATAGAGCAGTCACCCACCGTCGCGACACCACCACCGGCAGCCGGCCCGGGCGGAGCCGCGACGGCGGCACCACATGCCCTCCCCACCTGCTCGAAGCGGAGGTCTGATGATGCGCAGGGAACCCCTCGCCGAGCTGATCGCCGACCGGCTCGCCGCCGATCGCGTACCCGATGACACCGCCGAGTTGGTCCTCGCCGCGCTGAGCGGCGACGCCGACCTGGACGCGGCGCTCGCCGGTGGGCGGACCACGCCGGAGCCGCAGCGCCCGGCGGCGGACGAGCCGCGGGAGCGGATCTGGCTGGCGTCGGTCACCGTCGCCGGGTTCCGCGGCGTCGGCCCGGAGCGCACCCTCGAGATCGAGCCCGGTCCGGGCCTGACCCTGCTGGTCGGCCGCAACGGCTCCGGCAAGTCCAGCTTCGCGGAGGCGGCGGAGCTGGCGCTGACCGGCGACAGCGCCCGCTGGGCCGACCACCACGGCGGGTGGCGGACCGGGTGGCGCAACCTGCACGCCGGGGAGCCGTGCCGGATCGCCGTCGAGCTGCGGGTCGACGGGGTGCCCACGCCCACCCGGGTGGTCCGCTCCTGGCCGGCGGGCGCGGAGCTGGGCGAGGCCGAGGTGACCGTCACCAGCGCACGGGGCATCCGGAAGGACGTCGCCGAGCTGGGGCTGGCCCGGCCGCTGGAGCTGTACCGGCCGTTCCTCACCGCGGCCGAGCTGGGCCGGCTCACCGCCGGCACGCAGAGCCAGCTCTTTGACGCGATCGCCGCGATCCTCGGCCTGGCGGCGATCACCGACGCCGACCGCCGGCTCACGGCCGCCGCGCAGCCTCTCGACGCGGCCGACAAAGAGGTACGCGGGCAGCGCGCCACCCTGGCCGACACTCTTGCCGGGATCGACGACGACCGGGCCCGGCGGGCCGCCGGACTGCTGGGAGCCCCGGGCGAGGTCGACCTGGCGGCGCTGACGGCGATCCTCGACGAGCCGGCGGAGTCGGCGGCCGACGAGACCATGGTGCTCTGCCGGTGGCTGGCCTCGATGCAGCTGCCCGACGCCGACGAGGTGGCCCGCCTCGCCGGGCAGCTGCGGGAGGCCGCCGCCGAGGCGCGCCGGCACGACGGCGGCCGGTCCCGGGCGTCGCTGCGCACCGCCGAACTGCTCCGATTGGCCATCGAGCAGCACGACGAGCGGGGTGACGGGCCCTGCCCGGTCTGCGCGGCGGGCCGCCTCGACCACGACTGGCGGAGCGGCGCCGCGGCGTCCCTGGCGGAGCTGCGCGACCGTACGCTCGCCGCCCAGGCCGCCGCCGCCCGGCTGACCGCACTGCTGCAGCGGGCGCACTACCTGATCGACGACCTGGACGTGCCCCACGGCGACGCCGCCGGGCTGCCGGTCGACGAGTTGCACGCGGCCACGGCGGCGCTTCGGCGGGCCCCGGGTGGGCCGGAGGAGCTGGCCGACCACCTGGCCGCGCGGTACCCGGCGGTGCTCGCGGCGGCCCAGGCCGCGCGGGCGTACGTGACCGATTCGCTGCGCCGGCTCGACACCAGTTGGCGGGCGGCGGCCGGAGAAGTGCGGGCCTGGGTGGCGGCGGCCGAAGGGCAGCCGGCGCGGGAACGGGCCCTCGCCCGGTTGCGGGCCGCCCGGTCCTGGCTGACGGCGACCGGCGCGGAGCTACGCGACCAGCGGCTGGCGCCGTTCGCGGAGCATGCGCAGCGGATCTGGGCGCGGCTGCGGCAGGAGAGCAACGTCGAGCTGGGCGCGATGACCCTGACCGGTGCGAACACCGGGCGGCGGGTGGTGGTCCCGGTCAGCGTGGACGGCGCGGACAACGGCACCGGGCTGGGAGTGATGAGCCAGGGCGAGCTGCACGCCCTGGCTCTCGCGACGTTCCTGCCGCGCGGCTGCGCGGCGGAGAGTCCGTTCCGGTTCATCGTCCTCGACGACCCGGTGCAGAGCATGGATCCGGCCAAGGTGGAGGGGCTGGCGCGGGTGCTCGCCGAACTGGCCGAGCAGCGCCAGGTGGTGGTCTTCACCCACGACACCCGGCTGCCCGACGCGCTGGGCCGGCTCGGCCTCGGTCGGTCCCGCATCGTCGAGGTGGCGCGCGCCGAACGGTCGGTGGTCACCCTGCGGCCCGGCTCCGACCCGGTGACCCGCTACCTCGACGACGCCTACGCGCTGGCCCGCACCGAGGAGATCGCCGCCGAGGTACGCGGGCCGGTGGTGGCGGAGCTGTGCCGCTCGGCGATCGAGGCGGCCTGCCACCGGATCGTGTGGCGGCGGCGGGCGGCGCGGGGGGTGCCGCACGACGAGATCGAGGCGGCCGTCGTCGCGGCGTCCCGGCAGCTGACCAACACGGTCGCGTTGGCACTGTTCGACGACGCCGACCGGGGCGGTGAGGTGCTCGGGTACCTGAGCCGCCGGCACGGGCCGCGGGCCGTGGCCGCGTACCGGTTCTGCGGCCGGAGCGTGCACGGGTCGTACCTGGTGGACCTGCCGGAACTGGTCGCGGACGCCCGCCACCTCGCGGAGGTCCTGCGGCCGCCGGGCGCCGCGACCGCGCCCGCAGGCGGCGAGGAGGCCCGGTCGTGACCGCGCCGACGCCCCGGCGCTGCCTGGCGGCGGCCGACGAGCTGCTGCGCGGCGCCGGCCCGCTCGGCGCATCCGGGGTGACCGCCGGCTGGTGGCCGCGGGCGTGCGCCGGCCTGATCCGACTCGCGCTCGAGGGCGGTGTCGACGCCTACTGGCGGCGGACCAGGCCGACGGTGGCGGCGCTGCGGCACGGCCGGCCGAAGCAGCTGATGCTGCACGGCCGGCTCGGTCCCGGCGCGGCCGTCGCCCGGCGGGTCGCGTTCGCCTGGGCGGCCCTGTCCGCCGCTGCCGACCACCATTGCTACGAGCTGGCGCCGACCACCGCCGAGCTGCGTCGCCTGCACACCGAGGTGAGCGCCCTGCTCAGCCAACTGGAGGGCAGAACGGAAACTCCGATGCCCTGACCAAGCCGGCCCCGCCTCAGGGCCGGCCGACCCACCGACAGGCGCCCACGAGGCGCGGAAAGACAGGAGCGCATGTCCCAGCAGAACCCCGATCGGTCCGTCGAGCTGTCCCGCCGGGACGAGGGCTGGGTCGTCACGGCCCGCTGGCACCCCGGCACCAGGTCAGGTGGCATCAACGGACCGGACGAGGTCGTCATCCGCATCCCGGATGACGCGGCGCCGGAGGTGCGTGAGCGGGGCATCACGTCGGCCGTGCTGCACCGGGTGGGACGGCACGTCGACGAGATGGTGGCCGAGTTCCACCACCTGCCGAGCGTCGGGGCGTACCAGCTGATGGTGGACCGCTACATCGAGGGCCGGCTCGCCGAGCTGGCCCAGGCCCGGGGTGCGACGGCGGCGGGCTTCGAGTCCGACCTGCTCGCCGTCTTCGAGGATCTGGCCGGCCGGGGGCACGCCGACCCGCTCGGGGCCCTCGCCACGGCGACCGGCCGGACGCGAAACGCCCTCGACGGCCTGCTCGACGTGGCGCGGCAGGGCGACGACCAGGAGCAGCGGCTGGCGTGAGCGCCGCGGCCGGGGGCAGGAAGCCCCTCATGGAGCCTTTTTCATCGTGACGGTGCAGGTCACGGTAGGTGGAACCCTGGCGCGCCAGTGCCGCGCCCGGGTCGGCTGCGAAAATCGCTGTCCGGTTGTCGGAGCACACTGGTAGAAAGCCGGAGTGCAAAAGACTTTGACGTTCTCTGATCATCTGCGGCTGATTGACGAACGGTCGACTGCCTTCCGCGCCGCGGTCGCTGCGGCGCCCAGCCTCGACGTGCCGGTGCCGAGCTGTCCGGAGTGGACGCTGTTCGATCTCGTGCAGCACCTGGGCATGGGCCGCCGCAGGTCGGCCGCCATCGTCGCCGCCGGGCCGGCCGACGCTCCCCCGGAGAAGTCCGCTTGGGATGACGGCACGGGTGCGCCTCGGGAACGCGAGGCTCTCCTGGCCTGGTGGACCGAGTCCGTCGAGCGATTGACGAGCGCGCTGCGTGAGGCCGGCCCGGACCGCGGTTGTTGGACGTTCTGGGGTGACTCGCAGTCACCGGAAACCTCGGGTGCATGGGCTCGGCGCCAGGTTCCCGAGATCGCGGTGCACACCTACGATGTCCAGCTCACCGTGGGGGACCCGGAGCCGCTACCAGTCGAGGTCGCCCTCGACGGTTTCGACGACTGCCAGTTCACCCTCTGCTCGACGGATGTCGCCTGGCCGCACGAACCCGCCGTCGTCGATTACTACTCCACCGAGGGCCGCTCTTGGCGCCTTCGGCTGTCCCGCGACGGCGCATGGGCCGCCCGCCTCGGCGCGCCGGCTGCCAGCGAGGACCCGGACCCGGACACGGCCGACGCCTCCGCCCGGGGCACGGCCAGTGACCTGGTCCTGTTCTTTTACGGCCGCATACCGCTGGATTCTCCGAAGCTGGAACTGGACGGCGACCGTCACATCTTCGATCAGCTCATCGCCTGGGACCCGTCCGTGTAACAACGAGCCCTTTTCATCGTGGGTCGCGGCCGGTCTGGACGTGATGTAGGACGAGGATGGCCTGGACGATCGCGGTGGCGCGTCGCGGGCAGCAGCGGAGCTTGGCTAGGACTTTCCAGCCTTTGATGGTGGCGACGGCACGTTCGCCGACGGCTCGGATCTTGGCGTGATGGCGGTTGACGGTCTCCTGCCGTCGAGACAGTCGGGGCCGGTGCGAACGGCGTTTGAACGGCGTATGGACGCTGCCGCCGGCGCCTTGGTACGCCTTGTCGGCGAAGGTCAAGACGTTCGCGCTGGTCAGCGCGTCGGTCAGGCCGTGGGTGCGGGCGGCGGTCAGATCGTGCGCAGCGCCAGGCAGCGCGGGCGAGGCCCAGATCAGGCGTCCGGCGCAGTCCGCGATGACTTGCACGTTCACGCCGTGGCGCTTGTGCTCGCCGGAGTAGTAGGGCCTTTGGTCCACGACCCGGTCGATCGGGATCAGGGTGCCGTCGAGAATCGCGTAGCCAAGCCGGCCGATGCGACGCATCGCCGCGTTCAGGTCCTCGGCGTGCGCCGCGAGCAGGTCGATCGCTTCCCGGACGTACCGCCAGGCCGTCGAGACGCTGACCGCGAAGCCGCAGGCCAGACGGGCGATGGTGTCACCGTTGCGGAGCTGGGCCAGGGCGAGCAGGGCCTGCCGGCCGGCGTCGAGGCGCCACCACCGACCTCGGCGCCGGGCGCGTTCGGCGCGGAGGAGGTCGGCCATGTGGTTCAGGGTGCGGCTGGACAGCGCGACTGCGGACGGGTAAGACAGCACAGCGAGGCTCCCGGTTGGGGCATCCGATCTTGGTCGACTGCTGTCTTACCGGGAGCCTCGTCCTATGTCGACACCAGATCTCCGCCGCGCCCACCGTGACCAGGCCCCTCACGATGAAGAGGGCTCATGGTCAGCACCATCGCAATGGGAAAGGTTTGGAAAGCTCAAATCTCGCTCAAGAAAATCAACAACGTCATTGTGCACAGGCAAATTCGCTCCCTAACATCCAGACAGTCGGCCGCCGGAAGGCGGCTCAGCCTGGTAGGCGGATGACAATGTCAAGAAACTGGCCGGTTCGTGTTGCAGCCGTGCTGACGGTCCCTGCCATCGTGTTGGGGACAAGCACCCCCGCCTTCGCCGGAGACACGTGGGTCTCCCTGGTGAACAGTCAAACCGCGGTCGCCAGTATGCAACACGTGGATGACGGCGACTATTTTCGCGTCTACGACCAACTGGCCGACGGTCACGGTGCGAAGGGCTACCTGTGGGTGTACACCTCCCCCACGGACAAATCTTTGATCGCGACCAAGTACAACGGCAACGGGGCGGGCACCTACACCCAGTTCCAATACAATGTCCTGGAGATATTCACCTACGCGATGATGGTGTGCTCGGTGGACGGCGCGAACGATCCTTCCCCCGGGCCCTGCTCGCCGGGGAAGAACTTCACCGAGTAAGGCGCGCCGACAGGTCGACGGCCGCGACGCCGACGATCGACTTGTCATCCTCGTTCTGGACGTAGCCGACCACGGAGGCGTGTCGCGGATCGAGCTCCGACGACAGCTCGAGTTCGAGCCGCCCACGCCCGGGGTCCTGAGCCAGCTGCGCGGACGTGAAGGCGCGGACCACGTTGTCCTGCCGCAGCCTCCGCCCGGCGTTCTCACCCCGGGGGACGTCGTTCTCCAGGCCGCGTTCCACGGCTGCCACGTTCAACACCGCCCGCTCCGGCGGCCGCTCGGCCTGGTAGTTGACCACCACCCGACACCCGCCGCCCGTGCCCTCGGCCAGGTCCTCCACCGACAGGCCGAGCGGCACGGCGGCCTCCTCGGTGAGGGCGGAGGCTATCGCCGATGACGCCTGCCGGCGGTCGGAACCGACGAACTCCACGGTGCCGTTGACGATCATCTGCGGCGTGTACAACCCCCGGGCGCGGAAGGCGCGCGCGTACGCCTCCTGCCGGCGGGTGTGCGCCGCGTCGCCGTACGGGTCGGCCCAGCCCAGGTGGTCCCAGTAGTCGACGTGGAAACCGAGCGCGTAGACGGGCTGCCCGCGCTCCCGCGCGTCACTTTCGATCTCGGACAAGAGCTCCTCGGCGGGCGGACAGCTGTTGCACCCCTGGGAGGTGAACAGCTCCACGACGGCGAAGCCGCCGCCGGCCGGCGGCGGGGCAGCGCCGGACCGGGTGCCCGGTGTGTCCGTCATGGCGCACCTCCTCGGTCGGTCCTGTTGGCGGCCCTGACCTTCCCGTTCCGTCCGCGACCATGCCCGCCAGCCCGGGCCGGGTTGAGCCGGGCTGACATCGCCTACCAGACCCGGTTGGTCAACCCCGGCATGATCGTGAGGGTGGGTGCCGCCAGGTCCTTGACCGGCGCGAAAGCCAGCCACTCCGGCCGTTGCCGCAACCCGACGGGCCACTTTCGTCGATAACAGAGGAAAGTTCGGTTGGTCTCGATGAAAGCTATAGACATGCCCCCATGTCTTTTGTAGCGTCGGCCGGGTGATGAGTGTTTCGTCGTGGTTAACCGCCACGTAGGCAACCCCGCGGCGATGACCTCAGACGGCTGTTGGCAGCCGGCCAACACCTATCTGCCACCTGTCCCCTAGCCCCCGTCCCTAGCCCTTCGCCAGACGCGACAGCGACGCCACCGGAAGCCGGTTCGGCGCCGCGGTAGCCGCCTGCCCCGCGACGGGCGACTCAGCCCTGCCCACACCACCGTCCATGAAGGAGCAGCTGGTCGCACCCCCTCGACCTGCCCCGACCAGTCCCGAGCACAAGGAGAGGCAGATGAAGAGACGACTCGCGCTCGCCGTAGCGGGTCTGACGACCATGGCGCTCGTCGCCACGCCCACCGTCGCGATGGCCGCGCCCGGCACGACCGGGGCGCCGCCGGAGAGCGACTTCCAGAAGGTCACCCTGAACGACAACCCGGGCGAGCCGATGGACCTCGCCGTGCTCCCCGACAGCCGGGTGCTGCACGTGACCCGCCCGGGTGAGGTCTGGCTGCACGACCCCGCCACCGGCCGCAACACGGTCGCCGCGACCCTGAACGTCTACCGGCACGACGAAGAGGGCCTGCAGAACGTCGCGATCGACCCGAACTTCGGCAAGGCCGGCAACAACTGGGTCTACCTGTACTACTCGCCGCCGATGAACACCCCGGTCGACGACCCGTCGACCCCGAACGTCAACGAGGGCGACGCACCGGCCTGGGGCACCGCCGCGGACTTCGCGAAGTTCAAGGGCGCCATCCGGCTCTCCCGGTTCCGGCTGGTCAAGGACAAGCTGGACCTCTCCACCGAGCAGCAGATCATCGACGTACCGGTCGACCGGGGCATCTGCTGCCACGTCGGCGGGGACATCGGCTTCGACGCCAAGGGCAACCTGTACCTGTCCACCGGTGACGACACCAACCCGTTCGAGTCCGGCGGCTACGCGCCGATCGACGAGCGCCCGGGCCGGAACCCGGCGTACGACGCGCAGCGCACCGCGGCCAACACCAACGACCTGCGGGGCAAGATCCTGCGCATCAAGGTCGGCGAGAACGGCGGGTACAGCATTCCGGACGGGAACCTGTTCCCCGAGGGCACGGCCAGCACTCGGCCGGAGATCTACCTGATGGGTCTGCGCAACCCGTTCCGGATCGAGCTGAACCGTGAGACCGGAGACCTGTACGTGGGCGACTACTCGCCGGACGCGGGCCAGGCCGATCCGCTGCGCGGGCCGGCCGGACAGGGCAAGTGGCTCGCCGCCCGCAAGGCCGGCAACTACGGGTGGCCGTACTGCGCCACCGCACAGCTGCCGTACGTGGACTACGACTTCGCCACCGGCCGGTCCGGGGCGCCGTTCAACTGCGCCGCGCCGGTCAACGAGTCGCCGCACAACACCGGGCTGCGGAACCTGCCCCCGGTGCAGCAGCCACAGATGTGGTACGGCTACGGCCCCTCGGCGCAGTTCCCGGAGCTGGGCACCGGCGGCATCGGGCCGATGGCCGGGCCGGCGTACCAGTTCTCCCGTCCGACGGCGCACGGCCGCGCGCCGATCGCGTGGCCGGCGTACTACGACGGCATGCCGCTGTTCCACGAGTGGACCCGGGACTACGTGAAGGGCTTCCGGCTGAGCTCCGGCGGTGCGCTGACCGGGATCGAGCCGGTACTCCCCTCGTTCACCTTCGACAACCCGATGGACCTGGAGTTCGGCCCGGACGGCGCGCTCTACGTGCTCGAGTACGGCGACGGCTTCTTCAGCGAGAACCCGGACGCGCAGCTGGCCCGGATCGACTACACCGGCTGGACCGGCAACCACACCCCGGTGCCGCAGGTCTCGGCCACGCCCACCAACGGGGTCGCCCCGCTGACCGTCACGTTCTCCAGCGAGGGCACCACCGACTACGACAATGACCGGCTGAAGTACGCGTGGGACTTCGACAACGACGGCAAGGTCGACTCGCGCGAGGCGAACCCGACCTTCACCTACCGGGAGAACGGCCTCTACAACGCCACGCTCAACGTGAGCGACGCCGGCGGGCTCTCCGCCTCCGCCTCGGTGCGGATCGTCGTCGGCAACGCCGCTCCGGTGGTGGAGCTGGTCAAGCCGACCGAGGGCCAGCCCTTCGCCTTCGGCGACACCGTGCAGTTCGAGGTACGGGTGACCGACGACCAGCCGGTGGACTGCTCCCGGGTCAGCGTCACGTACGTCCTGGGCCACGACCAGCACGGGCACCCGCAGACCACCGCCAACGGCTGCACCGGCTCGATCCAGACGACGGTGCCGTCCGGCCACGACCCGGAGCACGACAACCTCACCGCCGTGTTCGTCGCGTCCTACACCGACCCCGGCGGTGACGGCCTGCCGTCCCTGACCGGCACCGACCAGGTCGTCCTGGTCCCCAACGCATAGTCCTGAGAAGGAGAAACCATGTGTTACGGATACGACGGAATGGCCGCGCTGCGGCACTCCGTTGACCGGCGCAGCCTGCTGCGCGGCTCCCTGGCCGCCCTGGCCGGCCTCGGGCTCGCCTCGTCCGCGCTCGGCGCGACGCCCGCGGCGGCCACCACCCACAGCACCGGGCGGCACCAGGTACCCCCGGGCCTGATCAGCATCCAGCTGTGGACGGTCCGCGACGCCCTGTGGGGCGCGCCCGGGTACGACGCCACCCTCACCCACCTCGCCCAGATCGGGTATCCGCGCGTGGAGCTGGCGCTCGGCTACTTCGGTCGGACCGCGGCCCAGCTGCGCCAGTTCCTGGACGGCATCGGCATCAGGGCCAGCTCCAGCCACGACGGGATCAGCGGTAGCGCCGCCGAGCTGGAGCAGAAGATCCAGAACGCGGTCACCCTGGGCCAGCAGTTCATGGTGGTGCCGTACCTGTACTCGGAGAGCCAGGACGAGTGGAAGCGCTGGGCGGAGCAGATGAACGTGGAGGCCGCGGCGGCTCGGGCGGCCGGCCTGCGCTACGGCTACCACAACCACGCCCATGAGTTCACCATCGACCTCGGCGGCGGCAAGCGCCCCTGGGACGTGCTGACCGCGGAGCTCGATCCCCAGCTCGTGCACCTGGAGGTCGACCTCTACTGGGCGGTCACCGGTGGCATCAACTCCGGTGACGGCGTCGCGGATCCCGAGGGTTTCGCGCTGGACGCCATCCGTTCCGCGCCGCAGCGCGTCCTGCAGTTCCACGTCAAGGACCGGGACGCGGCCACCGGCGACATGGCCGACCTGGGCACCGGGATGATCGACTTCGCCCGGATCTTCCGGGAGCACTCGGTGCTCGAGTACATCGTCGAGAACGACACCCCGGATGTGACGCCGCAGCAGACGGCCGAGGTCGGCTACCGCTACCTGCGCAAGATTCGGTTCTGAGAGACCGCCGGGAGGAGTGCTGACGGACACCGGAGCCGGCCGGAAATGCCGGCTCCGGTGTCCCACCCACCATTCTTCTGACCAATTGAATTAACTGCCGACAACCACTCTCTCCAGTCGAGAGAGTGGTTGTCGGCATGCCATTGGACCGTCACGGCCCGCGAAATGGGGACCGCGCAAAAATATTGACCCCTCGAAATGGATCTCGTAGGGTGCAGGAAACGTGGAAAGCGCTTTCTTACCACCGTCCCCATCAAGGAGCGCGTGTATGAGACGCCATCGCACGCTACTGTTCGCCCTGCTCGCGGCCGTCACACTCCTGTTGCCAGGCACGCCGGCGACCGCCGCCGAATCCGCGACCGCCACCAATTTCCGGGTGCTGGTCTTCTCCAAGGTCACGAACTTCTACCACGACTCCATTCCGGCCGGCGTCGCCGCCATCCGGAAGCTCGGCGACGAACAGGGGTTCGCCGTCGAGGCGACCACCGACGCGGGCGCGTTCACCGACGACAACCTCGCCCGCTTCGACGCACTCGTGTTCAACAACACCAATTCCACCCCGGCCTCCGGCGACCTCCTCGACGCCGACCAACGGGCCGCGCTCCAGAAATTCATCCGCAACGGCGGCGGCTGGGTCGGCCTGCACGCCGCGTCGGCGAGCGAGCGGAACTGGACCTGGTACGAGGGACTGGTCGGGACCATCTTCGACCAGCACCCGGACTTCTCCGCCACCGGCGGCACCTTCCCCGGCCGGATCAAGGTCCTCGACCACGCCCACCCGTCCACGAAGGACCTGCCGGAGCTCTGGGAGCGCAGCGAGGAGTGGTACAACTGGCGGACCAACCCCACGGGCAAGGTCCACACGCTCGCCCAGATCAAGGTGCGCGACGGCATTCCCGGGCTCGACGAGGGCACCGACCATGCCTACTCGTGGTGCCAGAACTACGACGGCGGGCGCTCCTGGTTCACGGCCGGCGGGCACAGCTCCTCGTCGTTCCAGGAGCCGGCCTTCCTCGCGCACCTGGCGGGCGGCATCAAGTGGGCCGCCGGCGCCGCCCCCGGTGACTGCGGCGCCACCAGGACCACCAACTTCGAGCGGATCCCCCTGGTCAACCAGGACCTCTCCGACCCGTTCGAACTGGCGGTGGCACCGGACCGCCGGGTCTTCTACATCGAGCGCACCGGCGCCCTGAAGGTCGTCAACCAGGACACCCTCGCGGTCACCACGCTGCTGGACTTCGCCTACACGCCGGAGCAGACCAGCCAGTCCGACGGCCTGCTCGGCATGACGCTGGACCGGCACTTCGCCGACAACAACTGGCTCTACCTGCTCTGGTCCGACCGGGTGGAGAAGCAGCTGAACCTGTCCCGCTTCACCGTCGAGGGCGACAGCGTCAGCCTCGACTCGGAGAAGCGCCTGCTCACGATCCCGACCTGGCGCGGTGAGGCACGCGCCAACTCGCACATGGGCGGCTCGGTGACCATGGACCAGCAGGGCAACCTGTACGCCGCCATCGGTGACAACACCGACCCGTTCGAGTCCAGCGGCTTCACCCCGATCGACGAGCGGGCCGGCCGTCGCGCGTACGACGCCCAGGGCACCGCCGGCAACACCAACGACCTGCGCGGCAAGATCCTGCGGATCAAGCCCCTGCCCAACGGCAAGTACGCCATTCCCGACGGCAACCTGTTCGCCCCGGGCACGGCCCGGACGAAGCCCGAGATCTACGCGATGGGCATGCGGAACCCGTTCCGCATCACCGTGGACTCCAAGACCAACGCGCTGCTCGTCGCCGACTACGGCCCCGACTCCCGCTCCGCCAACCCCAACCGTGGGCCCGAAGGGACCGTCGAGTTCAACCGGATCACCAGCGCCGGAAACTACGGCTGGCCCTACTGCATCGGCAACAACATCCCGTTCAACGACTACGGCTTCGCCACGTCGACCTCCGGGCCGAAGTTCAACTGCGCCGCGCCGGTCAACGACTCCCCCAACAACACCGGCCTGACCAACCTCCCGGCGACGAAGCCGGCCCTGGTCTCGTACGCCTACTCGGCCTCCCCGCAGTTCCCCGAGCTGGGCACGGGCGGCGGCGGCCCCATGAGCGGACCCGTCTACGACTACGACCCGTCCAACAAGCGGCTGACCAAGTTCCCCCAGTACTTCGAGGGCAAGTGGATCGTCTACGAGCTGACCCGCCGGTGGTTCAAGACGCTGTCGATCCACGACACCGCCCAGACCTTCACCGACCCCCGCTTCGCCCCCACCAACGTCGGTGACCTGCAGTCCATCAACGGAATCCTCGGCAACATGTCCTGGATCCAACCGTTCGAGGCGGAGTTCGGGCCGGACGGCTCCCTCTACGTCATCGACTTTGGCGAGGGCAGCGGCAGCGGTCGGGGCGGCAGCAACGAGGGCGCCGGCATCTACCGCATCGACTACGTCGCCAACAGCCGGCCGCCGGTAGCCAAGCTGACCGCCGACAAGGACAGCGGCCCGGCGCCCCTGACCGTCGCCTTCTCCAGCGCCGGCTCCAGCGGCCCCGACGGCACCGCCATCCAGTACGCCTGGGACTTCGACGGCAACGGCAGCGTCGACTCCACCGCCGCCAACCCCAGCCACACCTACAGCACACCGGGGCGCTTCACCGCCCGACTCACCGTCACCGCCACCAACGGGCAGACCGCCGTCGCCGTACAGGAGATCACGGCCGGCAACACCCGCCCGACGGTGACCCTCAGCGTCCCCGACGGGGCCTTCTTCGACTTCGGTGACCGCATCCCGTACACGGTCACGGTCACCGACCCGGAGGAGAGCAGCATCGACTGCTCCAAGGTGGTCGTGCAGACCCAGCTCGGTCACGACTCACACGCCCACCCGCTGGACAACTACGTCGGATGCGCCGGGGTGGCCGTGACCGAGAGCAACGGCGGCGACGGGCACGGCCCGGGCCAGAACCTCTACACCCTGCTCTCCGCGCAATACACCGACGGCGGGGCGAACGGGGCGCCGGAACTGGTCGGCTCGACCCGGGCGGAGCTGCAGACCAAGAGCAAGGAGGCCGAGCACTTCGACGGCCAGAGCGGCATCCAGGTCCTCGACCGGGCGACCGCGAGCGCCGGCAAGCGCATCGGCGACATCGACCATGGCGAGTGGATCAACTTCGGCCCGGTCAACCTCCGCAACATCGACTCGGTCACCTTCGGCGTCGCCTCGGGCAGCAGCGGCGGTGACATCGAGGTCAGGGCCGACTCCCCCACCGGCCAGCTTCTCGGCCGGGCCACCATCGCCGGCACCGGCGGCTGGGACAACGTCGTCTCGCCCACCGTCGAGCTGACCGATCCGGGCCGCACGACCACCCTCTACCTGGTCTTCGTCAACCCGAACCAGACGGGTGGCACCCCGGACCTGATGGCGCTGGACTGGCTGCGCTTCAACGGCGCCGGGGTGCGCGAACAGACCGAAGCCACGGTTTCGGCCTCGGCCACGCCCGCCACGGGCACCGCGCCGCTGGCGGTCGCGTTCACCGGGACCGCCTCGCCGGCGCCCGGGCGCACCATCACGGATCACACGTGGGACTTCGGCGACAACTCGGCCATCGTGCACGGGGCGTCGGCCAGTCACACGTACGCCCGCAAGGGCACCTACACGGCACGGCTGACCGTCACCGACAGCGTCGGGGCGACCCTGTCCTCGACCGTGGTCGTGACGGTGAGCTGAGCGTCACCGGTGGCGGGGCGGAATGCCGCCCCGCCACCACCCGACCCGGCACGGCCCCGACAGCCTCCAGCAGCCGCCATCCCTGGCGCTGCCCTCTGTGGCCTGACCACCTGCCCCTCCGACTTCCGGGAGACAACGATGAACTCCAGCTTCGCCCGCCCGTCCCACCGTCGACCGCGAGCCCGTCACCTGCTCGCCGTGTCGCTCGCCGCGGCACTCCTGCCGCTCACCGCGGCTCCGGCGTCGGCCGCCGAACCCGAGACGGCCGCCGCGGAACAGGTCGCCGCCGACCTCTGCCCGTGGGGCTACACCAGCTCGTCCACGGTGTTCTTCGGCCGCAACGGGGCCGACTCGGGCGTACCCAACCGCGATCTCGGCGACGGGTGCACGATCCTGGACGCGATCTGGGCCGAGGCGCCGTTCGCCGACCACGGCAGCTTCGTGCGGACCGTCAGCGGGCTGACCAACGCGCTCCGGCAGGACGGCGTCCTCACACCCGAGGACAGTGCGAGCATCGTCCGGGCGGCGGCCGACTCCGAGATCGGCCAGCCGCAGCCGGCCCCAGGGACCCGCGCCGTGCCCGACGACCGGATCGGCCTCGTCCTCTACACGGTGCGGGCCACCATGCCGGCCGCGCCCGAAGCCACCCTGGCTGCACTCGCCGCCTGCGGCTACCGCAACGCCGAACCCTCCGGCGCGGTGAACAACTTCTACGGCAAGCGGGCCGACGCGCTGGCGCCCCTGGTCGCCACCGCCGGGCTGTCGGTCCCGTCGATCGGGATCAGCCTCGGCGATCTCAAGAACAACCTCGACGGCGTCATCGCCAACGCCCGGACGTTCGGCGCGAAGTACGTCCGGATCTCCGGATCGGGCTCCTGGACGCTCGACGACTACTCAGAGGTCGCGGCGACCCTCAACGAGGTCGGCGCCGAGCTCAAGCAGGCGGGCATCACCGTCGCCTACCACAACCACGGGTTCGAGTTCACCACGCAGGAGGGTGGCGTACGCGGCTACGACGTGCTGGTCCGCGAGACCGACCCGAACCTGGTGGCGATGGAACTCGACCTGTACTGGGCGTCCAGCGTCGGCGCCGACCCGGTCGAGCTGATCAAGCAGTACCCGGGCCGGTTCTCGCTGTTCCACGTCAAGGACATGGCCGCCAACGGGTCCTTCGCCGACGTGGGCGAGGGCACCATCGACTTCGCCCGCATCTTCGCCTACAGCGAGATGGGCGGCGTCGAGTACTACCTGACCGAAAACGACAGCCCGCGCCCGGACGGCGTCTCGTCGGCCTGCGACAGCTACGCCAACCTCCGCGCGCTGCGCTACTGACGGATCCGCCGGCCTGCGGCACCCGCGGGCCGGCGACCCGTCCGTCGTTCGGTGAGCTCTACCGCGGCTGATCGCCCTGCGCCTGGTGGGGCCAGGCCTGCGGAGCGGGCCCGTACTGCGGCGCAGGTCCGTACTGCGCTGGGGGTCCGTATTGCGGCGCGGCGGGCGGGTACGGCGGATACTGCGGCGGTCCGGCCTGCGGGTAGGGCGGGTAGGCCCGGGTGGGGCTGTGGCCCCGGCTGCAGGGCCGCGACCTGCTCGGCGAAGCGGTCGTGCGCGCGGCGGACCTGCACGGTGCTGCCGTCGTTGGACACGTGTCCGGAGGCGATCGGGCCGTTGCCGGCGGTGCTGGCCACGCCGAGCCCCGCGATGAGCAGCAGCACGAAGACCAGCACGATGGGCCTGCGGTCGAGTCGTTCGGCGCCAACAGGGCGGACAGCGCCACCACGCCGACGACCGCGAGCACCACCAGGCCGACGCCGATGAGCAGGCGGCGGGTGCGCAACCTGCCGCAGTCGGCGCAGAAGGGCCAGGTCGGGGCCTTGACGCGCTTCTGCAGCACGGCGGCGACGATGGCGAACGGCAGCACTCCGAACAGAAGCAGGACGTAGGCCCACTTCGGCGTGTAGGACCGGAACACCGTCCTGCGCCGGCGGGTCGCGGGCTGACCGTCGGGCTTCCGCGGCCTGGACATCGAGGGCCAGGACATGGTGCTGCTCGATGCGGACGCCTACGGCTACGCTTCCAGCGCCCTCAAAGGCCCGCTCGATGAGCAGCGTCGCGCGGACTTGCTGAGGCTCACAGCGGTGTTCGAGACCGTTCTCCCGGCGATCGACGACGAGTACGCGACCACCTACTACACGCGCGTGCGCGACATGGT
This sequence comes from Micromonospora sp. NBRC 110009, assembly GCF_030518795.1. Classification (NCBI taxonomy): domain Bacteria; kingdom Bacillati; phylum Actinomycetota; class Actinomycetes; order Micromonosporales; family Micromonosporaceae; genus Micromonospora; species Micromonospora soli. The sequence goes on along the minus strand of NZ_CP130427.1, from coordinate 5,317,237 downwards.
CGTGCTTGCCGCCGAAATCGGGGCCTTGCGCGGCAAGTAGGCCCCGACCGGGAAGGGTCGCCAGGGCGGCGGTCGGGGCTGTCGGATGTGCGATGACGTCCGTGCCGACCGCTGCAGGTGCGGTGGCCGAGCCCGTCCGTGTGCGCAGACTGACCGACCAGGAGGGGCGACGGGGACACCGTCCGCGCATCGCAGCGGGAAGGACATCCGCGGGGGCGGACGCCCACTCACCGCGGCGGCCTGACCGACCCGGCGAACGTATGCGGTCAGAGCACTAGGCAATCTGACCCTTGTTCATCCAGGGCCGCCACCCGGACACTGGTCATCGCCCGTACCGTCCACAGTCCTCGACCTGTCCGAGTCGCACCCGCCCATTGCGCGAGGGAAGCCATGACCGCAGAGGTTCACCCCACCGAGAGTCAAGGCCCGAAGCCCGGCGTCGGCGGGCCGGCCGGTCTGCCCGTCGAGCTCAACGGCATCAACGTGATCGCGGAGGAGGAACGCAAGGGCCGCCCCCGCGACCTGTTCTGGCCATGGTGCGCCGCGAACATCGCCGTCCTGGGCATCAGCTACGGCTCATTCTTCCTGGGCTTCGGCGTCTCCTTCTGGCAGGCGACGTTCGCCGGGGTGCTCGGGACCGTCGCCTCGTTCCTGCTCGTGGGCTTCGTGTCGCTGGCCGGCAAGCGCGGCTCGGCGCCCACGATGATCCTCAGCCGGGCCCCGTTCGGCGTACGCGGCAACGCGTTGCCGGCGGCCGTCAGCTACGTCCTGCTCGTCGGCTGGGAGACCGTGCTCTGCGCCCTCGCCACGCTGGCCACGGCGACCGTCTTCGACCGGCTGGGCTGGGGCAGCGGCAATCTCACCAAGGTCGTCGCGTTCCTCGTCGTAGCCTTGATCGTCGTGCTCGCCGGGGTCCTCGGCTTCGACGCCATCATGCGCCTGCAAGGCATCATCACCATCGCCACCGCGGTCCTGACCGTCGGCTACCTCGTGCTGACCGCCGACCACGTCTCCTGGGCCACGGTGTCGTCGGTGCCGAGCGGGTCCGTCGAGGCGTTCATCGGCGCTCTCATCTTCGCGATGACCGGCTTCGGCCTCGGCTGGGTCAACTCCGGCGCCGACTACGCCCGCTACCTGCCGCGCGGCGCGTCGAGCCGAGGCGTCGTCGGCTGGACCACGTTCGGGGCGAGCGTGGCGCCCGTGGTCCTGGTGGTCTACGGCCTGCTGCTCGCCGCCTCCGACCAGCAGCTCAGCAGCGCGATCGCCGCCGACCCCATCGGCGCCCTGACGGCGCTCGTCCCTACCTGGTACCTCGTACCGTTCGCGATCGTCGCCATCCTCGGCCTCATCGGCGGCGCGGTCCTGGACATCTACTCGTCGGGCCTGGCGCTGCTCACCCTCGGGCTGCGTGCGCCGAGGTGGGTGGCGGCGGGCATCGACGGCGTCCTGATGATCCTCGGCACCATCTACGTCGTCTGGATCGCCAGCAGCTTCATCGGTCCCTTCCAGGGCTTCCTCATCACCCTCGGCGTGCCGATCGCCGGCTGGTGCGGCGTGTTCCTCGCGGACCTCGCGCTGCGCAGGCAGGCGTACGCGGAGGCGGACCTCTACCGGCCCGAAGGCCGATACGGCTCGATCGGCGCGGCGGCGGTCGGGCTCGTCGTCGCCGGCACCGCCGTCGGCTGGGGCCTGGTGACGAACAGCTTGGCCTCGTGGCTGTCCTGGCAGGGTTACCTGCTCTCGGCAACGGGCCTCGGCGGTAGGACCGGCGGCTGGGCGTACGCGAACCTCGGGGTGGCAGCTTCCTTCGCCATCGGCCTCCTCGGCTACCTGCTGCTCGGCCGGCGCCGCGTCCGCGACCAGGAACGCACCGCGTGATCCGGGCAGTCCCGGCGTCCCCGACGTCGACGCGTTCGTGGCTGAGGCGGCCGAGTACGCGGCGCTCGGCGTGACCGAGGTGCGGACGATGCTGCCTGCGAAACCTATGACAGGCGGCAGGGGCCTCGTGCGACCCGGAAGCGTAGGTGGGTCACGGTACCGGTGACCGGCTTTCCTTCCGCGATCAGCTCGGCCTGCTCGCCGGCGAACAGAGGGGTTCCCTCACCCAGCAGGAGCGGAATCAGGTGGATGCGTACCTCGTCGAGCAGGTTCGCCCTGAGCAACTGGCGGGCGACATCGGCCCCGAGCACCAGGACGTCCTTGTGTCCAGCAGCCTGCTTGGCACGCCGCACCGCGGCCTGCATCCCGTCGAAGGCAAACATTCCGCCGTTGTCGCCGAGCAGGTCGTGCCTCGCCCGGTGGGTCACCACGAAGCTGGGGACGCCGGGCCACGGGGTACCGCCCCACGGGCCGAGGCCGAGATCGAAGGTGCGTCGCCCGATGACCGTTGCTCCGACGGCCGCGTCCACCTCTCGGCGCACCGCGGCGTCGATCTCGCCCTCGGGCCCGTTCTCAGCCATCCATGAGTGTAGGCGTTCGCCGTCGTCCCCCATCGGCTCCGCCTCGCGGACGTTCGGTCCAGCCGTGAACCCGTCCAGGGACATCGACACGTCCAGCACGACCTTGCCCATCGCTGACCTCCGCCACGCTCCCGGCACCGCCGTCCGGCGCCGTCGGGAGATGGTCGGAGCCGACCGGGCAGTTCCGACACCGGCTCTCGAAATGGGGCGCGTTCGTTTCGCTGCCGGCCGGCCCTTTTGCGGCGAGGAGCACGGCGACGGCTCGGGCTGGGCCGGAGCCGTCGCCGTGGTCCCCCGTCGTCAGTCGCGCGCCCAGCGGCCGACGACGGCCGCCGCGCCGCCGCCCCGGCGTACGGGCTCGGCCGCGGCGAGCAGCCGGCCGTCCGCCAGGAACTCGATACCGGTCGCCGCGCCGATCTCCGCAGTTTGCGAGAAGGCGTGGCCCGGCGGGAGGCCGGTGGCGTACCCGGTCATGAAGGCCGGCTCCGCCTGGGTGCTGGCGCCGTTGCGCTGCGACGCCCGCGGCGCGGCGAGGGCCTCCGGCAGCGTCATGCCCCGGTCGATCCGGTTGACCAGCGTCTGCAGGACGGTGGTGATGATCGTCGCGCCGCCCGGCGAGCCGACGGCCAGGAACGGCCGGCCGTCGGCCAGCACGATCGTGGGTGACATGGAGCTGCGCGGGCGCTTGCCCGGCCCCGGGAGGTTCGGGTCGGCTGCGGCGCCCTGGGTCGGCGCGAAGTTGAAGTCGGTCAGCTCGTTGTTGAGCAGGAATCCCCGGCCGGGCACGACCATGCCGTTGCCGCCGGTCGCCTCGATGGTCAGCGTGTATTCCACGACGTTGCCCCACCGGTCGGCGACGGTCAGGTTGGTGGTGCCGGTGCGGTCGTCGCGGACGTCGGCGACCGCCGCCGCCGAGCAGCCGCCGTAGGCGCCGTCGGGCACGCCGGGCGCGACCGGCTTGGGCAGCGCCGCCGTCGGGTCGATCAGGCAGGCCCGCTCCTTGGCGTACGCGTCGCTGAGCAGCTCGCGGAGCACGTTCTGCTGGGTGTGGTCGCCGACGTACCGGTTGCGGTCGGCGAACGACAGCGCGCTGGCCTCCAGGTAGTGGTGCATCGCCTGGGTCGGGGTCATGGACCGCAGGTCGAACTGCCCGAGGATGTTGAGCGCCTCGCCCACGGCGGTGCCGCCGCTGGACGGGGTGGACATGCCGTACACCTCGAAACCGCGGTAGTCCGACCGGGTCGGCTCGGGGAATCGGGTGCGGTATGCGGCGAGGTCGGCGGCGGTCATGCCGGCCGGGCGGATCGGGTACGGCCACGAGCCGACCGGCTGCGCCGCCACCGGCGGGTGCTGCACGGTCGCGACCACATCGCGACCGACCTCGCCGCGGTAGAGGACGTCGGTGCCCCGCTTGGCGATCAGCCGGTACGTTCCGGCGAGGTCCGGGTTGCGGAAGGTGCTGCCGACCGCCGGCGGCTGCCCGCCGGGCAGGTACAGCGCGCTGGTCGAGCTGAACTGGCCGAAGGCCGCCTGGTTCCCGGCGACCTGGCCGGCGAAGGTCTCGTCGACGGGGAAGCCGTCCTCGGCGACCCGCGCGGCGGGCGTGAGGAGCTGCGCGAGGGACCGGGTGCCCCAGCGGTCCAGCGCGTCCTGCCAGGTGAGCAGCGTGCCTGGGACGCCGACCGACAGACCGCTGATCCGGGCCTCGTCGAACCGGTACGGCGCTCCGGTGGCCGGGTCGATGAAGGTGGTCTCGCTCATCGAGGCGGGTCCGGCCTCGCGGCCGTCGATGGTGTGAACCCGCCGGCTCTTCGCGTCGTAGTACACGAAGAAGCCCCCGCCGCCGATGCCGGCCGAGAAGGGTTCGGTGACGCCGAGCGTCGCGGCGGCGGCGATGGCCGCGTCGACCGCGTTGCCGCCGCGCCGCAGCACCTGGAGGCCGACGGCCGTGGCGGTGGCGTCCACGGTGGAGACGGCTCCCCCGTAGCCGACGGCCACCGGCTCCTTCGGCGGCGCGGCCGGCTTCGCCTGGGCGGGAACAGTGTTCGCGGCTATGAGCGTGGCCAGGGCGATGGTCGCGGTGACGAGGGCCCGAAATCTCATGTGGCCTCCCAGATCGACATGAGTGAACCTCCTGCCTACTCCACCGATCGAGGGCCGGCAACCCGGGGACCGGGCGGGTTGTTGACGGCTGGTTCGCCCGGTGCCTACAGTGCTTTAAACCATCTAGTTGAAAGGGCGGGACGGATGACCACGGATGCGCTGTCCCGGGCCTTCGCCGCCCTCGCGGACCCGACCCGGCGCGACATGGTGGCCCGGCTCTCCGAGACCGACGCGACCGTGAGCCAGTTGGCCGAGCCGTACCGGATGACCCTGCAGGCGGTCTACAAGCACCTGCGGGTGCTCGAGGACGCCGGGCTGGTCAGCCGACCGAGCGGGCCGCAGCCCCGGCCGGTGCGCCTGGAGGCTCAGGCCCTCGACCTGATGGACACCTGGATCGAGCGCCACCGGCGCCGCGTCGAGCAGCGCTATCGCCGCCTCGACGCCGTGCTAGCGGAGATGAGAGGAGACGAGCATGGACAGAATCACGGAGGCCGTGATCGAAGCCGATCCGACGCTGCCGGTCATCCGGACAAGTCGTGACTTCGCGGCAACACCCGAGCAACTGTTCCGCGCCCACACCGATCCCGAGTTGTTCGCCCGGTGGGTGGGTCCCGACACCACGGCCACCCGCATCGAGCACTGGGACGCGTCCAGCGGCGGCAGCTGGCGCTACGTCTCGGTGCACGACGGCACGGAGTACCGGTTCCGCGGCTGCTTCCACGACGTACGGCCGGACCGCATCGTGCAGACCTTCACGTTCGAGGGCGAGCCCGACGGAGTCGCGCTGGAGACGTTGTGGTTCGAGGACCTGGGCGGCGGCCGCACGCGCCTGCGGACCCAGTCTCTGGTCGACACCTTCGAAGGCCGCGACGCGTGGCTGCGCAGCGGCATGGAGGTCGGCGTCAACGAGGGTTACGCGAAGCTGGAGCGGATGGTCATCGATGGCGCTGTCTGACCGCCCGGCCGAGCGGCACCGGCAGGTTTCCGGGCTGTTCACCGATCGGGTCCGGGGTACCCGATCGTGGGATGCGCCAGCCCCGGTCGCCGGCTGGACCGCCCGCGACGTGGTGCGTCACCTGACCGAATGGTTCCCCGGGTTTCTCGCCTCCGGCGCCGGCATCGAACTGCCCCAAGGGCCATCGGTGGACGAAGACCCGGTCGCCGCCTGGCAGATTCACTGCGATGCCGTGCAGGCGGTGCTGGACGATCCGGAGACGGCGCACCGGCACCTCACCAACCCACACATCGGCAGCCTGCCGCTGGCGGCCGCGATCGACCGGTTCTACACCAGCGACGTGTTCATGCACACCTGGGATCTCTCGAGGGCGACCGGCCAGGACGACGCGCTGGACCCGGAGTTCTGCGCTCAACTCGTCGGTGGGATGGAGCAGATGGAGGAGGTCATCCGCTCCTCCGGCCAGTACGGCCCGCGAGTGGCGGTGCCCGAGGACGCGGACGCCCAGACCAAACTGCTGGGTTTCATCGGCCGGGATCCGTTCTGGTCGAAGCCGTGAGCCGAATGCCGGACTACAGGGCTAGCACGTCGACGGCGAGTTCCCGCACCACCGACTCGTCCACCTCGACGCCGAGCCCCGGCCCGGTCGGCACGCGTGCGACACCTTCCTTGATCTCGACCGTCGCCCCGGTGGCGTAGGAGGAGGTGAGGAACTGCCGCCCGTTGAGGTCGACGGGCGTGTCGATGCCGTACGCGGCGAACAGGTGCAGCGACGCGGCCAGGCCGAGGTCGGAGTCGGTGAGCCCCGACCCCATGAGCCGCACCCCGGCGTCCTCGGCGAGGGCGCAGAGCCGCCGGGACAGCGTCAGGCCGCCGCTGCGCTGCACCTTGGCGATGGCCACGTCGACCGCGTTGAGCTTCACGAACGTCGCGAGGTCGCTTGGGTGGCGCAGGCTCTCGTCGAGCGCCACGGGAATCGGTGAGGTCTCCCGCAGCCGCCGCTGCCCGGCCACGTCGTTGGCCGGCAGCGGCTGCTCGAACGCGGTGACGTCGAGGTCGGCCAGCCGGCGGGCCATCCGCAGCGCGCCGTCGACGGTGTAGCCCTGGTTGGCGTCGACCCAGAGCGCGGCGTCCGGCGCGGCCCCGCGGACGGCCCGCACCACGGCGGCGTCCTCGGCCTCGCTGTGCAGGCCGACCTTCACCTTGAACGCCCGGTATCCCAGTTCGCGGCCCTCCGCGACCGCGTCGGCGACCTCCTCGGCGGTCTGCCCGGAGACGATCCAGCCGAGTTCGACGGTCTCCCGGCGGCGCTGCCCCCACAGCACCCCGACCGGTACGCCGAGGGCGCGGCCGAGCAGGTCGTGCAGGGCCACATCAAGGGCGCTCTTGGCTAGCGGCGAGCCGATGGTGAAGCCGCGGTTGATCGCGCGGTCGAAGGCGGTGGTGACGCCGTCGAGGTCCCAGGCGGGGCGGCCGAGGATCGCCGGGGCCAGGTAGCGGTCGATGGTGGTGACGATCGATTCGGCGGTCTCGTAGGTCCAGGCGGGGATGGGGGTGGCCTCGCCCCAGCCGGTCACGCCGTCGGCGGTGACCTTGACCAGGACGCGGATGCTGGGCGTGCCGGCGACGGCGACCGACCCGCCGGACACCCCGAACGAGCGCACGGTGGGCAGCGCGACGGCGTACGTCTCGACCGCGTCGATGGTCAGCCCGGCCAGGGCGGTGGCAGCAGGGAGCACGATCGACCCTTTCTCAGGCGAGCTTGGCGGTGCTGGCGCGGACGACGACCTCGCCGCCCAGTCGCAGGATCCGGCGACGGCGTCCGGTGTTCTCGGTCAGCGCCATCTCCATGGCCTTCTCCCCGAGCTGCTGCAGCGGCAGCGCGACGGTGGTCAGCGGCGGGGTGAGGTCGCGGACGATCGGGATGTCGTCGAAGCCGGCGACGGAGACGTCGTTCGGCACGGACAGCCCCTGGTCGCGCAGTGCCGCGCAGGCACCGATGGCCATCACGTCGGTCAGCGCGAACACGCAGGTGGCGGTCAGCCCGCGGGACAGCAGCTCGCTCATCGCGCCGTAGCCGCCGTCGCGGGTGAACGGGGCTTCGACGATGTCAGCCGGGTCCAGCGCGACGCCGGCCCTGGCGAGCTCGTCGCGGAACCCGCCGAGGCGGTCGGCGACGGTGGTGAGGGCCTGCGGTCCGGTGAGCACGGCGAAGCGGCGGTGGCCGAGGTCGAGCAGGGCGCGGGCCATGGCGGCGGCGCCGGAACGGTTCTCCGGCAGCACGCTGTCGACCTTCAGGCTGCGATGCCGGCTGACCACGGCGACCCGGCCGCCGCCCTCCAGGTAGGGCTTCAGCTCGGCGTCCAGGGCCCGTTCCCAGCGGGGGTCCTCGAAACCGGAGCCGATGAGCAGGATGGCCGGCGCGCGTTCGGCGCGCAGCATCGACACGTACGCGATCTCCCGCTCGGGGTCGCGGAAGGTGCTGGCCAACATGACGAGGAGGTCGTTGTCGCCGGCGACCCGCATGACGCCGCCGGCGACGGCGGCGAAGTAGGGGTCGGTGACGTCGTGGCAGATGACGCCGACGGTGCGGTGGGAGGCGCCGGCGAGGGCGCGGGCGTGCGCGTTCGGGGTGTAGGCGAGCTTCTCGGCGGCGGCGAGGACCCGGTCGCGCAGCTGGGGGGTGACCCGCATGCCGTTGAGCGCCCGGGAGGCGGTGGCGAGGGAGACCTCGGCAGCTCTGGCCACGTCTTCCAGGGTCACGTGCGTCCGTGACTGCATGGACTTTCTCCCTGCGGAAGTTCTTGACCGGATTATTTCGGCGTGGTTACCGTAGCACCCTGAAAGCGCTTACTGAAAGCGCATTCAGGGCCGAGTCCCCGACCTCAGGGGGCCTGTCGGCCCTGCCCGACGGCACGCGCCTACCCCGTGGCTGAGTACCCGGAATCACCGGCCAGCCAGGGAGAACGGAGGGTCATGGCCGCGCAGAGCACCATCGAGCAACGGGAGCTCACGGCTCCCGCCGGAACCACCGCGCCGGCGGCCCGCCGCCGGGGCGGCGCGGGTGCGGGCCTGCTCCGGTTCGTCCAGGGCACCTGGCGCCCGGCCGCGGTCCTCGCGGCCATCTTCGTCATCTGGTGGGCGGTGACCGCCGCCGACCTGGTCAAGCCCTACCTGGTCCCGTCGCCGAAGACGACCCTGGAGGTCGTCCTCGCCCAGACCGGCTACTTCGCCCACCACACCTGGATCACCAGCTACGAGACGATCCTGGGCTTCGCCATCGCGATCCTGGTCGGGGTGCTCTCCGCCGTCGTCATGGTCTACTCGCCGACGGTCGAGAAGAGCCTCTACCCGCTGCTGCTGTTCGCCCAGGTCATCCCGAAGATCGCAATCGCTCCGCTGTTCATCGTGTGGCTCGGCTTCGGGCTCACGCCGAAGGTCGTCGTCGCGGTGCTGATGGCCTTCTTCCCGATCGTCATCTCCACCGTCACCGGCCTGAAGTCGATCGACCCGGAGATGCTGCAACTGTCGGCGACCATGGGCGCCGGACCGGGCCAGACGTTCATGAAGATCCGGTTCCCCGCCGCCCTGCCGCACCTGTTCGCCGGCCTCAAGGTCGCCGCCACGATGGCCGTCACCGGCGCCGTGGTCGGCGAGTTCGTCGGCGCCAACGAGGGCCTCGGCTACGTGATCCTGCAGGCCAACGGCAACCTCGACACCCCGACATTGTTCGCCGGGCTGCTCATCATGTCGCTGCTCGGCGTCGTCCTGTTCGTGGGCGTGGAACTGCTCGAGTACTTCGTCCTTCCCTGGCACGCCAGCCGCCGCACCGACGCCGCTACGACGTCGCTCTGAATAGGAGACCCGTCCCATGAAGTTGCGTACCCTCGCCGCCGCGCTCCTGCCGGCGTTCCTACTGGCCGCCACCACCACCGCCTGCGGCTCGTCCTCTGACGAACAGGCCAAGAACGCCCAGGGCCTGGACAAGGTCACCCTCACCCTCAACTGGTACCCCTACGGCGAGCACGCGCCCTTCTACTACGGCAAGAAGAAGGAGATCTTCGCCAAGCACGGCATCGACCTGACCATCCAGGCCGGCCAGGGCTCGCAGAAGACCATCCAGGCGACCGCCGCCGGGCAGACCGACTTCGGCTGGGCCGACACCCCCGCCCTGCTCTCCGCGGTGGGCCAGGGCATGGACGTCAAGAGCCTCGGCGTCTTCCTGCAGACCACCCCGTCGTCGGTGCAGTTCTTCAGCGACAAGAACATCGCCTCCCCCGCCGACCTCAAGGGCAAGACCATCGCCTCCACCGCCGGCGACGCGCTGAGCAAGACCTTCCCGGCCTTCCTCAAGGCCAACGGCCTCGCCGCGAGCGACGTGACCCTGCAGAACACCGACCCGGCCGGCAAGATGGCCGCCGTCATGTCGGGCAAGACCGACGCGCTGCTCGGCTTCGCCACCGACCAGGGCCCGACGATGCAGGAGAAGGCCGGCAAGCAGGTCTCCTACCTCAAGTTCGCCGAGCACGGCCTGACCTTCTTCAGCAACGGCCTGATCGCCTCCGGCGACACCATCAAGAACAAGCAGGACCTGGTCAAGCGGATGGTCGCGGCGAGCAGCGAGGCCTGGTCCGCCGCCGAGAAGGACGCGGCCGGCGCGGTCACGGCGATGCAGGGCGCGTCCCAGCAGCTGCCGTCGGAGAAGGTGCTCACCGAGCAGTTCAACGCGACGCTGCAGCTCCTGCACACCGACGCCACCAAGGGCCAGGCCCCCGGCATCAACGACGACGCCGACTGGCAGAAGACCATCACCGTCTTCGCCGACGCCGGCGTGATCACCAAGGCGGAGTCCCCGTCGGCCTACTGGGACGCGAGCTTCGCGCCGAAGGGATGAGACCGATGACGGTCGGCAACACCACCACGCAGCGTTCCGCGGACGCCACGGCGACCGGCGCCGCGGTCGACATCGACCAGGTCGCGGTCCGCTTCCGGACCAAGAAGAAGGACGTCACCGCGCTGCGCGACGTCTCGCTGCGGATCGAGCCGGGCGAGTTCGTCTCCATCGTCGGCGCCTCCGGCTGCGGCAAGTCCACGCTGCTCAAGCTGGTGTCCGGCCTGCTGCGGCCCTCGTCGGGCCAGGTTCGCCTGCACGGCGAGGACGTGCGAGGGCCGCGGCGTGACATCGGGTACGTCTTCCAGCGCGCCGCGCTGCTGGACTGGCGCACGGCCCGGCGCAACATCCTGCTCCAGGCCGAGATGCGGCACATGCCCAAGGCGCAGGCCCGCCAGCGCGTCGACGAGCTGATCGCGATGACCGGCCTGACGGGTTTCGAGGACGCGTACCCGAACGAGCTGTCCGGCGGGATGCAGCAGCGCGTGGCCCTGTGCCGCGCGTTGCTGCACCGCCCCCCGGTCCTGCTCATGGACGAGCCGTTCGGGGCCCTCGACGCCCTGACCCGCGAGCAGATGAACGTCGAGCTGCGGCGGATCTGGCGGGAGACGGGCACCACCGTCCTGCTCGTCACCCACTCCATCGCCGAGGCGGTCTACCTGGCCAACCGGGTGATCGTCATGACCCCTCGACCCGGCACCGTCGCCGAGGTCATCGACGTCGACCTCCCCGTCGAGCGTGACTACGGCCAGACGATGTCGGAGCCGGAGTTCGCGCGGGCCACGGGACGCATCCGGGACCTCCTGGGCGCGACGACGACCGCCGAATAACCACCGGACCTGGGAAGGAAACACACGTGGAGCGCACGTCTATCGGGATCATCCTCAACGGCGTGACCGGACGGATGGGATACCGTCAGCACCTCGTCCGGTCCCTGCTCGCCATCCGCGAGCAGGGCGGACTGCCCGCCCGCGACGGCAGCCGCATCTGGCCCGAGCTGACCCTGGTGGGACGCAACGAGGCCAAGCTCGCGGAGATCGCCGCCCGGCACGGGCTGACCTCGTACACGACCGATCTGGACGCCGCGCTCGCCGACGACTCTCACCAGATCTACTTCGACGCGCAGGTCACCGCGCAGCGGGAGAAGGCCATCCGCGCGGCGATCGACGCCGGCAAGCACGTCTACACCGAGAAGCCCCTGGCCGAGGGGCTGACCGGTTCGCTGGAGCTGGCCCGGCTCGCCGCGGCCAAGGGCATCAAGAACGGCGTGGTGCAGGACAAGCTGTTCCTGCCCGGCCTGCGCAAGCTCAAGCGGCTGGTCGACGGGGGGTTCTTTGGCCAGATCCTGTCGGTGCGCGGCGAGTTCGGCTACTGGGTGTTCGAGGGTGACTGGCAGGACGCCCAGCGGCCGAGCTGGAACTACCGCAGCGAGGACGGTGGCGGCATCGTGGTGGACATGTTCCCGCACTGGCACTACGTGCTGGAGCAGATCTTCGCCCCGGTCACCGCGGTGACCGCGCACATCGCCACCCACATCCCCGAGCGGGTCGACGAGAACGGCCAGACCTACCGGGCCACCGCCGACGACGCCGCCTACGGCATCTTCGAGCTGGCCGGCGGCATCACCGCGCAGATCAACTCCTCCTGGGCGGTGCGGGTGTACCGCGACGAGCTGGTGGAGTTCCAGGTCGACGGCACCCACGGCAGCGCGGTGGCCGGGCTGCGCGAGTGCCGCATCCAGCACCGGGGCGCCACCCCGATGCCGGTGTGGAACCCGGACCTGCCGGTCACCGAGGACTTCCGCGGCCAGTGGCAGCGGGTGCCCGACAACGAGGACTTCGACAACGGGTTCAAGGTCCAGTGGGAGGCGTTCCTGCGCCACGTCGTGGACGACGAGCCGTTCCCGTGGGACTTCCTGGCCGGCGCCCGCGGCGTGCAGCTCGCCGAGGCGGGACTGCAGTCGGCGCGCGAAGGGCGGCGAATCGAGATCGAGGAGATCACGCGGTGACCGCCCGGATCATCCTGCCCACCCCCGGTGGCGGCACCGAGGAGCTGACGCTGCGCGAGCCGGCCGGCTGGCAGCGGCCGGCCGGACCGCCGGCCAGCCGGATCGCGTACGCCGCGGCGCACGTCGTCGCCGACCCGCACGCCGACAACGCCCCCGGCCAGCTCGCCCGGCTGGACTGGGACGCCACCCTCGCCGTGCGACGCAACCTCTGGGCCTGGGGGCTGGGGGTCGCCGAGGCGATGGACACCGCCCAGCGCGGCATGGGGCTGGACTGGGCCGCCACCCGGGAGCTGATCCGGCGCAGCGCCGCCGAGGCGGCCGCCTGCGGCGGGCGGATCGTGGCCGGCGCGGCCACCGACCAGCTCACCGGCGTGCCCGACACCCTGGACGAGGTCGTCACCGCGTACGTCGAGCAGGTCGCCTTCGTGCAGGAGTGCGGCGCGACCGCGGTCGTCATGGCCAGCCGGCAGCTCGCCGCGCTGGCCAGCGGGCCGGACGACTACCTACGCGTCTACGAGCAGGTGTTGCGGGAGACGACCACGCCGGTAGTGCTGCACTGGCTCGGCGACATGTTCGACCCCGCGCTGGCCGGCTACTGGGGCTCGGCGGACCTCGACGAGGCGACCAAGACGTTCGTGGCGCTGATCCAGGCCCACGCGAACGTCATCGACGGGGTGAAGGTGTCGCTGCTCGACGCCGAGCGGGAGGTGCGGCTGCGCGAGCTGCTGCCGCCCACCGTGAAGGTCTACACCGGCGACGACTACCACTACCCGGAGCTGATCGAAGGCGACGGCCGGCAGTTCAGCCATGCCCTGCTCGGCGCGTTCGCGGCCATCGCCCCCGCCGCGTCGGCGGCGCTGCAACGCCTCGACGCCGGCGACACCGCTGGCTTCCGGGACATCCTGGACGCCACCGTGCCGCTGTCCCGGCACGTCTTCGCCCCGCCGACGCAGTACTACAAGACCGGCATCGCGTTCCTGTCCTGGCTCAACGGCTTCCAGCCCGGCTTCACCATGGTCGGCGGGCTGCACAGCGGGCGCAGCGTGCCGCACCTGGTGCAGGCGTTCCGCCTCGCCGACGCCGCCGGCCTGCTGCTCGACCCCGACCTGGCGGTCGATCGGATGCGCCGGTACCTGTCGGTCGCCGGGGTGGGCGCATGAACGGCGTCGACCCGCGGCTGGCGCGGCTGTCGCTCAACCAGCGCACCACCAGGTCCTGGTCGGTCCGTGAGGCCGTCGACGGCTGCGTCCGGGCCGGCATCCCGGCGATCGGGCTGTGGCGCGAGCCCGTCGCCGAGATCGGGGTGCCCACCGCCGCGAAACTCGTCGCCGACGCGGGGCTGCGGGTGTCGTCGCTGTGCCGGGGCGGGTTCCTCACCGCCGACGGCGAGGCCGGCCGGGCCGCGCTGGAGGACAACCGGCGGGCCATCGACGAGGCCGCCGGCCTGGGTACGGACTGCCTGGTCATGGTGGTCGGCGGGCTGCCGCCCGGGTCGCGTGACCTCATCGGTGCCCGGCAGCGGGTGGCCGACGCGCTCGCCGAGCTGGCCCCGTACGCCGGCGAGCGCGGCGTCCGGCTGGCCCTGGAGCCGCTGCACCCGATGTACTGCGCCGACCGGGCCGTGCTGTCCACCCTGGGACAGGCGATCGACCTCGCCGAACCGTTCCCCGTCGAGCAGGTGGGCGTCGTCGTCGACACCTTCCACATCTGGTGGGACCCGGACGTGTGGCGGCAGATCGAGCGGGCCGGCGATCGGATCGCCAGCTTCCAGGTCTGCGACTTCCTCACCCCGCTCCCGGCCGACGTGCTGCTCGGGCGGGGCATGATGGGCGACGGCCACATCGACTTCCCGCCGTTCCGGCGGGCGGTCGAGCAGGCCGGCTACACCGGCGACACCGAGGTGGAGATCTTCAACGCCGAGGTGTGGGCGACCGATCCCGACGAGGTCCTCGCCACCATGAAGGACCGCTACCTCCGGCTCGTGCTGGCCGACTGATGCGCGTCGTCGTCGCACCGGACTCGTTCAAGGGCAGCCTGGGCGCCGACGACGCCGCCCGGGCCCTGGCCCGCGGCTGGCTCGCCCGCCGGCCCGGTGACGACGTACGGCTGCTTCCCCTGGCCGACGGCGGCGAAGGCACCGTGGACGCCTTCGCCGCCGCCCTGCCGGACGCCGAGCGCCGCACGGTGACCGTGCCCGGACCCGACGGCCGGCCGGCGTCCGCCGCCTGGCTGCTGCTGCCCGACGGGATGGCCGTGCTGGAACTCGCCCAGTCCAGCGGGCTGCCGCTGATGGCCGCCCCGGACCCGCTCGGCGCGCACACGTACGGGCTCGGCGCCGTCGCCCGGGCCGCCCTCGACGCCGGGGCCACCGGCCTCGTCATCGGCCTCGGCGGCTCCGCGTCCACCGACGGCGGCACGGGCGCGCTCCGCGCGCTCGGGCTGCGACTGCGCGACGTCCGGGGCCGGGACCTGCCGCTCGGGGGCGCCGCGCTGACCGACCTGGCCCACCTCGACACCACCGACCTGCTCCCCGCACCGCCCGGCGGCACGCAGTTGCTGGTCGACGTGACCGCGCCGCTGACCGGCCCGACCGGCGCCGCCGCCACCTACGGCCCGCAGAAGGGCGCCGGACCGGCCGACGTGGCGTCGCTGGACGCGGCGTTGCGCCGGTTCGCGGAGTTGGCCGGCGGTGACCCCGGGGAGGCGGGTGCCGGCGCGGCGGGCGGCACGGCGTACGGTCTTGCGGCCCTGTGGGGTGCTGCCATCACGCCCGGGGCGACCACGATCGCCGCGCTGGTCGGGCTCGTGGACGCACTCACCGCCGCGGACGTGGTGCTCACCGGCGAGGGACGGTTCGACGAGACCTCGCTGACCGGCAAGGTGGTCGGCTCGCTGCTGGAGTCGGCCGCGTCCGCCGGCGTACGCGTGGGGGTGGCCGCCGGGCAGATCGGCGGGGCGGTTCCCGGGTCGGTGTCGGCGGCGGTGTCGCTGGTGGAGCTCGCCGGGTCGGTCGACGCGGCGCTGACCGACCCGACGCGGTGGCTGACCGAGGCCGGTGGCGTGCTGGCGGGCCGGCTGAGCGCCGGCTAGCTCGGCCGTTGGCGCACGCTTCCGTCGGCTGCCCGTCGACCCCTGCCTGCCTACTGCCGCGGTCGGTCCATCCTGGGTCGTCGGGGCTGCGTCGACGGACGTATCCGGCGCCACAGCAGGAACGCGGCGCCGAGCACGACGACGCCGGCGACGGCGTTCACGAGCGCCGGCCAGGGGCCACGCTGCGGGCGACGGGCCTGCCGGACCGTCAGGTCGGTGAGCAGACCGGTGGCGAGGTGCAGGTCGAACATCTGGCAGCCCTGGGTGCCCAACTCGCAGGTGGTACCGGTGTCGAAGCGGGACAAGGTCCGGCGGCTGTTGCTGCCGAGTTGCACCTCGACCAGCGACACATGGCCTGCGGCGTTGATGGCCGCGACGACCACGCTGCCGGCCGAGCGCCAACCGAGCAGTTGCACCACGTCCGGGACCGGCGCCGGTGCCGTGCCGCCGCCCGGGAAGGGCACGAACACGACGTCCCCGGCCTTCCACAGGAAGGTGCCGTGGCCGGTGTCGCCGCCGGAGGTGCCGTTGTACGGTCCGTCCGAGAGCCAGGGCACGGTGGCGAGGAACGCGCCGTCCGAAGACCAGCCGACATCGGCGGCCAGTTCCCGTCCGCGCGGGATGGGGACGGCGCCGTACTCGCGGCCGTCGGCGTCGACGAGGTGGGCCGTCTGGCCGACCTGCACAGCCAGCCGCCGGCTGTCCGGGGCGAACGCCGCCGTCCACGCCGGCTTGATCGCCGGCAGCTCGGTGCTGCGCCCGGTCTGCAGGTCGAGCAGCCGCAGCGTGCCGGTGCGGGCCACCTCGGGCTCGACGAAGTTGACGGTGCCGAACTCCGCCGAACGGGTCAGCGGCGCGGCGCTGTACGCGACGTGACGGCCGTCGGGCGACCAGGCCAGCAGCCGTACGCCGACCCGGTCGCCGAGCGGGATGGATCGGCGCTTGCCGGTCGTGAGGTCGACCAGGAGCAGGTCGGCGGTCGCGCCGCGCTCGTCGCCGAGCAGCACGCGGGTGCCGTCCGGGGCGAGCAGCGCCGACGGCCGGTTCCGCTCCTCCATGGCGTCGACCCGCCGGTAGGTGTCTCCGTCCGCGCCGACGACCAGCGACTGGAACATGTTGACCGTCTCGCCGTTGCCGTAGCCGTAGAGGGCGATCGCGCGGCCGGGCGAAGCCGACGTGACGGTGCTGGTGAGCATCGAGTACCCGGCGAAGCGGTCCGGCAGGCTCGGCTGCGTCGCCGGGCCGGCCGGCCGGACGGGGAGCGGGACGCCGGGGACGACCAGGACGGCCAGGACGAGCACGACGGCTGCCCACAGCGCGGCCGCGCCGATCCGCTGGCGCCGGATCGAGCGGCGCCCCCGGGTGAGCACGGTGTCCAGGTAGCCGGGTGGCAGCGGCGGCGGATCGTCCGGCAGGGTGGCGAACAGGTCTCTCATGGCGTGTCCGACCCTCCCGGCACGTAGTTCGGCAGCAGGCGGCGCAGCGCCGCGATGGCGTACACGGTCTGGCTCTTGACCGTCCCGGTCGAGCAGCCCAACGCGGCCGCGGTCTGCGCGACGTCGAGGTCTTCCCAGTAACGCGGCACCAGCACCGCGCGCTGCCCCCGGGACAGCTTCGTGAGCGCGGCCAGCAGGTCGATGCGGTGTTCGGCACCGGCCAGCGGCACCGTCGAGGGCCCGATCACGTCGGCTACGGGCCGGACCCGGCGGGTCCAGGACCGCTCCCGCTCGGCCAGGTAGGCGTGGACCAGCATCGCCCGGACGTAGGCGTCGAGCGAGTCCGCCGCCGTCGCCCTGCGCCAGTACCGGTAGAGCGCGACGAGGCACTCCTGCACCAGGTCGTCGGCGACCGACCACTGCCCGCACAGCCGGTACGCCAGCCGCCGCAGCCACGGCATGCGCGCCTGGACGTACTCGACGTACTCTCGTTCACTCCGCAACCCGGCCTCCCACCAACACTACGAGTGGCCCGGGACCCGTTTCGGTTGTGGGTGATCGAAATGGCGGCGGCAACGACGAACGTCCTCCCCGCGGGTGGGAGGACGAGACCGCGCACGGCCGCCGGCCCGCAGTCGGGCCGGCGGCCGTGGGGGTCAGGACTGCTTCAACGCCAACATCCAGTCCCGCAGCTGGCGGGCCTGGCGGTCGAGTTCGGCACGCGCCGCCTCGCTGCCGGCGGCGGGGTTACCGGCGATCGCGATGATCTGGTTGAGCGACGTGGTCGCGGTGTTGTAGTCCAGCCCGAGGTAGGCGGCCTGGGCCTCGTCGAGCAGCGCGGAGGCGGCCGCGGCCGACTTCGCGTCCAGGGCACCGGCGTCGGCGTCGTTGGTGATCAGCGTCCGGGTCTGCCGGAAGGTCGAGCAGTTCGCCTGGGTCTGCCCGGCCGTCCAGTGGATACCGCTCAGCAGGATCCGGGTGAACGGGTCGCGGTAGTACTGCGCGCGATCGTGACCGAGGATGAGCGAGAACTCGCGTCCGCCGTCGTACTCCTGGCACCACGCGATCGGGTGATCCCCGTCCATCAGCCGCAGCGGGTTGGTCGCGGCGTTGCCGCTGTTGAGGCTCCGCTGGTACGACGACTCGTCGAGGCTCAACAGCGTGTGCACCTCGGCGCGCGGGTTGTGGTCGAAGTTGTACAGCTCGTCGATGGTGAGCCAGGTCTTCGGCAGGTGCGCGACGGCGGGATTCGTGGGGTCCTCGGTGTTGACCCGCACGTTGATGCAGCTACCGCAGGTCCCTTCGCCGTTCTGGCCGCCGGGGTGGTTGGTGAACCACGCACCGACCAGGTCGCGGTACCAGGGCACGTTGTGGATCGCGTCCGACGCCCCGTGCAGCCCGAGGTACCCGCCACCGGCCCGGATGTACCCCTGGAAGGCGGCCAGCTCGCTGGCGTTGAGCGCGTCCGCGTCCGGTGCGCTGTTGGGATTCGTCCCGTCCACCGGCGAGGAGAAGATGATGGTCTTGTACTTCGACAGGTCGGCGGCCGAGGTGAACGGCGTGCTCGGCAGCGACGCCGGGGCGAGCCTCGGGTCCCAGATGTCGACGTCGAAGCCGTACTGCTCGCCCAGCCGCTCGATGAGCAGGGCGGTGTCCGGGATGTGGTCGTGCCGGAAGCCCTTGGTGGCCGAGAAGTACAGCACCCGGAAGCTGGCGCCGGGGAAGTTCGTGGACGCCGCGAGCGGCGTGGCCGCGGGGATCGGCTTCGGTCCGGCGGTCGGCGTGACGGTCATGCCGGTGGCCGGCTCCGCCGGCAGCGTGTTGGTGACCTGCCGCTGCAGGTAGCGGGCGTCACCGACCAGCGTGTCGCGGGCCGAGCCGGGTTCCGTCGCGCGCTGCGCGGCGGCGACGAACTGGTTGAGGGCGCGCACCGCACCGGTGCTGTCGCCCGCGTCCGCCAGGCTCCTCGCCTCCGCCGACGTGGCGCGCAGGCTGTCCCCGGCGGCGGCGCTGATCGCCCCGCTGGTGACGAAGCCGGCGATGAGCGCGTCCAGATCGGCGAACGACGTGGTCACCACGAACGCCTGGTCGAAGCGGGCCGCGTTGCCGGCCGCGTCGCTGGCCACCACGCTGATCGTGTGCCCACCGGTGGCCAGGGTGGAGGTGGCGACGGGCAGCGGGGTGACCTCGTTTCCGTCGATCCACATGCGATGGACGAAGACTCCCCCGGAGCCGGGCGCGGGATCGGTCCGGGTCGGGATCAGCGTGGCGGTGTGGCCGACGTGCCCGTCGACGATCCCCGGCCAGCTGACCACCGGCGCCACGGTGTCGATCCGGATGGTGATGGTGCGGACAGCCTCGGCCGAGCCGTCGCCGCCGATGGCCCGGTACCCGACGGCGGTGGCGCCTTCCTGGGTGATCTGCACCGAGCCGGTCAGACTGGCGGGGTACGGGGCGGCCGCGGACGCCGCGGTCTGGAACGGGGCCGCGTTGCCGAGCCGGTACTCCAGGCGCTGGACCCCGTTGGCCGCATCGGTGGCGGACAGGTTCAGGGTGACCGGGCCTCGGTACCAGTTGTTGGTGCCGGTGGGGGCGGTCGGGGTCAGGACGGCCGGCGCGCTGGTGGGCGCGGCCCAGGCCGGGGTGCCCACGGCGAGGGCGCCGGCGGACAGCGAGGCCGCCGGTAGGACGGCGGCGACCAGGCAGCGCAGCAGACGCCGGCGGGTGTCTCGGTGCGATCGGGGGTGTGAGCTGAGGGTTCGTGCGACCGGAGGTTGGCTGGACATGTGGTTCCTTTCCAGTTCCAGCGCGGGAAGTGGAGGCGGATCTCGACGAGCCAAGCGAGTGTGGTGCTCCCGGCGAGAGACTATCGTCGGCCACAGCAGAAAGATAGATGGATGACAAGGCAACTTTTGCCTTAGATCATCGAAAGTTCCGGCCGTACGGTGCCGAAGTCAGCAGAAATCCCTTGCACGCCAAGGGGGGCGGCGGCATCGTCTGCCGCCGCCCCCGCGCTGGTCGTACGTCAGGCGGCTGGCGTGCCCGTCACGGTGAACAGACGGGTACGGCCGATGTTGTCGAAGGAGCCGAAGCCGACCCGACCGGAGCTGAAGGTCTTGTCCTTCGCGGTCAGCAGCGGATCCCGGTGCCCGTCGACGTACACGGCGATCTCGCCGGTGGCGGGCAGGTGCACGACCCGCACCTTGTGCCAGTCGGCGTCGGTGATCGCCGGGTTGGCGCCGCGGGACCGTCCGTTCCACTGGTGGTCGATGCGCTCCCGGTCAGCGTTGTTGACCTTGAAAATGCCGTTGTGCGGGTAGATCGTGTTGTCGGTCGACAGGTGGGCGTAGTAGTACTGCGTGTCCGACTGCCAGCCGAAGACGATGATGATGTCCCGGTTGCTGACCTCCACCGGCGTGTCGAGGCGTACGTTGGCGTCGATCTGCACCGACGACCAGGCCGGTCCCTTGTTGACGATGGCGTACTCGAACGGCCGGCGCGGGCCGGGGCGGCTGACACCGGCCTCGGCGAGGATCACCTCGTCGCCGTCGAACTGCCACTTCGACGGGGTCACCGGCGTCCAGTTCTCCGCGCCACCGGTGTTGACCACCTTGGCGTCACCCACGTCGCCCTCCGCCACCGTCTTCGTGCCGACCACCTTCCAGATCTTCCCGTTGGCCTTGGCCACGATGTAGATCTCGCCGGCCGCGTCAGTGCCGAAGCGCAGGTCGACGCGGTTCGGGTCGCCGGGCGCGCCCGGGCTCGACAGGTCCTGCATGCGCACCAGGTCGCCGGCGGTGGTGTACAGGGCGAGCCGGTGGATCGTGGCGAGACCCGCGCCGCGGCGCATCTCGTTTGCCTCGGTGTAGAGGATCCGGCCGTCGACCAGGTCACCGAAGACGTACTTGCCGATCAGGTGCGGGAGGGTGTGGCCGCGGTAGACGAACCCGCCGGCCACCGCGACCCCGACGTCGGAGGTGCAGTTCCAGCCCGCAGCCGGGTCGTGGTCGTACGCGGCGACCGGGTAGGTGTAGCCGTACTTCGCGTCGTCGGCCGGCAGCGGGTAGAGCTTGTCGCACGGCTTGGTCGCGGTCTTGTCGAAGACCCAGGAGCCCTCGCGCTCGCTCCAGCCGAAGTTGTCCCCCGCCTGGACCTCGTAGATCGACTCGATGGCGTGCTCGCCGATGTGGCCGAGGAACATCCGGCCGGTGGCCTGGTCCCAGCTGAACCGGTGCGGGTCACGGAAGCCCACCGCGTAGATCTCGCCGAGCGCGCCGGCCTTACCGACGAACGGGTTGTCGGCCGGGATCCCGTACCGGCCGTTGGGCGAGTTGGTGCCCTGCGGGTCGATGCGGAGCAGCTTGCCGTGCGGCAGGCCCATGTTCTGCGGGTCGCCGTTGCGGTAGCCCTGCCCGCCGTCGCCGACCGCCAGGTAGAGCATCCCGTAGTCGCCGTCGCCCGGCTTCGCGGTCGGGTTGAAGTTGATCTCCTGGATGCCGTGGACCTGGCCGCCGAAGCCGATGCGCAGGAGCTCCCGGTGGGTGCCGGAGAACGCGTCGGCGGCCGGGTCGGTGGCGGTCCACTCGTTGATGACGCCCTGGTAGATGGTGTTCGGCTGCGCGTAGTCCGGGGTCCGGGTGGCCAGCGACGCCTGCTCGGTGTGGATGGTGTAGAAGCGGCCGTTGTGCGCGAAGTCCGGGTGGAACGCGACGTACCCGAAGCCCTGGCCGAGGCCGCGGCCGGAGAAGAACGCGGGTGCGAAGGTGGCCGCCACGTCGAGGTAGACGTGCGGCACGCCATTCTCGACGAAGTACAGGTTGCCGTTGAGGTCCGGCACCGCGCGGCGGCCGGAGCCGTCGGGCAGCTCGCTGATGGTGTTGATCCGGGCCTTGCGGACCAGGCGCTGGTCGACCGGGGCCGGGTTGGGGGTCGACTGCGGGAAGCTAGCGTACTCCTGCAGGACCAGCCCCAGCCGGGACTGGGTCGGCGTCTCGCGGATCGGGTCGTAGACGGCCCCGTCGGCCCGGGCGGGGCCGGCGACCAGGGTGGACAGGACGAGGGTGGCGGCAGTGACTCCGGCGGTCAGCGCGGCTCTACGGAGCCTGCCGGTACTGCCAGCGCGAATGAACACGCGGTTCTCCTTCTCGGTGGGACGGTGCCGAGGGATGGTCAGCGGGCCATGTAGCGGTACTGCTTGGCGATGTCGGTCGCCGGGATGACGCTGTCGAGGAACATGAGGCCGTCCATGCGGCAGTCGCACGGGTTGCGCTCGAGGGTGTTCTGCGGGAAGCTGCCGCCGATCTTGATGCCGCGCGGGTCGCTGGCGGTGGTGACGTACGGGCCGGGCCCGGTCAGCTTCCACGGGTCGCCGGCGGTGGTGTAGAAGCCGTCGACCGGCTCGCCGTTGCGGTAGAGCGCCATGGTGCCGGTGGTGAAGTCGTAGGTGGCGGCCAGGTGCACCCATTCCCCCTTCGGGAGCAGGGTCCGCCAGTCCTCATTTGCGGCGAAGGTCTGCGAGGACCCGCCGTCGAGGCGCCGGCCGAGGGCGACCAGCCGCAGTTCGCCGTTGACGTCGATGAGTTCGAGCAGGGCCCGCACGGCGTGCCCGTCGGAGTCGCCGGTCAGCACGCCGGCCAGACCGATCGCGTTGAACCGGTCGGCCGGGTTGGCGGTCGTGGAGTTGAGCGCCGGGCCGTCCATGTCGCGCTTGAACCAGCCCATGACGGTCGCGCCTTCGGCGCTGCTGAACGCGTGCAGGGTCGGCACGCCGCTGGCGGAGAAGGTGCCGGCCTTCCAGTCGTCGTTGCCGGCGACCGCTGGGTTGACCTGCCCGGTCTGCAGGGCGTTGCCGCTGCCCTTGTACGCCTCGTCGGGCACGCGCATGGCCGCGCCGCCGTTGACCAGTGCGATCTCGGTGCCGGAGCGGCCCTGGTCCGCTTCGAGGGCGACGTCGCCGGGCACCGGGTGGTCGAAGTCGTACATGGCGACCAGGTGCGACCAGAGGGCGGGGTGGACGTCGTACGGGCCGGGCCGGTCGGCCTGGGCGGGACTCGCCACAGCCGTGAGGCCGAGTGCCAGCAGCATGGTGGCCGCGACGACGGCTCGTCTGGATCTTCTCATGAGGAGGTGCTCCGTTCGTCGGTACGCGGTGGGGCACGGACGAAAGCGCTTACGCGACTGGCGCGAAAACGCATTCGGATCGGTGAAGTTGAGTACGTCTGGACAGGACGGTGGGCTGGCCAGGCCGGCCGGACGGCGGTCGGACAGCGGTGTTGCCGTACGTACGAAAGCGCTTACGTAAGCGCTTTCGTAGCCTATGCTGTGCCTTGCGCCACGGGCAAGAGCATGGCGCGGATCAATGCCTCCCTGGAGTTGCCGATGCCCCGACCCGGTCCACGGCTGCGCCTCGCCGACGTGGCGGAACGCGCCGGCGTGTCGCTGGCGACCGCCTCCCGCGCCTTGGCCGGCCGGGAAGGCGTCAGCGAAGAGGTGGCCAAGCACGTCCGGCAGATCTCCCGCGAGCTGGGCTACGTGGCCAACCCCTACGCCCGCACCCTCGCCGGGGGCGCCAGTTCCACCGTCGGCCTGATCGTCCACCAGATCGACGACCCGTACTTCTCCGAGATCGCCAGCGGGGTCATCGAGGTCGCCGCCGAGGAAGGGCTGCTGGTCCAGATCGCCCACTCGGGCCGCGACCCGGAGAACGAGGTACGCCAACTGCGGCACCTCATCGCCCAGCGGGTGGGCATCATCCTGATCGCCGGCTCCGGCTACGACGACCCCCGCGTGGAGGCCGAGGCCCGTGCCGAACTGGCAGGATTCCAGCGCGCCGGCGGGCGGGTCGCCGTCATCGGCCGGCACGCGCTGGGTGTCGACGCCGTGGTGCCGGACAACGAGGCCAGCGGCCGCGCCATCGGCGCCCACCTGCTCGCGCTGGGCCATCGGCGGATCGCCGTCGCCGCCGGCACCGCAGGGCTGACCACAGTGGCCGACCGGCTCGCCGGGGTGGCCGCCGCGCTCTCCGCCGACGGTCTCTCCCTCGCCCAGCTGCCGGTCGTCCACTCCGACTTCACCCGCGACGGCGGCCGGGTGGCGGCCGAACAGATCCTGGAGCAGCACCCGGACAGCACCGCGATCATCGCGCTCAACGACGCCATGGCGATCGGCGTGCTGTCCATCCTGCGGGCCCGGCGCATTCCCGTCCCCGAGCGCATGTCGGTGGTCGGCTTCGACGACGTGTCGGTCGCCGCCGACCTGGCGCCGAGCCTGACCACCGTGCGGCTGCCGATGACCGAGATGGGGCGGATGGCACTCAACCTCGCCCTGAAGCCGAAGGCGACCCGCCCACGACGGCGGCCCACCGGCCACACCCTGATCGTCCGCGACTCGACCGGACCCGCGCCGAACGGCTGACCCCATGGCTGTGAAAACGCCTGCCGGACCGCTCGGCGTTGGACGATGAGTTTCGACCGGTCGGCCGGTCTGTCACGGTGAAGCTTCTCCGCTCCGACCTGGAGGTACCACCATGCCCGGCTCGCCCGTGATCGTCAGCCTGCCGATCGCCGACCGCCCGACATCGCACCGCTTCTACTCCGACGCCCTCGGCCTGGCGACGGTCGGTGAGCCGGCAGCGGACGGGATCCCCGAGCCGCTGCAGTTCACCGTGAACGACGGCCTGCGGTTGATGCTGGTGCCCAGCGGGGGCTTCGGCTGGGTCATCCGCGATCACGAGGTGGCCGAGCGCGGCCGCAGCGAGTGTGTGCTCGGTCTGACCGCCGACACCCCGGCCGAGGTCGACCGGATCGTCGAGCGGGCCCGGTCCGCGGGTGCCCGGGTGGTGACACCGCCCACCACACAGCCGTGGGGCTACGTCGGCACGTTCGCCGACCCCGACGGGCACCTCTGGATGGTTACGGCGGCCTGATCGAGACCACGATGGGAAGGCCGCCCGGCGTTCAGCCGAGGAGCTCGCCGAGCGCGTCGGCGAAGACCTCGTGGTGCCGGGCGACGTCCTCGACGGTGGTCTGCGGGCACATCAGCGCCATGTTGTGGAACGGGGTCAGCAGGATGCCCCGGTTGATCAGGTAGACGTGCAGGTAGTCCTCCAGGTCGGGGTCGGCGCAGGCGGCGGACTCGGTGCCGGTGCGCGGCGCCGGGGTGGCGAAGCGGTATTCCACCCGCGCGCCGAGCTGGCTCACCGACCAGGGCAACGCGTAGTCGCCGACGAGTTTGCGGATGCCGTCGGCGAAGACGGTCGCCACGTCGATCATGCCGGCGAACGCGTCGTCGGTGAGCACCTCCTGCAGGGTGGCCCGGGTGGCCGCGATCGACACCGGGTTGCCCGCGAGGGTGCCGCCCACGCCGCCCATGTCGACCAGGTCGAGGTCCGCCCGGCCGGTCAACGCCGCGGCGAGTTCGGCGGAGAGGCCGTACGCGCCGACCGGGACGCCGCCACCGATGGCCTTGCCGATCGTGACCACGTCCGGCGTCAGGCCCCACGCGGCGGTCGCGCCGCCCGGACCGGCGGAGAACGTGTGCGTCTCGTCGTTGATCAGGTAGGTGCCGTGCTGTCGGGTGAGCGCGCGGACCCCGTCGAGGTAGCCCGGTTCGGGCAGGACGATGCCGATGTTGGTCAGCGCCGGCTCCATCAGCACCGCGGCGACGTCGCCGTGGGCGAGTTCCCGGGCCAGCCCGTCGAGGTCGTTGAACTCGGCGACGCGGCTGGTCGCGGTCACGTCGCAGGGGGCGCCGACGTTGCCCTCCCGGCTGCGCGGCCGACCGTCCGGGCCGACCACGATCAGTGACTCGTCCACCGAGCCGTGGTAGCAGTAGCTGTTGACCAGGATGCGCGGACGGCCGGTGACGGCGCGCAGCAGCCGGATCGCCCACCGGTTGGCGTCGGTGGCGGTCAGCGTGAAGCTCCAGGCGGGGAGGCCGAAGCGACGGCTCAGCTCGGCCCCGACCGTGGCCGCCTCCTCGGTGGGCAGCATGGTGCTCGCGCCGCCCAACTCGGCCAGCCGCCGGGTGACCGCGGCGACGACCGGGGCGGGCGAGTGCCCGGCCATCGCCCCGGTGTCGCCGAGACAGAAGTCGACGTACTCGTTGCCGTCGATGTCGGTGAGCCGGGCGCCGCGCGCCCGGTCCACGTACACCGGGAAGCCGGCCGCGTTCTTGTTCATCCACGTCATCGGCACCTTGCCGAACAGGTGGTCGGCGCGGGCGTACGCGGCGGCGGACCGGGGGTGCCGGTCGACGAACACCGCCCGTTCCCGAGCCAGCAGCCTGCCAAGGCGGGCGCGGTCAACCCCGTCAGCTTCGAAATCCGTACGCATTCGGCGACGGTAGCAACGTAGTCGTCAGCAAACCAGTGTCTGGACGACTGATTCCTGCCCGATGTGGGGTCGCGCATCATCCCGCACGCGTTCGGCGGCGCCTCATGCCGCCTCCTCCAGCGCCCGCGTCACGACGGTCAGATCGTCCCGGCCGAGACCCTGCTCGACCGCCCGCCGCCACTCCGCGGCGAGCGCCTCGGCTGCCGGGAACCGGCCGGGCCGCACCTCGCGCAACGCCAGGTCGACATCCTTGAGCGCGAGGTCGAGCGAGTACTGCGGTGTGAAGTCGTCCCGGCCGATGCGCTCCAGTTTCTCGGCCGCCCAGGGCGAGACCAGCGGGCTACCGCGCAGGGCCTGGAGCACCGTGCTGCGGTCCAGGCCGAGCGTGTCACCGAGGGCGACCGCCGCGGCCACCCCCTCGGCGACGAAGGCGAGCACGAGGTTGTTGACCAGCTTCAGCCGTGACCCGGCGCCGACCGGCCCGACCCAGACGGTCTGCTGCCCGACCGCGTCGAAGACCGGCGCCACCCGGGCCTGGACCTGCTCCGGGCCGGAGGCGAGGACGACGAGCTTGCCCTGCTGCGCCGGTCCCCGGCTGCCGGCCACCGGGGCGTCCACCAGCGTCACCCCGGGACGCTGCGCGCCGACCAGCTCGGCCAGGCGTTCGGTCTCGGTCACCCCGATGGTGCTCATCTGCGCCCAGACCGCTCCGTCGGGCAGCGCGGCGAGCATGCCCTGGTCGACCGCGATGGACCGCACCGCGTCGGCGTCCGTCACCATGGTCACCACCACGTCCGCCTGGCGTACCGCGTCAGCCGGGCTGGTGGCGACCTCGGCGCCCTGCTCGCCGAGCCCGCGCGCCGGCTCCGGTCGCCGGTTCCACACCACCGTGGTCAACCCGGCCCGGATGATGTTGGCTGCCATCGGCGATCCCATGCCGCCGAGCCCGAGCACCGCTACCCGCGTCATCGCCGCCCCCGCCCTGCCTCACTGGCAGCGTAGGCAGCACGCCGGGCGTGGGCGGCCGGTCCGCGGAGACTCACTCGGCGGTGAGCGCCGCTGATCATCCCGCCGTCCGGCAACCGCAAGACCTGGTAGGTTTCGGCCGCGAACACGGGGGACCACGGGGAGGAAAACTGTGCGGTCGGCCCGGCTTGGACTGCTCAGCTCGGTCGCCATGGCGATGGTCGTGATGGCGGGCTGCACTGATGGCACCGATGCGGCGGACACCGCCGCGCCACGAACCGGCGGCGACGCGTCGGCCACCCCGGCCACCGTGGCGGGCCTGGACGCCGAGACCAAGGCCGCCTGCGCCACGATGAGCGCCGACATCAAGTCCACCATGGCGGAAGTCGCCAAGGCGGAGAAGATCGGGCCGCCCGCCGGGCACTCCGCGGTCAGCGCCCAGTATTCCGCCGGCGCCGCCGGGTTCTACGCGCACACCTTCACCACGAGCGATGCGGTCAACGCCGCCGCGAAGCAGGTCGCGACCGCCATGTCCGACCTCGCCGACACGTACGCGACGGCGCCCGCGAAGAAGCCGAGCAGGACGACCCTGGACACCGCCGTCAAGCAGCTCACGACCGCCTGCGCCAACTGAGTCACGGGTCACCAGACCGCCGGGGTGCCTCGGCACCCCGGCCGTTGACGTACCGCTCGTGTCACGGACACGTCCGGTCCACCTGACGCCAATAGCGTGCACCCGCCAGCCGTTCGGTGTGAATCAGGTGGTGTCTCATGGCCAATGTCGACCGTCGCAAGTTCTTGAAGATGCTCAGCGCTCCGGTGGCGGCAGCCGCCCTACCGGTGGACTTCAGCAAGGCGCTCGCCATCCCGGCGAACAATCGGACCAGCTCCATCGAGGATGTCGAGCACGTCATCTTCCTGATGCAGGAGAACCGGTCCTTCGACCACTTCTTCGGCACCCTGCGCGGCGTCCGGGGATTCTCCGACCCGCACCCGCTGACGCTGCCCTCCGGCAAGAGCGTGTGGCACCAGCCGAACGGCACGGGTGAACTGCTGCCGTTCCGGCCCGAGGTGCCGGACCTGGGCCAGACCTTCCTGCCCGATCCGCCGCACGGCTGGAGCGACACCCACGGCGCCTGGAACGGTGGCCGGTACGACCGGTGGGTGCCCAACAAGGGCGTGGTCACCATGACCCACCACACGCGCAGCGACCTGCCGTACCACTTCGCCCTCGCGGACGCCTTCACCGTGTGCGACAACTACCACTGCTCGGTGCTGGCGTCGACCGACCCCAACCGCTATCACATGTGGACCGGCTGGGTCGGCAACGACGGCAGGGCCGGCGGCCCGGTCATCGACAACGCCGAGGCGGGCTACGACTGGTCGACGTATCCGGAGCGGCTCCAGCGTGCCGGCGTCTCGTGGAAGGTCTACCAGGACGTCGGCCTCGGCCTGACCGCCGACGGCTACTGGGGCTGGACCGGGGACCCGTTCATCGGCAACTACGGGGACAACTCGCTGCTCTACTTCCACCAGTACCAGAACGCCCAGCCCGGCACCCCGCTCGCCGACCGCGCCAGGACCGGGACCGAGATCCTCAAGCAGGACCGCTCCCCCGAGGCGCTGCTAGCCGACTTCCGTCGCGACGTCGAGAACGGGACGCTGCCCCAGGTGTCCTGGATCGTCGCGCCCGAGGCCTACAGCGAGCACCCGAACTGGGGTCCCGACTACGGGGCCTGGTATATCTCGCAGGTCGTCGACATCCTGGCCGCCAACCCGGCGGTCTGGAGCAAGATGGCCCTGTTCATCACGTACGACGAGGAGGGCGGCTTCTTCGACCACCTGGTGCCGCCGACCCCGCCGCAGACCCGCGCCCAGGGCCAGTCGACCGTGGCGACGACCAACGAGGTCTTCCCCGGCGACGGCCGGCGGGCCGCCGGTCCGTACGGCCTCGGCATCCGGGTGCCGATGATCATCGTGTCGCCGTGGACCAGGGGCGGCTGGGTCAACTCCCAGGTGTTCGACCACACGTCGTTGATCCGCTTCCTCGAAGCCCGCTTCGCGGGCGGCAACGCCGACCTGGTCGAGTCCAACATCACGCCCTGGCGCCGCGCGGTGGTCGGCGACCTGACCAGCGCGTTCGACTTCCGGACCCCCAACGCCTCGCCGCGGGTCACCCTGCCGGACACCGACGACCTGAAGCCCGTCGACCTCACCCGCCAACCCGACGAGGTCCCGGTCCCGCCGGCGGACCCACGCCTGCCCGGCCAGGAACGAGGGGTACGACCCGCGCGGGCCCTCCCCTACACCTTCCACGTCGACGGGCGCGCCGCCGCCACGTCGTTCAGCATCGACTTCCGCAACTCGGGCGGCGCGACGGGTGTCTTCCACGTCCGCTCCGCCGACCCCGCGCAGCCTCCCCGCAGTTACACAGTGGAGCCGGGCAGGCAGGTGACCGACGCCTGGGACACTGCGTCCGGGTACGACCTCCAGGTGCACGGTCCCAACGGCTTCTTCCGCCGCTTCACCGGCGGCGCGGGTGTGGCGCTCGACGCCCGGACGCGGTACGCCGAGGACGGTCACGAGATCAGCCTGGAGGTGGTCAACAGGGGCACGAAGCGCGCCGAGGTGACGATCGCGGACGGCTACTCGTCCCGGAACACCACGCTGTCGCTCAAGCCGGGCGACGCGAAGACCGCGTCGTGGTCGCTGGCGCGGACCCGGGGATGGTACGACCTGACCATCACGGTCTCCGGCGACGCGGGATTCGCGTCCCGGTACGCCGGTCACCTCGAGAACGGCAGGCCCAGCATCAGCGACCCCGGCATGGGAGGACTGATCTGACCAGTTCCGTCGCTGTCCCAGCCTGACGTGGCGGCCCGCCCCGCTCGGTGCGGGCCGTCACGCCGCCCCGATGCCCCGTCGCGGGACCCAGCGCCACCCCCACGCCGTAAACCGCGCGCCCGGTCACAAGGAGTCACCGCGACGAGCGTCCGCTGTTACGGTCGGTCTGTGCCCACCGACGAACTCCGGCATCGGGTAGGGGCGGCCCGGGTGGCTCGGCTGGCCACCGTCGGGGCCGATGGTTGTCCGCACCTGGTGCCGGTGTGCTTCGTCCTGCTCGGCGACGTCATCTACCATGCGGTCGATGAGAAGCCCAAGCGCCACCGGCGGCTACGCCGTCTGGAGAACATCCGGGCGACCGGGAACGCCTGCCTGCTGATCGACGAGTACCACGAGGACTGGTCGCGGCTGTGGTGGGTCCGGCTGGACGGGCACGGCTGGCTGGTGGAGGACCGCGCGGAGGAGACCGCAGCCCGCGCGGCGCTGGCCGACAAGTATCCGCAGTACGTCCAGCGGCCGCCGGCCGGGCCGGTGGTGGCGGTGCGGGTGACCCGCTGGTCGGCCTGGTCCGCCGCAGAATGACCACACGTCCTGGGGTCAGCGGGTCGGGGCCAGCGCGTCAAGAACCTCATCGGCCCGCCGCAGTGACGCCTGCACGTCCGCGCGGGGTGAGCCGATCTCCGGATCGAAGTTGAGGTCGACGAACAATTCGGTGATGCCCGCCTCGGCAAGCCGGTCGAGATCCGACCGGATCTGCTCCAGCGTACCGGTGAGCGGCTGGCGCTCGGGCGGGTTCGACGGGCACACGCGGACCGCGCCGCGACAGACGAAGCGCAACGATCGCGGATCACGCCCGGCGTCCGCCGCAGCGGCCTGTACCGTCGCGATCGCATCGCCGATGCTCATGAGGTCCGCCTGGCTGCCGCTGACCCAGCCGTCGGCGAGCCGGCCCGCCCGGCCCAGCGCCGCGGGCGCGTGGCCGCCGAGCAGGATCGGCGGGTGCGGCCGCTGCACCGGCTTCGGCTCGAGACGGGTCGGCGGCACCTGGTAGAACTCACCGTGATGCTCGGCGACGTCGTCCTGCCAGAGGGCGCGAAGGACCGCGAGGAACTCCTCGGCGAGACGGCCCCGCCGATGCTTCGTCGCACCCGTCGCCTGATACTCCTCGTCCGCCCAGCCGAGGCCGAGTCCGAGGTCGAGCCGTCCGCCGGCGAGGATGTCTAGCGTCGTGGTCTGCTTGGCCAGCACCACCGGGGAGATGAACGGCATGTTGAGCACTGCGACGCCGAGCCGGATCCGCCGGGTGTGGGCCGCCAGGAACGCTAGTGTGATCAGCGGGTCCTGGACGCTGTGGTAGGTCTCGCTCCAGTGGAGGTCGGCTGGCACCAACAGGCGCTGGAACGTCCACAGCGAGTGGTATCCGAGCTGCTCGGCGCGGCGGGCGACGTGGATCATGTGCTCCGGTGTTGCCCACGAGCCGGATACGGGTGGGGCGAAACCAATCTCCACCCCGACACGGTAACGAGTTCCGACCCGTGCTGGACCGGAACGGCGCGTGACCTGCGGCCGGCGAGCGCAGCCGCCGAGGTCCGCCCCCTACCGGATGGGTGCGGATGTCGGCGCGCTGAGCCGGCCCTCGTTCCCGCTGCGATCCAGGCCGGACACGCAGTAGGACAGCGAGCGATCGGCCGGGGCGGTGCGGTCCACCCACGCGGTACCGCGGACGGTGCCGACGAGCCGGGCCGCGTCGCCGTCCACCCGGTACACGGCGAAGCTCGCGCCGCCGTTCCCGCGCCAGGTCAGCGCCACTCCGCCGCTGTCCGCACGGCGCGCGGCGCCGACCGTCGGTGCGGCTGGCGGCGCCGCCGGTAGCTGCGCCATCGTGGGCAGCAGTGCCGGGGCGGCGTAGTGCGCTGCGCTGTACCGGCTGACCGCCCCGAGCTTGTCGGCGCGCACCTGCCGGGCGCTGAAGTGCACACTGCCCTTCACCCCGTACCGCCGATTGAGGGCCAGTTGGCGGTCCAGCTCGGCCGGGTCGCGCCAGGCGCCGCGCTCCCCCACCCGGTAGTCGGCCTGGCCGATGTAGAGCTGTACCCGGGTGCCCCGCACCGTGTCCGCCCACCAGGGCAACAGCTTGGCGTAGTCGGCCTTGCCGAACCCGATGTGCCAGTAGAGCTGCGGCACGACGTAGTCCAGCCACTGCTCCCGTACCCACAGCCGGGTGTCGGCGTAGATGTCGTCGTAGCTCTGCAACCCGGCGGTGGCGGAGCCAGCCGGGTCGGTGCGCTGGTTGCGCCAGATGCCGAACGGGCTGATGCCGAACTTCACCCACGGCTTGATCGCCTTGATCCGCTCGCTCATCTCCCGGACCAGGGTGTTCACGTTGTCCCGGCGCCAGGCGTGCTGGTCGGCGAACCGGCGGCCGTACCGGGCGAACGCCGCGTCGTCCGGGAAGTCCTGCCCGGCCTCCGGGTATGGGTAGAAAAAGTCGTCGAAGTGCACCCCGTCGACGTCGTACCGTTGCACCGCCTCCAGCATCGAGTCCTCGACGAACGTGCGGGCCTCCGGGATGCCCGGGTTGAAGTAGAGGCGGCTGCCGGGCCGGTCGGCGCTGGGATAGGTCACCGCCCAGTCCGGGTGCCGGCGCAGCGGATGGGTCGGGGCGAGCTGGTCCAGCCGCGGCCCGGGGCCGCCCACCGAGGCCGGCTGCCCACCCCGGTACGGGTTGAACCAGGCGTGGAACTCCAGGTTGCGCGCGTGGGCCTCGGCGACCATGAACTCCATCGGGTCCCAGCCCGGATCACGGCCGTCGCGTCGCCCGGTCAGCCACTGCGACCACGGCGCGTACCGGGACGGCCAGAGCGCGTCCCCGCTCGGCCGCACGTGCACGAACACCGCGTTGTGGTGGCGCCGCACGGCCAGATCCAGCCAGCCCCGGAACTCCGCCCGCACCGTCTCGGCCGGCAGGCCGGGGCGGCTCGGCCAGTCGATGTTGTTCACCGTCGTGATCCACATGCCGCGCAACTCGCGCAGCGCCCGCACCGGCCGCCCGGCGCAGCCGGGGGTGCCGTCCGCCGGGGCGGCGTCGATCGCCGAATCCCGGGCAGCTCCGTCGCCGACAACCTGGTCCCGCAGCGACCACGCACCCACCCCGAGCGCCATGGCGAGCGTGGCGATCGCCGCGACGAGCGCGGAGGTACGACGGCGGTGAGCGGGCGGAGCGGTGGAGGACATCCGCCCAGTCTGCCCAGTCCGGTCGGGAGGGTGAACAGTGGGCCGGTCCCCGGGCGGTCAGCCAGGCCCGGCCGGAGTTCTGCGGCCGGGCCCGGTCAGGCGCCGAGGAAGTCGCCGGTCACCCGGGCGAACTCGGCGGAGTGCGTCCAGATGAGCGCGTGGTCGGCGTCGTCGATGACGATCAGCCGGGAGCCGGCGATGCCGTCGTGGAGCTGCTTCGCGTGGTGGATCGGCACCGCGTGATCGTCCGACGCGGCGATGACGAGCGTCGGGCAGGTGATCTCCGCCAGCCGGGGCCGGCTGTCGAACGCCATCGTCTCCTGCCAGGCGGCGCCCATCGACGTCCGGTCCTGGTCGGCCATGATCCCGACGAGCCAGTCGGCGCGCTCCCTGCCGAGCGGCGACGCCGCCCGCGACACGATCAGCTTCGCCATCAGCCGCATGCCGAGGGCCCGGAGCATCAGCGGCACGAGGTGGCCCTCCACCCTCTCCCGCCGGGTCGCCATGTTGAAGGCGAAGGTGCAGGCGAGGACCAGGCGGTCGCACCGGTCGGGGAAGTCGAGGGCCAGTTGTTGGGCGATCGCGCCGCCCTGCGAGTAGCCGAGCACGGCGGTGGAGTCGAGGCCCAGCCGCTCGAGCAGCTGCGCCAGGTCAGCCGCGAGCTGCGCCGGCGCGTACGGCGGCGGAAGTCCCCGACTGCGCCCGTGGCCACGCAGGTCGGGCACGATCACGCGATGCCGGGTGGCGAGATCCCCGATCACCGGCTCGAACATCTCGCCGGTGACCATCAACCCGTGCACGAGCAGGAGGGGCGGACCCGATCCGCGCTCGGTGAAGTACAGGCGCCACGCAGGGCTCATGGCACCACACCTAACCCATGCCGCTGTCCGCGTCCCCGACCAGAGACATCCCGGCGCCGGGTCACCTGATCCGGTGAGTGCGGTCGTCACCTACCGCCGGCGGGCACTTACGGCCGCCGGACCGCGGGGGGTAGACCAGGGTGACCGCTTGCCGGAGCGGTTCCTGCGTGCCCGGAAAGGGGTCGACCACCGTGCGGACCGATTGCCCCAGCCCCCGCCTCGACGGCGCCGAGGCGGTCGCGGACGCGATCCTGTACGAGGGCTACCTGCTCTACCCCTACCGGCGATCATCGGTGAAGAACCGGGTCCGCTGGCAGTTCGGGGTTCTGGTGCCTCCGGCCTGGGCAGCGGCGCACGGACTGGACGACAGCGGCGTGGCGGGCTCGGCGGAGTCGCCGTGGCAGCAGACCGCGTGCCTGCTGGAGGCGCCGGACACGGCGACCGTCCGGATTCGGTTACGGTTCCTGCACCTGCAACGGAAGGTGGCCGAGACCCGGACGGCCGACGGCGGGTACCAGCCGGTCGACCGGATCGAGGTCGGTGGCCGCACGGAGCTCAGCTTCGACGAGGCGGTACCCCGGGAGTTCGACATCGAGTCGTCGGTCAGCGACCTACGGCGTGGCCGCCGCCTCGACATCCGGGTGCCGGGCGGAGAGGACATCGAGCCGCTGGTCGACGACCGGGGCGAGGCGGTCGGGCGGCTGGTGCGCCGACGATGGCCGTTGACCGCATCGATCACCGCTTCCGCTGTCCCCTGTGCGGCACCGTTCCGCCTGCTGCGGCTGGAGATCCGGGTCGAGAACACGGACCGGACAACGGCGCCGGACAGCCCGCGGGACGAGGCGCTGCGCTGCTGCCTGGTCGCGGCCCACACGCTGGTCGCCGTCAGCCGGGGGCGGTTCATGTCCCTGCTCGACCCGCCCGAGTGGGCGGCCCACGCCGCGCGGACCTGCCGCAACGTACACACCTTTCCGGTGCTCGCCGGCGAGCCTGGCACCGCCGACGTGCTGCTCTCGTCACCCATCATCCTCTACGACCATCCGCAGATCGCCCCGGAGAGCCCGGGCGACCTGCATGACGCGACCGAGATCGACGAGATCCTCTCGCTGCGTACGCTGACGCTGTCCGACGACGAGAAACGGGAGGTCCGGGCCACCGACCCCCGTGCTGCCGCCATCCTCGACCGGGTCGACGCGATGCCGCCGGAGGTGTTCGAACGGTTGCACGGGGCCATTCGGGCCCTGGCGCCCGTCCGGGGTGGCGACGCCGCCACCGGCCCGGAACGGCCTTGGTGGGAGCCCGGCGCCGAGGCGGAGGTCGCGTCGGACACCGACACCGTGCTGGTCGCGGGCATCGTGCTGGCACGGGGCAGCCGGGTCCGGTTACGACCCCGTCGACGCGGCACGGACGCCCACGACATGTTCCTGGAGGGCCGTACCGGCCGGGTGGAGCAGGTGCTGCTCGACGTGGACGGGACGCGGTTCCTGGCCGTGACGGTGGACGACGACCCGGGCGCGGAGCTGCACCAGTGGTACGGGCGCCTGCGCCATTTCCGGCCGGAAGAGGTCGAACCGTTGTCCGGAGAGGCGGCCGCGCCGTGAACGACCTCGACAGCGGGCGGATCCTGGTGGCCGGCATCGGCAACATCTTCCTCGGCGATGACGCGTTCGGCGTCGAGGTCGTCCGGCGCCTCCGGGACGCGGTCCTCCCACCGGGGGTGGATGTGTCCGATTACGGCATCCGCGGGATGCACCTGGCCTACGATCTGTTGGACGGCCGCCACGACGTGCTGGTCCTGGTGGACGCGTTGCCGCTGGACGAACCGCCCGGCACGTTGGCCGTCCTCCAGGTGGACCTGGACGACCCGGGCTGGACGCTGCGGCCGGCCGATGTGCTGGAGGCGTCGGCCGCCGACGCGCACGCCATGGATCCCGAATCGGTGCTGCGCCTGCTCGGCAGCCTCGGCGGCAGGGTCGACCGGGTCCTCGTGGTGGGTTGCCAACCCGCCGTCCTCGACGAGCGCATGGGGCTCTCCGCTCCGGTGGCGGCCGCGATCGACGAGGCGGTCGGGATGGTGGTGGGGATCGCAGCGGAGGAAGCCGCGCTCACCGCCACCGCCAGGCGGCCGAAGAGCCCGCAGCAAGCGGCAGCCGAGAGGGGGTGAGCGCCGATGCACGAGACCGGTCTGTCCGAGGCCATCGTCGCGGCGGCGGTACGTCGAGCCGCCGGGCGGCGGGTCAGCGGCCTGCGGGTGCGGATCGGGGGCCACCCGGTCGACCCCGACGTCGTCACGCAGGGCATTCAGGTGGCCGCGGCCGGCACGGTGGTCGCGGACGCCGCTGTTGATCTGATCCTGGAGCCGATGACGGTGCAGTGCCATGGCTGCGGCCGGAGCGCACCGGTTCACGACCATCTGGCGATGGTGGCCTGCCCGGGGTGTGGGGGCGTCGACATCGACGTCAGCGGCAGCGACGACGTGGTGCTGGAGTCCATCACGGTGGACAGCGCCGAGCTGCGAGCGGTCTGATGGACGCCACCGAGTTGCTGCGGCACGACCATCGCATCGTGGAGCAGCTGTTCCGGGACTACCGGGCCGCGGAGTCGGACGCGCAGCGCCGCGGCGTGGTGGAGATCCTCGTCCGCGAACTGTCGAAGCATGCCGCGCTGGAGGAGGTGCTCTTCTACCCGTTCGCCGCGAGAGTGTTGGCCGACGGAGAGGTCGACCGACACCTCGCCGGGCATGCGCCCATCAAGGAGTTGCTCCTCGATCTGGACCGCTGCCGGGCCGGCGACCGCGCGCAGGACGAGCTGATGGAGCGGCTGGCGTCCGCCGTCGCCCGGCACGTGCAGGACGACGAGAACGAGCTCATGCCCCAGTTGTGCGCCCGGACCGACGAGCAGGCCCTCCAGGAACTGGGGCAGGAGATCGACCAGGGCAAGCAACGGGCCCCGACCCGCCCGCACCCGCACGCGCCGGACAAGCCGCCGGCGCTGGCCCTCGCGGCGCCGGTGGCGGCCATCTACGACCGGTTGCGGGATCGCATGCAAGGGAGGCCACGCACATGACGCAGCGCAGCGGCGACACCGCGGTGATCCCGCAGGAGAACGGGTTCGACGAGATCACGATCCTGTGGATCTCCGAGGGCATGAGTTGTGACGGCGATTCCGTGGCGATGACGGCCTCCGCTCAGCCGGCGATCGAGGACATCGCGCTCGGGCTCATTCCCGGTCTGCCGAAGGTCAACCTGCACAACAAGGTGTTGTCGCCGGCAGCCGGCGGTGAGGAGTTTCTGGCGCCGTACCGCCGGGCGGCCCGTGGGGAGATGATCGAGCCGTTCATCCTCGTCATCGAGGGTTCGATCCCGAACGAGAACATCAACGGCGAGGGGTACTGGACGTCGTTCGGCAACGACGAGAAGACCGGCGAGCCGCTGACCCTGAACTGGTGGATCGACCAGTTGGCGCCCAAGGCGTGGGCGGTCGTCGCGGCCGGCACGTGCGCGACGTACGGCGGCATTCACGCCATGGCCGGCAACCCGACGGGGTGCATGGGTCTGGCCGACTATCTCGGCTGGGACTTCCGATCCCAGGGGGGCTTGCCGATCGTCAACGTGCCCGGCTGCCCGATCCAGCCGGAGAACTTCATGGAGACCCTGACCTGGGTCCTCTACCACGCCGCCGGCTCGGCGCCGCCCCCGCCGCTGGATCACATGCTGCGACCGCAATGGTTGTTCGGCAAGACCGTGCACGAGGGCTGCGACCGGGCCGCCTACTACGAGCAGGCCGACTTCGCCAAGGACTACAACTCGCCCAAGTGCCAGGTGAAGATCGGCTGCTGGGGGCCGGTCATCAACTGCAACGTCCCGAAGCGCGGCTGGATGGGCGGGGTGGGTGGCTGCCCCAACGTCGGCGGCATCTGCATCGGCTGCACCATGCCCGGCTTTCCCGACAAGTTCATGCCGTTCATGGACATGCCCCCCGGTGGCAGCCTGTCCACGTTGCTCATCAAGCCGTACGGCGCCTTGATCCGCCGCCTGCGCGGCATCACCAACGTCACCGCCAACCGGGAACCGAAGTGGCACCACAACGGCCCGGAGCTCACCAGCGGCTACAACCCTCGGTGGCGCCCGTACGGTCCGGCAGATCCCCGGCGACAGGCAGCAATCGAGAGGAACCGACCGTGACCGCGACGAAGCCGAAGCCGGCCGCCGGCCAGAAACCCGGCGAGCTGGTGGAGATGGCCTGGGATCCGATCACCCGGATCATCGGCAACCTGGGCGTCTACACGAAGATCGACTTCGCGAACCGCGTGGTCGCCGAGTGCCACACCACGTCGTCGCTGTTCCGCGGCTACTCGGTGTTCATGAAGGGGAAGGATCCGCGGGACGCGGGCTTCATCACCAGCCGGATCTGCGGCATCTGCGGCGACAACCACACGACCTGCTCCGTCTACGCGCAGAACATGGCGTACGGCATCAAGACCCCGCCGCTGGCCGAGTGGATCATCAACCTCGGCGAGGCCGCCGAGTACATGTTCGACCACACCCTCTTCCAGGACAATCTCGTCTTCGTCGACTTCTGCGAGGCGATGGTCAAGCAGACCAACCCCAGCGTCCTCGCCCGCGCGGAAGCCACCGCGGCACCCGGCCGGGACATCCACGGCTACCGGACGATCGCCGACATCCTGCGGGCCTACAACCCGTTCGAGGGCGAGGTCTACAAGGAGGCGCTGAAGGTCAGCCGGACGACGCGGGAGATGTTCTGCCTCATGGAGGGCCGGCACGTCCACCCGTCCACGGTCTATCCCGGCGGCGTCGGCACCATGCCCCAGCCGACACTGTTCACCGACTACCTGAGCCGGCTGATCAGCATCCTGGACTTCGTGAAGAAGGCCGTCGCCATGAACGACGACGTCTTCGACTTCTGGTACGAGGCGCTGCCCGGCTACGAGGAGGTCGGCCGCCGTCGGGTCCTGCTCGGCTGCTGGGGCGCGTTCCAAAACCCCGATGTCGTCGACTACCGGTACGAGACCATGTCGAACTGGGGGCGGGCGATGCACGTCACGCCCGGCATCGTGGTCGACGGCAAGCTGCTCACCACCGACCTGGTGGACATCAACCTCGGCATCCGGATCCTGCTCGGCAGCTCCTACTACAAGGACTGGGCCGGTCAGGAGGACCCCTTCGTCAGCCACGACCCGCTGGGCAACCCGGTCGACATCCGCCACCCCTGGAACCAGACCACCCTTCCGGATCCCGGCAAGCGCGACTTCGACGACAAGTACAGCTGGGTGATGAGCCCACGCTGGTTCGACAAGAACAGCGGACAGCATCTCGCGCTGGACACCGGCGGCGGCCCCTTCGCCCGGCTGTACACCACGGCGCTGGCGAAGATGGTCGACACCCCGTACGTCAAGTCGACCGGCAACAGCGTGCTGATCTCGCTGCCAAAGAGCCAGCGGCTGCCCGAGATGACGTTGGAGTGGAAGATCCCGCGCTGGTCGAACGCGCTGGAGCGGGACCGCTCCCGGGCCTACTTCATCGCGTACGCCGCGGCGATGTCGCTGTACTTCCTGGAACGGGCGATGGAGCGGATGCGCGGTGGTGACATGCGGGTCTTCGCCGAGTTCGACGTGCCGGACGAGGCCATCGGCTGCGGCTTCCACGAGGCCGTCCGGGGCACCCTGTCGCACCACCTGGTGATCCGGGACCGCAAGATCGCCAACTACCACCCGTACCCGCCGACGCCGTGGAACGGCAGCCCCCGCGACAGCTACGGCACGCCCGGCCCGTACGAGGACGCGATCCAGAACACGCCCATCTTCGAGGAGAACGGCCCGGACAACTTCAAGGGTGTGGACATCATGCGGGCGGTGCGCAGTTTCGATCCGTGCCTGCCGTGCGGTGTGCACATGTACGTCGGCGCCGGCCGTACCCTCAAGAAGATCCACTCGCCGATGTTCGGCGCGTCCCATGGCTGAGCAGCGGGACGTCCAGCGGCTCGACGATGCGGCCGTCGAGCCGCGGCTGGCCCGCCTGGACGCCGCGCTCGGCCAGCTCGAGCAGACCCCCGGCCGCACCGCCGAGCTGGCGTTGGAAGCGGTCGAGATGCTGACCGAGGTGTACGGCGAGGCGCTGGCCCGGGTCACCGATCTCGCCGCCGACAGCACCCGCACGCTCGACCGGCTCGCCGGCGACGAGCTGCTGCGGCACCTGCTGCTGTTGCACCACATCCACCCGGATCCGGTGGACCGGCGGGTGGCCCGGGCGGTCGACGATCTCCGGCCGCAGCTACGCGCGCAGGGCGCCGAGATCGCGTTGGTCGGTGTCCAGGACGAGGTGGCGACGATCAGCCTGTCGGCGAGTTCGTGCGGCGGTGGCGGAGCCGCGCTGCGTGACCTGGTACGGGAACAGGTGTTGACGTTCGCCCCGGAGCTGTCCGAGGTCGACGTGGTGGCGCCCGCGCCGGCTCCCGCGCTGATCCCGGTCGCCAGCTTGTGGCAGCGGCCGGAACGGACCGGTGCCGCGCCGGTGCCCGAGGTGGCACAGGCCGCGGGGCCGCTCGCGTCGGGTGGCACGGCATGACGGCGGGCGCGCTGCAGCGGGCGATCCGCCGGGCAAGGCAGCGCGCGGCGACGGTCGAGCGCTGCGGCATGTGCGCCGGGCCGGTCGGCCCGGCACACCGGCACGTGTGGGACGAGCAGGACGGGGAGCTGATGTGCGCCTGCCCGCCGTGCTCCCTGCTGTTCGAGCGCGAGGCGGCCGGCGCCGGCCGGTACCAGCTCGTCCCCGATCGGGGCAGACGGTCGACGGGCCTGTCCGGTGACGAGCTCGACGTGCCGGTCGGGCTGGTGTTCTTCGTGAAGCACCAGGACGGCCGGGTGCTCGCCCACTACCCGAGTCCCCTCGGCACGACCGAGTCGGAGCTCGATGCCGACGCCTGGCGGGCCGTCGAGGCGCGGTCACCCGCGCTGGCCGAGCTGAAGCCGCGGGTCGAGGCGCTGCTGGTGTGGACGCGCTCGCCGCGTGGCGGTGGCCAGCAGTGGGTGGTGCCGGTCGACGAGTGTTTCCGACTCGTGGCGCTCATCCGACGGCACTGGACGGGCATGTCGGGGGGCAGCGCGGTGTGGCGGGAGATTCCCCGGTTCTTCGACGAACTCGGCCGACGGCATGACCGACCGTCCGGTAACGACTGATGGAGGAGGCGGGCATGGGCGAGATCCGGGTGGGCGATCCCGATGTGGAACTCGACGCACCGGCGCACACCAAGGGTGTGGAGGAGGGCAACTCACGGCGGCGGAGGCAGTCGGGCCATCACGACGACGGGACGGTGGACGCCCGCCGCTCGACCGGCATCCGGCCCAAGAAGCACGGGCCGATCCTGCCGATCATGCCGAACCTACCGCCGGGCTGAGCTGGCCCGAACCAGGCCCGAAGGAGGTGAGCTGTGCGAAAGCTGTTGTTGCTGCTGGCCGGCGTGACCGTGGCCGGGATGTTCTGGAAGGAACTTCCCGCGCTACGGCGCTACATCAAGATCGAGAAGATGTGATCGGAAAGGACGAGTAGGTCGATGTGCCTTGGCATCCCGGGCGAGATCGTCGAGATCAAGGCCGGCCACGACGACCTCGCCATCGTCGACGTCGTGGGGGTCCGGCGGGCGATCAACATCGGTCTGCTCGGTCCGGACCAGGTCGGTATCGGCGACTGGGTGCTCGTCCACGTCGGCTTCGCCATGTCGAAGATCGACGAAGCGGAGGCGGCCGCCACATTGGACATGTTGAACGGTCTCGGCCAGGCGTACACGGACGAGTTGCAGGCGCTCGCCGAATCCGACATCACCTAGGGAATCAAATGCGTTTCGTTGACGAGTACCGCGACGCGGACAAGGCCCAGGCGCTGGCCACCCAGATCGCCGCGTTGTGCGAGCCGGGGCGGCAGTACAAGTTCATGGAGGTGTGCGGTGGGCACACGCACACCATCTACAAGCACGGGATCGAGGACTACCTGCCGGAGAGCGTCTCGCTGGTGCACGGGCCGGGCTGTCCGGTCTGCGTCATCCCGATGGGCCGGGTGGACGACGCCATCGCCATCGCCAACGAGCCCGGCGTCATCATGACCGCGTTCGGCGACATGATGCGGGTCCCGGGCGGGACCGGCTCGTTCCTGGACGCCAAGGCCGCCGGTGCGGACATCCGGATGGTGTACTCGCCACTGGACGCCCTGAAGATCGCGCGGACCAACCCGGACCGCAAGGTGGTCTTCATGGCGATCGGCTTCGAGACCACCTCGCCGTCGACCGCCATGACCGTGCTGCGGGCGGCCGCCGATGACATCGGCAACTTCTCGGTCTTCTGCAACCACGTGACGATCCTTCCGGCGATCAAGGCCATCCTCGACTCACCGGACCTGCGTCTCGACGGTTTCCTCGGCCCGGGGCACGTCTCCACCGTCATCGGCTGCCGACCGTACGAGTTCATCGCCCGCGACTACGGCAAGCCGCTGGTGTGTGCCGGGTTCGAACCGCTGGACCTGCTGCAGTCGGTATTCATGCTGCTCAAACAGCTCGCCGAGGGCCGCTGTGCGGTGGAGAACCAGTACACCCGGGTGGTGCCCTGGGACGGGAACCCGCGGGCGCTGGAGGCGATCGGCCAGGTCATGCAGCTACGACCGTACTTCGAGTGGCGCGGCCTCGGCTTCATCTCGCACTCCGCCCTGCGGATGCGCGACGAGTACGCGGCGTACGACGCGGAGCGGATCTTCGACGTGCCCGGGGTGCGGGTGGCGGACCCGAAGGCCTGCCAATGCGGCGAGGTGCTCAAGGGAGTCCTCAAGCCCTGGGAGTGCAAGGTGTTCGGCACGGCGTGCACCCCGGAGACGCCCATCGGCACCTGCATGGTCTCCTCCGAGGGCGCGTGCGCGGCCTACTACAACTTCGGCCGCTTCGCGCGGCAGCGGCTCGCGGAGGCGACCCGGGCATGACGACCGAACGCACCGCCGGGTGGGCCGAGCAGGCGGCCGAGGCCGACGCGACGACCGGTCACGCGCCGGGCCGGCTGTCACCGGAGCAGCAGGTGCTGCAGCGCATCGAACGGGCACGCCGGCGTGCGCCGAAGATCAGGGAGAGCCGGATCACGCTCGCCCACGGCGCGGGCGGAAAGGCGACCCACAGCCTGATCGAAGGGCTGTTCGTCGAGGCGTTCCGCAACCCGACGCTGGAGGAGCTCGACGACGGCGCGGTGCTCTCCGTAGGCGCCAGCCGGCTTGCCTTCACCACCGACTCGTACGTGGTGTCGCCGCTGTTCTTCCCCGGCGGAGACATCGGCGACCTCGCCGTCAACGGCACCGTCAACGACCTGGC
The DNA here is from genome assembly GCF_030518795.1 of Micromonospora sp. NBRC 110009. NCBI lineage: Bacteria > Bacillati > Actinomycetota > Actinomycetes > Micromonosporales > Micromonosporaceae > Micromonospora > Micromonospora soli. The sequence continues at coordinate 5,273,702 of NZ_CP130427.1, read as the reverse complement.
GGTCAGCGGGGCCCGTCCGCTGTACCTGGCGGCCGGGTTCATCCTGGAAGAGGGCTTTCCCGTCGCCGACCTGCGGCGGATCGCCGGTTCGATGGCCGCCGCCGCGGAGCGCGCCGGGGTCCAGGTGGTCACCGGCGACACGAAGGTGGTGCAGCGGGGCAAGGCCGACGGCTGCTACATCAACACGGCGGGCGTCGGCGTGCTGGAGCGGCCGATGAGCCTGGGCATCGACCACATCCGCCCGGGTGACGCGGTCATCGTCTCCGGGCCGATCGGCGACCACGGCGTCACGATCATGCTCGCCCGCGGCGAGCTGGACCTCGCCGCCGACCTCGCCTCGGACACCGCGGCGCTGCCCGGTCTGGTGGATGCCCTGCTGGACGCGGCTCCCGGGGCGCGACTGCTGCGCGACGCCACCCGGGGCGGCGTCGCGACCATCCTCAACGAGGTGGCGCAGGCGGCCCAGCTCGCCATCGTGGTCGACGAGGCCGCCGTGCCGGTGCGTCCCACCGTGACCGGCGCCTGCGAGCTGCTCGGCATCGACCCGCTCTACGTGGCCTGCGAGGGGCGCCTCGTGGCCGTGGTGGACGGCGCGCAGGCGGAGGCCGCCGTGGCGGCGCTGCGCGGGCACCCGCTCGGCGACGGCGCGGCGGTCATCGGCCGGGTCACCGCCGACCCGCCCGGGCTGGTGTTGCTCCACACGGCGTTCGGCGGTACGCGGGTGGTCGACATGCTGGTCGGGGACCCACTCCCCCGCATCTGCTGACGGCGGTTCCGCCTCACCCTGCCGGAACGGCCCGGGCCGCGGCCACCACGGCCTGGCCGAGGCAGATACCGCCGTCGTTGGGCGGCACCCGCGAGTGCACGAGCACCCGGAAGCCGTGCTGCTCCAGCCCGCTCACCGTCCGGTCGAGCAGCAACACGTTCTGGAAGACCCCGCCGGAGAGCGCGACCACGGCGAGGCCGGTCCGCTCCCGGGCGGCTTCGGCCGCCCGCACCACGGCATCCGCCAGGCCGTGCTGGAAGCGGGCGGCGATCCGGCCGGGGTCCACCTGGGCGAGCAGGTCGTCGACCACGCAACGGACCAGCCCGCGGCCGACGTCCGCGAGCGGGACCCCGCTCGGCTCGATCCGGTAGCCGCCCCGCTCGTCGGGGTCGGCCCGTTGTTCCAGGGCGATCGCCGCCTGCCCCTCGTACGTGACGCGGTCCCGCAGGCCGAGCAGCGCCGCGACGGCGTCGAACAGCCGGCCCGCGCTCGAGGTACGCGGCGAGTTCGTCCCGCTCCGCGCCAGCGCCACCACCGCGGGCCAGTGCCGTTCGTGCCGGCGCCGCACCGGCAGGTCCGGCACGGCGTCGCCGTAGATCTCGTCGAGGTAGGCCGCCGCCATCCGCCATGGCTCACGGATCGCCGCGGCCCCGCCCGGCATCGGCACCGCGCCCAGGTGACCGACCCGCTCGAAGCCGGTGAGGTCCGCGACGAGCAGCTCACCTCCCCAGAGGGTGCCGTCCGGGCCGAACCCGAGGCCGTCGAAGGCGACGCCGATCACCGGACCGGGCTCGCCGTTGTCGGCCAGGCAGGACGCGATGTGGGCGTGGTGGTGCTGCACCCCGACCAGCTCGACGTCATCGCGCTGCAGCGCGTACTTGGTGGACAGGTATTCGGGATGCAGGTCGTGGGCGACGACCTCCGGTCGGATGTCGAACAGCCGGGTGAAGTGCGCGATCCCGTCGGTGAACGCCCGTAGCGTCTCGTAGTTCTCCAGGTCACCGACGTGGTGCGAGACGAACGCGCGCCGCCCCTTCGCCACGCAGAAGGTGTTCTTCAGCTCCGCGCCGCACGCCAGCACCGGGCGATCGAACCGCCATGGCACGGTGATCGGCGCGGGCACGTAACCACGGGACCGCCGCACCGGTAGCTCACGGCCGCGGAACACGCGCACCACCGAGTCGTCGGTCCGGACGTGGATCCGCCGATCGTGCACGAGGAAACCGTCGGCGATCCGCGCCAGCCGCCGACGGGCGTCATCGTCGCGGTGAGCGATCGGTTCGTCGGAGACGTTGCCGCTGGTCAGCACGATCGGCATGCCGAGCCGCCGGAGCAGCAGCTGGTGCAGCGGCGTGTACGGCAGCAGCACACCCAGGTCCCGGTTGCCCGGCGCCACCGAGTCGGCGACCGGAGCGTCGGCGCGGCGCGGCAGCAGCACCACGGGACGGCGAGCGCCGGTGAGCACCGGCACGGCCGCCGGCGGCACGTCGACCAGGGCATTCGCCGCCGGCAGGTCGGCGGCCATCACGGCGAACGGTTTCTCCTCGCGGTGCTTGCGGGCGCGCAGCGTGGAGACGGCCCGGTCGTCGTCGGCCCGGGCGGCCAGGTGGTAGCCGCCGAGGCCCTTGACCGCGACGATCCGGCCGTCGCGCAGCCACCGTACGGCAGTGTCGACGGGATCGCCGGCAACGGAGGTGCCGCCGGCGGTGACGAGTCGGAGTGCCGGACCGCACGCGGGGCAGCACACCGGCTCGGCGTGGAAGCGGCGGTTCGCCGGGTCGGCGTACTCGGCGGCGCAGGCGGGACAGAGCGCGAACTCGGCCATCGTGGTGGTGCGGCGGTCGTACGGGACGTCCTCGACGATGGTGAACCGCGGGCCGCAGTTGGTGCAGTTGGTGAACGGGTAACCGTGGCGCCGGTCCGCCGGGTCGGACAGCTCGGCGAGGCAGTCCGGGCAGGTGGCGGTGTCCGGCGAGATCAGGGCTTCCCGGCCGGCACCGGTCACGCTGGTGACGATCGCGAAGCCGGGCCGGCCGGTCGGTGGAACCGCCTCGGTGGTCAGCCGCTCGACCTGAGCGAGTGCCGGCGCGCGTCGGCTGAGGTCGGCCACGAAGGCGGTCAGCCGGTCACCGTCCCCCTCGACCTCGACGAAGACCCCGGTCGTGTCGTTGCCGACGAACCCGGCCAGGTCGTACTCGGTCGCCAGGGCGTGCACGAACGGCCGGAAGCCGACCCCCTGCACGATGCCCTCGACACGGACGTGCACCCGTCGCACGCTGGCCAGATCCACGGCAACCGGTCAGCGTGAGTCGGCCAACGCCTGCTGGGTGAGTTCCCAGAGCACGTGGTACACCGTCGTCTGCGCCTCCTGGACCCGGTGTACCGAGGCCGACGGCACCACGAACAGGTGGTCGATGACCTCGGATTCCGCCATCCGGCCGCCGTCGTATCCGGCGATGCCGACGGTGAGCATGCCGCGCCGGGCCGCCTCCTCGAACGCCCGCAGGACGTTGTTCGACCCGCCGCTCGTGGACAGCCCCACCGCGATGTCCCCTGCCCGACCGAACGCCGCCAACTGTCGGGCGAAGACCACCTCGAACCCCACGTCGTTGGAGAGCGCCGTGATCAACGCGACGTCATGGGTCAGCGAGATGGCCGGTAGCGGGCGGGCGGCCTTCGGCGGGTGCAGGAACAACTGCGCGAGGTCCTGCGCGTCCGTACTGCTGCCGCCGTTGCCGAAGGTGAACAGCGTGCCGCCGGCGTGGAAGGCCGCGGCACACCGGCGGGCGCAGTCGACCAGCCGCTGCCCGTGCTCGGCGACCAGGGATTCACGGAGGGCGACGATCTCCCCCGCCTTCTCCGCGGTGGACCTCGCCACCGCGGCGAGCACCGCGTCGACGTCGGTCGGCCGGGTGTCGAGGAACGGGTACAGCGCTCCGATGGCGCCCTCGGCCCTGGTGCTCATCGGCGCTTCTCCACGACGGCGATGGCCTCCTTGGCGTGCACCAGCACCACGTCACCCGGTTCCGCGTCGACCAGGGCCACACTGACCTCCTCCGGACCGGCGTCCGTGTCGACCACGGCCAGGCCGTCGGCCATCAGCTTCCGCACCCGGACCGCCACCGCCGTGTCGGAACAGGTGATGCAGACGTCGTCGTGGCACTCGGGCACGCCCCGCGTCGTCGGCACCGGCTGCGGGCTCACCGGACCGACTCCGGCTCCAGCAGCCCGGGCTGCTCGAAGAACACGTGGACCAACTCCCACAGGATGTGATAGATCGTCACGTGCACCTCCTTCACGATGCACGGATCATCGGAGCGGGCGACGACGACATGGTCGGCGATGCCGTCCCGGGCGATGTCCCCGCCGTCGCCGCCGAGCAGCCCGACGGTGAGGAGACCGAGGTCGCGGGCGGTCATCAGGCCACGCCGGACGTTGGCGCACCGGCCGTCGACGGACAGTCCGAGGGCGATGTCCTCCGGCGCGGCGAGTAGGCGCAGCTGAGCCGCGAACACCTCGTCGAAGCCCTCCGCCCGGGCGATCCCGGTGAGCGTGGCGGCGTCGTTGGTCAGCGATATCGCCGGCAGGGCCCGCTTGCCCACGATGACCGGGTGGACGAACTCCACCACGACATGCTGGGCGTCCGTCGCCGGCCCACCGTTGGCGAAGACGATCAGCTTTCCACCGCGGTGGAAGCGCACCGCCATCTCGTGGCAGGCTCGCGCGATCTGCGTCGCGTCGCCGGCGAGCGCCTCGGCCGGGCGCACCCGACGGGCGAACGCGCGGTGGACTGCCGGCACCACAGGCGACTGCATGACCCTCCGTTCAGCGGCCGGAAGCGGCGTACCGGTCGGCGCGGCCGACCCGTGTCCCCTCGAAGGCACCCGCCGAGCGTCGCAGGCAGGCACCGATGACCCGGTCGAGCTGCGCCAGCCGGACCCGCCACGACCGGAGATCGTTGCGGCCCTTGGCCGTGAGCTCGTAGCACCGCCGTGCTGGCCCGGCCCCGCCGGTCTCCCACACCGAGGTCAGCGACCGATCGCGTTCCAGTCCGCGCAGCACCCGGTAGACGTGGCCGGGCTCCACGTCGGGCATCCCCAGGGCTCTGAGCCGGTCGATCAGGTCGTACCCGTGGCCGGGCCGTTCGAAGATCAGGAGCAGGAGGAACGGATGCAGCAGACCGCGCAGCTCACGTCCGTACATGCCAATCCCTCCCCGGCGCAGGGCATCCGTCACCGTGCAGCTAAACACGCTTTTCCCCCAAACGGTGTGCATTGCACATATTCATGCATGAAACGTGGCAATCCCGGGCCAAGGCTCCGGTCCGTCGCGGAAGATCGAGCAAGGCGGCCCGTACCCGGCGCGTCAGCGAGCCGGGTACGGGCTGGCCCTTCGATGGATTGCGGCCGGGCGCGCGGCGTCAGCCGACGTCGACCCAGTCGAGGGTGCGCTGGACCGCCTTCTTCCACCGGGCGTAGCCGGTCTCGCGCTGCTCCGCCGACCAGGACGGCTGCCAGCGCCGGCTCTCGTTCCAGTTCTCGCGCAGCTCGTCGGTGCTCTTCCAGAATCCGACGGCGAGGCCGGCGGCGTAGGCGGCGCCGAGCGCGGTGGTCTCCGCGACCACCGGCCGGCTGACCGGTACGCCGAGGATGTCCGCCTGCAGCTGCATGCACAGATCGTTGACGGTGACGCCGCCATCGACCTTCAGGCATTCCAGGTCCGTCCCACAGTCCTGCGCCATGGCCTCGGCCACGTCGCGGCTCTGGTAGCAGATGGACTCGAGGGTGGCCCGGGCGATGTGGGCGTCGGTGTTGAACCGGGACAGGCCGACGATCGCGCCCCGGGCGTCGGAGCGCCAGTACGGGGCGAACAGGCCGGAGAAGGCGGGCACGAAGTAGACCCCGCCGTTGTCCTCCACCTGGCGGGCCAGGATCTCGCTCTGCCCGGCGGTGCTGATGATCTTGAGCTGGTCGCGCAGCCACTGCACCGCCGACCCGGTCACCGCGATCGAGCCCTCCAACGCGTACACCGGCGCCTCGTCGCCGAACTGGTAGCACACCGTGGTGAGCAGCCCGGCCTTGGAACGCACGATGTCCGTGCCGGTGTTGAGCAACATGAAGTTTCCCGTGCCGTAGGTGTTCTTCGCCTCGCCCGGCGCGAAACAGACCTGCCCGACCGTGGCGGCCTGCTGGTCCCCCAGGTCACCGGTGAGCGGCACCGGGCTGCTGAACGGGCCGTGCGGCGCGGTGCTGCCGTACGAGCGCGGATCGGAGGAGGGCCGGATCTCCGGCAGCATGGCGCGGGGGATGCCGAAGAACGACAGCAGCTCGTCGTCCCAGTCCAGGGTCTCCAGGTTCATCAGCATGGTGCGGCTGGCGTTGGTGGGGTCGGTGACGTGCACGCCGCCCTCGGTGCCGCCGGTGAGATTCCACAGCAGCCAGGTGTCGGTGTTGCCGAAGACGGCCTCGCCTCGCTCGGCCGCCTCCCGGACCCCGTCGACGTTCTCGAGGATCCACTGGATCTTCCCGGCGGAGAAGTAGGTCGCCGGCGGCAGGCCGGCCTTGCGCCGGATGACGTCGCCCTTGCCCGTACGCTCCAGCGCCGAGGCGATCCGGTCGGTGCGGGTGTCCTGCCAGACGATGGCGTTGTAGTAGGGCCGCCCGGTCCGCCGGTTCCAGACCACCGTGGTCTCGCGCTGGTTGGTGATGCCGAGCGCGGCGAGGTCGGCGCCGGTCAGGCCCCGGGCGTTCATCGCGGTCTGGATGACGGTCTGGGTCCGCTCCCAGATCTCCAGCGGGTTGTGCTCCACCCAACCGGCCTGCGGCAGGATCTGCTGGTGTTCGAGCTGGTGGCGGCCGACCTCGTTGCCGCCGTGGTCAAAGATCATGAATCGGGTGCTGGTGGTGCCCTGGTCTACCGCGCCGACGAAGTCAGCCATTCGGGGTCTCCTTCCGGTTGGGAACAGTGTGGATCGGCGGGTCCGATGCGGGCCAGGTCGGCCTCGGCCGGGGGCGGCTCAGGCGGTCGCGGCGCCGCCGCTGGTCCGGACCACTGGATCGATCAAAACAGTTTGATGTAATGTCACCGCATGGGCTCGTCCAGTCAAGCCGCCCCGGCGTTCGTACGCCTGGCCGGACACCCCCTGCGGTGGCGGCTGCTGACCGAACTCGCCCGCAGCGACCTGCGGGTCCGGGAACTGGTCACACTGGTCGGCCAGCCGCAGAATCTGGTCTCCTACCACCTGCGGCTGCTGCGCGACGGCGGCCTGGTCACCGCCCGGCGCAGCAGCTTCGACGGCCGGGACAGCTACTACCGCCTGGACCTGGACCGCTGCGCCCAGGCGCTGGCCGGCACCGGCGCCGCGCTGCACCCGGCCCTGCGGGTGGAGAGAACCACGCCGACCCCGCCGGTCCACCCCCGACAGTTGCCCCGCCGCACGGCGCTCTTCGTCTGCACCGGTAACAGCGCCCGCTCCCCGATCGCCGAAGCCCTGCTCCGCCATCGCACCGAAGGTCGGGTGACGGCGATCAGCGCCGGCAGTCACCCCAGACCGCACCTGCATCCGCACGCCGTGCGGGCGCTGCGTCACCAGTTCGGCATCGACATCGCCGCGCAGCGCCCCAGGCACCTGGAGTCGCTCACCGGCCGCCGGTTCGACTACGTGATCAGCCTGTGCGACAAGGCCCGGGAAGACCTCCCCGAGTTCGGCGGCCAGACCCGCCGACTGCACTGGAGCATTCCCGATCCCGCCGCCGACGGCGAGCCCGGCCAGGACAAATACCCGGCCTTCGTCCGCACCGCCACCGACATCGATGCTCGGATCCGGCAACTGCTGCCGGTGCTCACCACCGCCGATCAATAACCGGACCAAGGAGGTCTCAACCATGGACACACCCGACCGGTACGCCAGCGTCCGCTACGTCGTCGACGACGTTCCGGCGGCCGTCGACTTCTACACCACCCACCTCGGCTTCCAACTCAACCGCAGCGCGGGGGCCGCCTTCGCCGACGTGGTCCGCGGCCCGATGCGGCTGCTGCTGTCCGGACCCGCCAGCTCCGGCGCCCGCGCCACCCCCCACGACGCCACCGCCCCCGGCCGCAACCGCATCCACCTGGTCGTCGCGGATCTGGACGCCGAGGTCGACCGGCTCCGAGGCGCCGGCCTGTCGTTCCGCGGCGAGCCGGTCTCCGGACCCGGCGGGCGCCAGATCCTGCTCACCGACCCCGCCGGCAACCTGATCGAGCTGTTCCAACCCGCCCACCAGCCCACCACTGCCTGACCGGATTCCCTGACCAGGTCGGCGGCGGTCGGAGCGGGCAGGTGGGTCAGGTGTTCTGCGGGAAGCCGAGGTTCACCCCACCGTGGGACGGGTCGAGCCACCTGCTGGTGACCACCTTGGCCCGGGTGAAGAAGTGCACGCCGTCCGGCCCGTACGCGTGCGCGTCACCGAAGAGCGAGTCCTTCCAGCCGCCGAACGAGTAGTACGAGACCGGTACCGGGATCGGCACGTTCACCCCGACCATGCCGACCTCGATCTCGTCCTGGTAGCGGCGGGCCGCACCGCCGTCGTTGGTGAAGATCGCCGTGCCGTTGCCCCACGGGTTGGCGTTGACCACCTCGACGGCGGCGTCGTAGCCGGGCACCCGCAGCACCGAGAGCACCGGTCCGAAGATCTCGTCCCTGTAGACGGACATGTCGGTGTCGACGTGGTCGAAGAGGGTCGGCCCGAGCCAGAAGCCGGCCCGCTCGCCGTCGATCGGGTGGCTCCGCCCGTCGACCACCAGCCGCGCCCCCGCCGACTGACCGGCGTCCAGGTACGACACCACCCGGTCGCGGTGCGCCCCGGTGATCAACGGTCCCATCTCGCAGCCCGGGCGGCGACCGTCGCCGACCCGCAGTTTGCCGATCCGCTCGCTGATCCTGGCGACCAGCTCCTCGCCGACCGGGTCCACCGCCACCACGACGGAGATCGCCATGCAGCGTTCGCCGGCCGAGCCGAAGCCGGCCGACACGGCGGCGTCCGCGGCGAGGTCGAGGTCGGCGTCGGGGAGCACCACCATGTGGTTCTTCGCCCCGCCCAGCGCCTGCACCCGCTTCCCGTGCCGGGTGCCCGTCTCGTAGACGTAGCGGGCGATCGGGGTGGAGCCGACGAACGACACCGCCTTGACCGTCGGGTGCGCCAGAATCCGGTCGACCGCCTCCTTGTCGCCGTGCACCACGTTGAACACTCCGTCCGGCAGCCCGGCCTCGGCGAACAGCTCCGCCAGGAAGTTCGCCGCGGAGGGGTCCTTCTCGCTCGGCTTGAGCACCACGGTGTTGCCGCAGGCGATGGCGTTCGGTACGAACCACAGCGGCACCATGGCCGGGAAGTTGAACGGGGAGATCACCCCGACCACGCCGAGGGGCTGCCGGAGGGAGTACACGTCGACCTGGGTGGAGACGTTCTCGCTGAACCCGCCCTTGAGCAGCTGCGGGATCCCGCAGGCGAACTCGACGTTCTCCAACCCGCGCTGGATCTCCCCCGCCGCGTCGGCGAGCACCTTGCCGTGCTCGGCGGTGAGGATCTGCGCGAGGTCGGACCGGCGGGCGTTGAGCAGTTCCCGGAACGCGAACATGACGCTGGTCCGCTGGGCGAGGGAGGCGGAACGCCACCGGGTGAACGCCTCGCGGGCGGCGCCGACCGCCTCGTCGACCACGGCGGCGCTCGCGAAGTCGACCTGGCCGGCGACCCGGCCGGTGGCCGGGTCGTAGATGTCCCCGCTGCGCTCGGCGACGCCGTGCCACGGCTTGCCGCCGATCCAGTGCGTGGTCCTCATCGCGGCTGCACCTCCTTGGCCACGGCCTCGATCGACTGGGTGAGGATCTCCAGCGCCTCGTCCGCCTCGGCGCGGGTCAGCGTCATCGGCGGCGCCAGGCGGATCACGTTGCCGTACAGGCCGCCCTTGCCGACGAGCAGGCCCCGCTCCCGCGTCTCCTCGAGCAGGGCGGTGGCCGCCGCCGGATGGGGTTCGCCGTCGGGGCCGACGAACTCCAGCGCGATCATCAGGCCCTTGCCCCGCACGTCACCGACGACCGGATGCGCCGCGGCGACCGCGCGCAGCCCGTCGAGGAGGCGGGTGCCCAGCTCCGCGGCGTTGGCCTGGAGGTCGTGCTCGAGCAGATAGGTCAGCGAGGCCAGCGCGCCGGTGGTGGCCACCGGGTTGCCGCCGAAGGTGGAGATCGAGTTGGCCCGCAGGCAGTCCATCAGGTCGGCCCGGGCGACCACGCCGCCGATCGCGAGCCCGTTGCCCAGCCCCTTGGCGAAGGTGATCGCATCGGGTACGACCCCGTGCGCCTGGATGCCCCAGAAGTGCTCGCCGGTGCGACCCCAGCCGGTCTGCACCTCGTCGGAGACGAGGAGGATGCCGTACTCGTCGAGGACCTTCTTGAACTCGCCGAACAACCCGTCCGGCGGGGTGGCGAAGCCGCCGACCCCCTGGATCGGTTCGACGATCATGCAGGCGACGTCGCCCGCCGTCGTCGTCTCGATGACCTCGCGCAGGTCGGCGACGCAGGCCCTGATGTAGTCCGCGTCGGACAGGTCCCGGAACGGGCTGCGGAAGCGGTAGCCGCCGTGCACCCAGCTCACCTTGACGGGGCTGAGCGCACTGGCCGACCAGCCGCGGATGCCGGTGATGGCGATGGTGGCGAAGGCACGACCATGGTACGAGTTGCGCAGCGCCAGCACCTGCTCGCTGCGTCGGTGCTGGGTGGCGAGCATCAGGGCCGTCTCGTTGGCCTCGGTGCCCGAGTTGGTGAAGAACACCTTGGCGTCCGGGATGCCGGACAGCTTCGCGATCTTCTCGGCGAGTTCGACCTGCGACTTGATCAGGTAGAGGGTGGAGGAGTGCAGCACGCCGGTGTCGACCTGTGACCGGATGGCGTCGCTGATCTCGGCGATGTCGTAGCCGATGGCGTTGGTGAGGATGCCGGCGAAGAAGTCCAGGTAGGTCCGTCCCTCGCGATCGGTCACCCGGCGACCCTGCGCGCCAGCGATCTCGATCGGCTGCTCGTAGTACAACGCCAGCCAGCTCGGCATCACGGATCGGTGCCTGGCCAGCAGCTCGCGGTGCGCCATCGCGTCCTCCCGTATCTCGTCCCCAGGGCGAGTGTGGCGGGAATCGTTGTCCAACCGCTACGCACAACCTGTACCGGTGTGGTCGCCGGACCATTACGTTGTGTGCAATTCCGCAGTAGGGGGCCGCGATGTATCCCTCCGTCGCAGAAGCCATCGCCCTGCCGGTGATCCGGCGCGCGAAGCCGCAGGTCGTGGCCGGGTCGGCCGGCATGCACGGCCGGGTGCGCTGGGTCCACGTCGCGGAGGTCGCCGACATCGCGCACCTGCTGCGCGGCGGGGAACTGGTGCTGACCACCGGCATCGCGCTGCCGGACGAGGCCGCGGCGCTGACCCGGTACGTGGACGACCTGGCAGCGGTCCACGCGGCGGGGCTCGTGATCGAGCTGGTCCGGCGGTGGCGCGACCGCCTGCCGGAGGCGCTCGTGGCGGCGGCCAACCGACACCGCCTCCCGCTGATCACGCTCACGCAGGAGACGCCGTTCGTGTCGGTCACCGAGGCGGTGGTGGCGCTGATCGTCGACGCGCAGCTCGCCGAGCTACGGGCCGCCGAGCAGGTGCACGAGACCTTCACCTCGCTCACCGTGGCCGGCGCGGAGCCGGCCGAGGTGCTGCGCGAGGTGGCCCGCATCTCCGGCCTGCCGGTCGTGCTGGAGACGCTGGGGCACGAGGTGCTCGCCTACGACGCGGCCGGCCGGGATCCCACCGAGCTGCTGGCCGACTGGGGTCAGCGGTCCCGGTCGGTGGCCGCGCCCGAGCGGACGGCGTACGACGAGGAGGCGGGCTGGCTGGTCACCATGGTCGGTGCGCAGGGCGCCGACTGGGGGCGGCTGGTCCTGCTCTCGCCGGATCCTCCGCCGCACCGGCACGTGGTGGTCGCCGAGCGGGCCGCGTCGGCGCTGGCCGTGCACCGGCTCGTGGCGCGTGATCGGGAGAGTCTGGAACGGCAGACGCACCGCATGTTGCTCGCGCAACTGCTCGGTCAGGCCGTACCGCCGGCGGATCTGGCCGCCCGGGCTGCGGCCCTGGGTGTCGGCCTCGACCGACGGCAGCTGGTCGGGATGGCGATCCGGCCGGCGACGGTGACCCCGCGCGCCCCGGCGCTGGCCACCCAGGAGGTGCTGCGCGACCTGGCGGAGGCCACGGCGTTGGCGGCGCGGCGGGTCTCCGTTCCCGCCCTGGTGGGCGTGGTGGACGACACGACGGTGCGGGCGCTGCTGTCGCTGCCCGGGCAGGCGGGGGTGGACGCGGTGCTGCGCCGGCTGGCCCGGGAGGTGCACCGCTCGGCGGCCGGTCCGGTGCTGGTGGCGGTCGGCACCACCGTGTCGCACGCCACCGAGGTGCGGCGCAGCCTGGGCGAGGCCGCGCATGTGGCCGGGGCGGCGCTGCGCTCCCCCGGCACCCGGCTCTACCACCGGCTGGACAACGTGCGCCTGCGCGGCCTGCTGCATCTGTTGCGCGACGACGAACGGGTCCGGGCCTTCGCGGACCGCGAGCTGGGCCCGCTGCTGGCGCGGGACGCCAACCACCACAGCCGGCTGGTGGAGCTGCTGCGCTGCTTCTGCGAGCAGGGTGGCAACAAGTCGGCGGCGGCCGCCGCCGCGCACGTCTCGCGTACGGCCTACTACCAGCAGCTGTCCCGGATCGCGCAGGTGCTCGGGGTGTCCCTGGAGGACCCGGAGTCGATGCTATCGCTGTATGTCGCCCTCCTGGTGCACGAGCTCGACGACGACGCATGACGGGACCGGGAACCCGGTAAGCGACGGGAATCCGTCCGCCGTTCCGATTGACAGGCCGGTGCGGCCGTGCCCGTGGACACAGTGTGCCCTGATCATGGCAAGCGTGGACACTTTGCCACTGCCCGTGACGGGTCCGCGACACCCACCATTCCCAGATAAAGATCGTGCTGTTCCGCCCCCAAATCCGCAGCACGCGCGCCGGTCGGCCGGCGTCTGTTGCGGCAGCGCAACAGGGAGGTGACACCGATGGCCGTTGAACCCCTGCCCCCCGAAACCACCGCCGTCGAGCCGGGCACACAGATCACCCATCCCGATGGCCGAGTCGAGCTGCGTGATTTCTCCACCATCGCCGACAGCCCGTACTTCAACCCCGAACTCGCCCCGGTGCCCATCGAGAAGCGCACCTGGACCACGTACAACTTCGCGGCGCTGTGGATCGGCATGGCGCACAACATCCCGAGCTATCTGCTCGCCGCCGGGCTCATCCAGCTCGGCATGAACTGGGTGCAGGCGTTCCTCACCATCACGCTGGGCAACCTGCTCGTCCTGATCCCGATGCTGCTCAACAGCCACGCGGGCACGAAGTACGGCATCCCGTTCCCGGTCTTCGCCCGCGCGTTCTACGGCGTCCGCGGCGCCAACCTGGCGGCCCTGCTCCGGGCGTTCATCGCCTGCGGCTGGTTCGGTATCCAGACCTGGATCGGCGGCGAGGCCATCTACGCGATCGCCGGCAAACTGCTGGGCTCATGGTGGGTCGACGCGGCGCGGGTGATGGACCAGCCCTGGACGTTGTGGGCCTCGTTCTTCCTGTTCTGGGTGATCGAGATGGCGATCATCTGGCGGGGCATGGACACCCTGCGGCGCTTCGAGAACTGGGCCGCGCCGTTCGTCATCGTGGTCGCCGTCGCCCTGCTGATCTGGGTGATGGTGCAGGCGGGCGGCCTCGGCCCGATCCTGTCCGAGCCGTCGAAGCTGGGCTGGGGCGCCGACTTCTGGAAGCTGTTCGCACCGTCGCTGATGGCGATGGTCGCGTTCTGGTCCACGCTGTCGTTGAACATCCCCGACTTCACCCGGTTCGGCGGCAGCCAGCGGCAGCAGGCGTACGGCCAGGTCTTCGGCCTGCCCACCACGATGTCGTTCTTCGCCATCCTGTCCATCATGATCACCTCGGGCACCGCGGTGATCTACGGCGAGGCCATCTGGGACCCCATCCAGCTCGCGGCGAAGTTCGAGAATCCGGTGGTCGTCGCGCTCGGCCTGTTCACGGTCGTGGTGGCCACGCTATCGGTGAACGTCGCGGCCAACACGGTCAGCCCGGCGTACGACTTCTCCAACGCCGCGCCCCGACTGGTCAACTTCCGCACGGGCGGCCTGATCACCGGCGTGCTCGGCATCCTGATCCAGCCCTGGCGCCTGGTGCAGGACCCCAACATCTACATCTTCGTCTGGCTCGGGTTCTACGGCGGCCTGCTCGGCGCGGTCGCCGGCGTGCTCATCGCCGGATACTGGGTCCGCAGCCGCACCCGCCTCCTGCTGCCCGCCCTCTACCGCCCCGAGGGCCGGTACTGGTTCGCCGGCGGCTGGAATTGGGCGGCGGTCGTCGCCACCCTCGTCGGCGCGCTCCTCGCGGTCGGCGGCGCCTACTCCGCACCCGGCAAGGGACCCTTCCCGGAGGACGGGCTCATCCCCTTCCTCAAGCCGCTCTACGACTACAGCTGGGCGGCCGGGCTGATCGGCGGGTTCCTCGTCTACCTGGCGCTGTCGATGCCGCGCGCCAGCCACGCCAAGGGAGATAACCGATGAGCAACATCGTCCGAGCCGGGCTGGTGCAGCAGAGGTGGACCGGCGACAAGGATTCCATGATCGCGAACGCGGTGGAGGCCATCCGCAGCGCCGCGTCGCAGGGCGCGCAGGTGGTCTGCCTGCAGGAACTCTTCTACGGCCCGTACTTCTGCCAGATCCAGGACGCCGACTACTACTCGTACACCGAAGCGATCCCGGACGGGCCGACGACCGCGCTGATGCAGGAGATCGCCGAACAGCACGGCGTGGTGCTGATCGTGCCGATGTACGAGCAGGAGCAGCCGGGCGTCTACTACAACACCGCCGCGGTGATCGACGCCGACGGCACCTACCTCGGCAAGCACCGGAAGAACCACATCCCGCAGGTGAAGGGGTTCTGGGAGAAGTTCTACTTCCGGCCCGGAAACCTCGGCTATCCGGTCTTCGACACCGCCGTCGGCCGCATCGGCGTCTACATCTGCTACGAGCGGCACTTCCCGGAGGGCTGGCGGGCCCTCGGCCTGGCCGGCGCGAAGATCGTGTTCAACCCCTCCGCCACCAGCCGGGGCCTGTCGGAGTACCTGTGGCGCCTCGAGCAGCCGGCGGCCGCGGTCGCCAACGAGTACTACGTCGGGACGATCAACCGGGTCGGCGTGGAGCCGTTGGGCGACAACGACTTCTACGGCCAGTCGTACTTCGTGGACCCACGCGGGCAGCTGGTCGGCGATGCCGCGTCGGACACCGAGGAGGAGGTGGTCGTCCGCGACCTCGACATGGACAGGCTCGCCGAGGTCCGCGACCTGTGGGCCTTCTACCGCGACCGCCGCCCCGACACCTACGAATCGCTGGTGAAGCCGTGAGCATCCTCATCCGCAACGGAACAGTCGTCAACGCCACCGGGGCGTATCCGGCGGACGTGCTGGTGGAGGGCGAGCGGATCGCGGCGCTCGCCGCGCCGGACTCGGGCCTGGCCGAGCAGTGGGCCGCCAACGCCGACCGCGTGATCGACGCCGCCGGGAAGTACGTGGTGCCCGGCGGCATCGACGGCCACACCCACATGGAGATGCCGTTCGGCGGCACGTTCTCGGCGGACAACTTCGAGACCGGGACGATCGCGGCGGCCTGGGGCGGCACGACGACCATCGTGGACTTCGCGGTACAGGGCAAGGGCACATCCGTGCTGTCCGCGCTGGACAAATGGCACAGCAAGGCCGACGGCAACTGCGCGATCGACTACGCGTTCCACATGATCATTTCGGACGTCAACGACACGTCGCTCAAGGAGATGGAGGCCTGCATCGACGCGGGCGTCAACACGTTCAAGATGTTCATGGCCTACCCGGGGGTCTTCTACGCCACGGACGGGGAGATCCTGCGGGCGATGCAGAAGGCCCGCGACACCGGGTCGATGATCATGATGCACGCGGAGAACGGCATCGCCATCGACCAGCTCATCCTCCAAGCGCTGGCCAACGGTCAGACGGACCCGGTCCAGCACGGGCTGACCCGGCCGCCCGAGCTGGAGGGCGAGGCCACCTCGCGGGCGATCACCCTGGCGAAGGTCACCGGCTCGCCGCTGTACATCGTGCACCTGTCCGCCGCGCACGCCCTCGACGCGGTCACCCAGGCCCGCGACACCGGCCAGAACGTGTTCGCGGAGACCTGCCCGCAGTACCTGTTCCTGTCCCTGGACGACCTGGCCAGACCCGACTTCGAGGGCGCGAAGTACGTCGCCTCTCCCCCGCTGCGCCCGAAGGAGCACCAGGCGGAGCTGTGGCGCGGCCTGCGCACCAACGACCTGTCGCTGGTGTCGACCGACCACTGTCCCTTCTGCTTCAAGGACCAGAAGGAGCTGGGCCGGGGCGACTTCTCCAAGATCCCCAACGGGATGCCGGGCGTCGAGCACCGGATGGACCTGCTCCATCAGGGCGTGGTGCGCGGTGAGATCAGCCTGCCGCGCTGGGTGGAGATCAGCTCCACCACGCCCGCCCGGATGTTCGGCCTCTTCCCGCGCAAGGGCGTCATCGCGCCCGGGGCGGACGCGGACATCACCGTGTACGACCCGACGGCCCGGCAGACGATCTCGGCGAGCAGCCACCACATGAACGTGGACTACTCCGCGTACGAGGGCATGGAGCTGACCGGGAAGGTCTCCACCGTGCTGTCCCGCGGCCGGGTCGTCGTCGACGACAACGCCTTCCACGGCGCGGCCGGGCACGGTCGGTTCCTCAAGCGCGATCTCTGTCAGTACCTGGTCTGAGCGAAGGAGAGGCCGTGGACTTCGGTGTCGTACTCCAGACCGACCCGCCGGCCCGCGACGTCGTGGCCGGGCTCACCGCCGCCGAGGACAACGGCTTCCGCTACGGGTGGACGTTCGACTCCTGCGTGCTGTGGCAGGAGCCGTTCGTCATCTACTCGCAGGTCCTCGCCGCGACCAAGCACCTCATGGTGGGGCCGATGGTGACCAACCCGAGCACCCGCGACTGGTCGGTCACCGCGTCGCTCTTCGCCACCCTCAACGAGATGTTCGGCAACCGGACGGTGTGCGGGATCGGTCGCGGCGACTCGGCCCGGCGGGTCATCGGCCAGCCGCCGGCGAGCCTCGCCACCCTGAGACAGGCGATGCATGTGATCAAGGAGCTGGCCGAGGGCCGCGAGGCCGAACACCACGGCACGCCGGTGCGCATCCCGTGGGTACGCGACGGCCGGCTGGAGATCTGGATGGCCGCGTACGGCCCGAAGGCGCTGCGGCTGGTCGGCGAGCAGGCCGACGGCTTCATCCTGCAGACCGCCGATCCCGACATCGCCCGCTGGACCATCGGCTCGGTACGCGACGCGGCCACCGCCGCCGGCCGGGATCCCGACTCCATCACGATGTGCGTGGCCGCCCCCGCCTACGTGGGCACCAACCTCGCCCACCAGCGCGACCAGCTGCGCTGGTTCGGTGGCATGGTCGGCAACCACGTGGCCGACCTGGTCGCCCGCTACGGCGACTCCGGAATCGTGCCCAGGGCGCTCACCGACTACATCAGGGGCCGCGCGGGCTACGACTACGCCCACCACGGCCGCGCCGGCAACCCGTCCACCGACTTCGTGCCGGACGAGATCGTCGACCGATTCTGCCTCGTCGGCCCGGAGTCGGCCCACGTCGACCGGCTACAGGAGCTCAAGGAGATCGGGGTGCAGAACTTCGCCCTCTATCTCATGCATGACGACAAGGAGAAGACCCTGTCCGCGTACGGCAAGGACGTGATCAGCCACCTCTGAGCCGGCGGACGCGGCCCCTGCTACTGCGCCTCCGCCCTGGCCGGCCCCGGTTCGTCCTTCGGCCCGAGCAGCGGCAGGACGCCGGTGACGTCGAGAACCCGGTGGACGTGGCCGGTCGGGTTGAGCACGGTCAGGGAGCCACCCGCGCCGGTCGCATCCTGGTGGGCGCCGATGAACACGCTGAGGATCGTCGAGTCGATGAACGTCAGCCCCCGCAGGTCGACGTCGACCACGGGCCTGACCCGGATCGTGGCGGCCAGCCGGCGGCGCAGCTCGTCGGCGCTGCTCACGTCGAGTTCGCCGGCCAGGATCACCACCGTGCGGTCGGCACGCTCCTCGGAGCGCCACTGCCACAGGTCGCCAGGAACGGACATCAGGCCACCTCGCCCGGAGTGATCGTGATGCTGACCGAGGCGGTCAGCCCCTGCGCGGTGCTGTTCAGGGTCAGGTCGCTGGCCAGGTGCTGCGCCAGCCAGAGGCCGCGGCTGCCCGGCCGGTCGGCGCCGGGCAGCCCGGGCACGCCATCGATCATCCCCGGACCATGATCGGAAATCTGGCACGTCACCATGTCTTCGTGGCGGCGCAACAGCAGGTCTCCCAGGCCGCCGCCGTGACGAACGACATTGGCCACCAGTTCGTGCACCGCCAGCACGAAGTCCTCCAGCCTCGCGCCGGTGAGCCCGGCGGCCGCAACGACCGCTGTCACGGCGTGCCGCAGCTCGGACACCTGGTCAGCCGAGATCCGCGCGGCCAACAACGTGTCCACGTCCGTCGGCACGGCTGCCGGGTCGTCGCCGTCATGGCCACCGCCAATCATGGCCGAACGGTACACCCGCAGTCCCGGGTCGGCCTCGGCAGCATCCGGCGCACAGGTTGAACCGGTCGGCCGTCCACGAGGTTGCCGCCGCGAGCAGAGGCTGCGCGGCTCACCCGCCGACGCGGCGAAAAGGCGCTGCGAGAGACGCAGGTCACCGGGACGCCCCGGCACGTTTAAGTTGATCAACTCCGGGGTAACTCTGCCGCATCGGCATGGTGTACGACCCCGGAGGGGCGTGGGGGAAAGGCAGGTCACTCGGTGATGAACTCGTCCGCTAGGCCGACCATGTCGAGGACGGCAGCGGTGATCCGGGACGGTCGGCGCAGCACCAGCGCACCGCCGGCCGAGGCGACCTGCCGGCGCACCGTCAGCAGCGCGGTGATTCCGGCAGCGCAGAAGAAGTCCACCCCGCTCAGGTCCAGCACCAGCACCAGGGGCCGCTGGCCGGCGAGCACGCGGTCCACCCGTTCAACCAGCAGGTCGACGGTGTCCAGGTCGAGGGGGCCGCGGACCTGCACCACCGCCGCCGGGCCCTCGCGGGCGACCGCGAGGGACAGGATCGGCAAGCGGGTGGTTTCCTTCGTCGCCAGGTGCGGCACCTGATGGACGGACATGAGCTGCTCCTCGGTGAGGATGTCAGACCGGGTCAGCGCTCGACCCGCCGTCGGCGGACGGCGCAGGTCCTGGGCTCATGTCCGAACCCACCTCGACCCTAGCGGGATCCCCTCCGATGCGCACCCCGCACCTCAAGAGCGTGGGCCAGTCGGCAACCGGCGCACCGGCCGGCGACCCCCCGGGGACCGAGCCGGGCAGGGACCTCATGCCCCACATCGAACCGTACGGACACACGATTTCAGGAGGTTGCGTTGGTGTCCGATGCTGCTCAATCACACCTGGCCTCGGCGTACGGCCTACTGTTGGCCCTGCTCGCCGACTCGACACACGTCGACGCGTTCCTCGACCAGGTCGTCCGGGTCGCGGCGGAGGTGGTCACCCCCGCCGTGGCGTGCGGACTGACCATGCGGCGCGACGGCGATGTCTACACCGTCGCCAGCAGCGACGAGCTGGCCGCCCGGGGCGATGAGATCCAGTACGGCGCTGACCAGGGGCCGTGTCTCGACGCGCTGCGCCGTGGCCGCATCGTCGAGGTCGTCGACCTGGCCGAGGACGAACGCTGGGGCCGCTACCGGGAGCACGCCCTGCGGCTCGGCATCGTCAGCTCGCTGTCGCTGCCGGTGACGGTCGGCCGCGAGACCGTCGGCGCGCTGAACCTGTACGCCACCCACCGTGCCGCCTTCACCGACACGGCACGCCGGCACGCCGTGGCGTTCACCGACCAGGCAGCGGCGGCCCTGACCGTCATCCTCCGTCAGGCCGACCAGGCCCTCCTGCATCAACAGCTCACCGACGCGATGGCCTCCCGCAGCGTCATCGACCAGGCCCTCGGCGTCCTGATGGGCCAGCAGCGGTGCACCGCGGCGGAGGCGTTCGTCCTGCTCCGGCAGGCGTCGCAGCACCGTAACCGCAAACTGCGGGACGTCGCCGTGGAGATCATCACGCAGGTCACCGGCCGGCCACCGCAGCCGGCTCCCGAGTTCGTGCCGCCCCGCCAACGCTCCTGACCAGGGACCGCCCGTGCGCCGGGCGGCGTGCCGGTGCACGCCGCCCGGCGGCTCCGGTGGGCCGACCTCAGCGGCCCGCCGACGGCGCGGTGGCACGGACGCCGCTCGCGCCCGTCGTGGCCTGCACTGCGGTGTCCGCGCGCCCCGCGACGGAGCCCTGCCCGCCCAGATCAGAAAAGTCGCTGATCGGGCGGCCACCGGTGGTGCGGGTTCGGCTGGCCCGCATCACGGCCACCGCGGCCGCCGCGGCGGTAAGGACCATCGCCGCCGCCGAAAGCAGCGACGTCCTCCTGCTACGCCTACGCCTCATGTCGTTCGTCCTCTCGTTGCGTCGAAGGCTGCTCTATCGTGCGGACGAAAGGACGCCCGGAGCGGGTTATCGGGCATCATTACCCGGTCGTGTCAGCACCGCCGCTCCCGCCGGATCCGCCGGCGCAGCAGTGCGGCCACTACCGCTGCACGCGCGCGCCGCCGCCGCCGACGAGCGACTCGACCTCCTTCAGGCTCGCCATCGAGGTGTCGCCCGGAGTGGTCATGGCCAGGGCCCCGTGCGCCGCGCCGTACTCCACCGCGGTGGCCAGGTCGCCGGTCTTCAGCAGCCCGTAGATCAGGCCGGAGGCGAAGCTGTCGCCGCCGCCGACCCGGTCGAGGACCGCCAGGCCGGCCCGGTGCGTCGCCTCGACGAAGCCTCTCGGCCGACCAGGCGATCGCGCCCCAGTCGTTGACCGTGGCGCTGCGGACCGTACGCAGGGTGGTGGCCACGACGGTCCGACCCACGGGCGCGGCCCGTCGGCTGGTACGGGGCGGCCGGCCGGGGCTTCGCCCGCTAGGATCGCCGTGCAGGCCCACATTGGACCGGAGGTTGCGGTGGCGGACACGACGTCGGGCGTACGGCCCGTGCCCGAACAGCCCTCGTCGCGGATCGACCCGTCCGTGCCGCACCCCGCCCGCCGCTACGACTACTGGCTCGGCGGCAAGGACAACTTCGCGGCCGACCGGAAGTCCGGCGACGCGGTCGCCGCCGCGTACCCGGCGATCCGCACCACGGTGATCGAGAACCGGCGGTTCATGCAGCGGGCCACCCGCTACCTGGCGGACACGGTCGGCCTCCGGCAGTTCCTCGACATCGGCACGGGCATCCCGACCAGCCCCAACATGCACGAGATCGCCCAGGGCGCCGCCCCGGAGTCGCGGGTCGTCTACGTCGACAACGATCCGATCGTGCTCGCCCACGCCCGGGCCCTGCTGACCAGCTCACCCGAGGGCGCCACCGCGTACGTCGACGCGGACCTGCGTGACCCGCAGCGGATCCTCGACCACCCCGACGTGCGGGCCACCATCGACCTCGGCCGGCCGGTGGGGCTGATGCTCGTGGCGATCCTGCACTTCCTCACCGACGCCGACGACCCGTACGCGATCACCCGCCGGCTGATCGAGGCCCTCCCGTCGGGCAGCTACGTGGTGATCTCCCACGCGACCACCGAGCTGGTTCCCCGGAACATCGCGGCGACCGCGGCGCCGGTCACCACCACCAGCATGATCGACATGGCGTTCCGGAACCGGGACGAGTTCGCCGGTTTCTTCGACGGCCTGGAGCTCGTCGATCCGGGCATCAGCCCGGTCACCGAGTGGCGCCCGGACGACCCGCCGGAGCAGCGGCGACCGGCGGCGCACGCGTCCATGTACGCAGCGGTGGCCCGGAAGCCCTGATCCGGCGGCTCCGACTCCGGCCAGGGCCAACCCCGACGTCCGCTCGGACGGGGGCGCCGGCCTCAGACGTCGACGCCCAGGCGGACCGTCACCGTGTCACCGGTCTCGATCCCCTCGGCCTTCCGCACCGACGCCTTCACCGGCACGATGTACCGCCCGTCCTTGGGCCAGAGCGACGTCACCCAGCCCGTCTCCCCGATCCGCGCGGTCACCGGGATCATGCCCCAGCCGTAGGTCACCACCGCGGAGGCCGCTTCCAGCTCGGCGCACTGCTCCGCCGGCACCGTGACGAAGTGCCACGGCGCCGGGCCTCTCCAGAACCACACCTCGCCGCTGAACTCCATCTCCATTCGATCAGGATAGGTGCGGTCGACGGGGACGGCCGGAACGGCGACACCGTCACAGGTTGAGCGGCCCGGGGTCGGTGGCCAGCTCCTGGAACCGCTCACGCGGGTTGGGCACCAGCCGGCGGGCCGACAGGTCGAGCAGGCCGCCCACCCCGGTCACCGTGGCCACCTGGCCGCCGTCCGGGCGGGTGAGCTCCTGGACGATCTGGAAGGTCTTGCCCTCGCCCCAGCGGAACTCGCAGGACACGTCCACCTCGTCGCCCCCGCGCAGCTCCCGCAGGAACTTGACGGTGACCTCCAGGGCGACCGGTCCCACTCCGCTGGCGATCAGCCGGTCCTGCGAGATGCCGGCCGCGCGCAGACACTCCCACCGGGCGTGCTCGCTGTACTGGAGATACACCGCCTGGTTGAGGTGGCCCTGGGTGTCGAGCTCGTAGCCGCGCACGGTGACGCGTACCCGGAACGGATCTGCCATGCCGGCGAGCCTACCGAGGCCCGCCCGCGGACCGTGCGGTGCGGCAGCGGCGCCGCTCGCCGGTGGGCTCAGTGGGACAGGGCCTTCTCCAGCTCCGCCTTGGACATGGCGGAGCGGCCCTTGATGCCGCGCTGCTTCGCCTCGTTGTAGAGCTGCTCCTTGGTGCGGCCCTGCGCCCCGCCGTGCGAGCGTTTCCCGCCACGGTGCCCGGAGGAGACGTCGGTGCGGGAGGAGCGACTCGCGGTGCGCGCCTCGCCGGAGCGGGCCCGTTCCTTGTTGACGGTGCGGGCGGCGATCTCTTCGGCTCGGCTGGTGGTGGCGCCCCGCTGCTTCGCGCTCGCCTTGATGTGCTCGTACTGCCGCTCCCGCTTCGGGCTGGATCCGGCTGGCATCTTTCCTCCCGGTGGCGCGGTCGAACCCCGATCGGTGAGTGGGATGCCCCGGGCCGCCGCCGGTGAAACGGCCGGGGCCGCCCGCGCCGGCGGGCGGTCCCGGCCGGCCGAGTCAACCCACCCGGTCGAGGAGGTCCCGCGAGCGCCGCACCACCAGCGCCGTCGCCTCCGCGTCGTACGACGGTAGCGCGCGGTCGGTAAACAGGTGCCGGTCGCCGGGGTAGACGAACAGCTCGGCCAGCTCCGGCCCGACGATGCCCACCAGTTCGCGGGCGGCATCGAGGTCGCCCTCCAGCGCGAAGAACGGGTCCTGGTCCATGCCGTGGATCTGCACCGGGACCCGATCGGGCCACGGCCCGACGGCCCACTCGCCGGTGACCGGGAGGCAGGCCTCGTAGAGCAGGGCGCCGCGGGCGCCGGACCGGGTCTGCGCGATCCGTTGCGCCGTGGCAGCACCCCACGACACGCCGGCGTAGACCAGCCCCTCGGGCAGGTCGGCCACGGCCTGGTCGGCCCGGCCGTCGAGCACCTCGCCCCCGAGGCGGGCCGGCGACCAGGTGTACGGCTTCGCCGCCGGCCTCTACCCCACCGAGGCACCCACCCTGCCCGACGCCGAGCGCGACCCGACCGACTGACACGACCGGCGCCGCCACCGACCCGTGATGGGTCGGTGGCGGCGCCGGTCCTTCGCCGGGAGGCGGTCGCCTCACTCGTTCCGGGCCGTCTCCGGGCCGGTGATCCGCCGCAGCAGCGGCAGCGTCGAGGCGATGATGCCGAGCGACACCGCCAGGCCGCCGACGACCATCGGGTAGAACGGCAGGTGCGGCGGGAGGAGCGAGTAGCCGAGCTGCGCCCGCAGGAACAGGTGCGCGGCCAGGAACCCCATCCCGGTGGCCACGACCGCGACGAGCAGGAGCGGCACGACGGTCTCCAGCGCGACCACCCGGCGCAGGGTGCGTAGCTGCACCCCGGTGAGGCGGAGCATGCTGAACGGCCGCTTGCGGTCGCTGAGCCCGCCGGCCACGCTCACCGCGAGGCTGCAGCCCGCGATCGGCAGGCTGGCCAGCATGACCACGTTGGCCAGCTGCTGGAACTGGATCAGCTGCTGCGCGGAGTCCGCCTCCCACTCGCCGACGCTCGCCGGGAAGCGCCCCAGCGGGAACGCGTTGATCAGCATCGTGCGGGCCTGCTCGAACGCGGCGCGGCTGGTCGTGTTGACGACCACCGACAGGATCGGCTGCCGGTCCACGTCCGCGGCGACGAGGCCGCCGGCGGCACCCCAGACGTACGTGTCATTGGTCAGGTCGAACGCCCGCATGCCGATGAGGTCCGAGGGAACGACCGCGACCTGCCCGCCGGCCGGGCAGCTGCCGAACACCTTGAGACGGTTCAGCTCGGCGCAGGTGACCAGGCCCGGCCAGTCGACCGCGCCGCCGCGGTCCCCGCCGACGCCGGGTTTGCGCCCGGAGTTGGCGTGCACCACCGTTACGCTTCGGACGCCGGGGATCGTGCTGAGGCCGGCAGGAATCTGGTCCGCGGTCGGTGCCGGGCCTTCCTCGGGCCAGAACGTCTTCGCGAGTGAGGTGGCCGCCACCGAGTCGGTGCGCGGTTCGCCGCGGTTGGCAACGAACGTAGTGATCGTGCCAGTCGCCACGCTAGTGATGAACAGCGCCACGATCAGCCCGCTCACGGACCGGAACCCCGCCTGCGGGTTGTCCGCGAGCCGCCGTCCGGCGATGAGCGCGGCGGGCCGGCTCGCCCGCCCCGCCAGCACCCGGGCGCCGATCATGGTCAGCCAGGGCCCGGCCAGCACCAGCCCGATCAGGATCAGCAGGAACCCGGAGATGAACGCGGTGATCTGGCCGTTGGTCGTGTCGGGGCGGCGGCCGACGAACCAGGTCAGCTCGGCGAGGCCAGCGACCAGCGGGATCATCCGCCAGGCACGCGGCGGCTTCGGGGTCACCCGGCGACTCACGCCCAGCGGCGAAATCTGCACCCGGCGCAGCGCCAGCCAGGACGCCGCCGCGGCACCGAGCGGAATGCCGAGCGCGACCGCCAGGACGTCGATGACGGTGAGCGACAGGTCAGCGGCGAAGAACGGCTCACCGGCGAACGGGATCGTGGCGAGCCCCGGCCGGAACGCGAAGAACAGGCCGAATCCCGCAGCGGTGCCCGCCGCTGCGGCAACCGTCGACTCCACGGCCGAGATGACGGAGATCTGCCGTGGTGTGGCGCCGATCAGCCGCATCGCGGCGAACCGCTGCTCCCGGCGGCTCGCGGCCAGCCTCGTGGCGGTGCCGATGAAGATGAGCACCGGGAAGAGCAGCGCGGCCGCGACGACGGACAGCACGAGTGTCATGCCGTCGTGTCTGATCCCGACGTAGCAGCCGTGGCTGCAGTCGCTCGGGGAGGTGGTCATGATCTGCGTGACCTGCCGGGCCCCCAGGTGCTCCAGGTCGGCCGGGGCGCGGCCGATGACGATCAGCAGCGACTCGGGGGACGGCAGCGCCGCCCTGCCGATCGTGCCGATCTGGTGGCCGGGGAAGCGGTCGCCGAGTTCCGCGGCTGGGGTGTTCCGCAGCAGCTCGCCGAGCGCAGGCGAGACGTAGTACTCGCCCGGCCCGGGCAGGTGCGGGATGCCCGGCGGGACGGGCGCATCCGGGCCCAGCGCCGCGACCTCGACCCGGCCGATCGACCGGCCGTGGTAGTAGTCCTCCCGGAGCAGCCACCACATCGGGTCGGCCGACGCGTCAGAGGAGGCCGGAGCGACGGTGGTGTTGAGCCAGGCGTACCGCAGGTTCTGCGCGCCGACCGCGTTCATGCCGGCGAGCGTGGTCAGGAGCATGCCGACGCCGAGCGCCACCGCGGTGGCGATGATGACGAGCCGGACGGCCGCCTCCCTGCCGCCGGACAGGGCCAGCCGCAGACCGAATCGGATCATGAGTGCACCAGCGCGTTCACCTTGCCGTCGCGCACGATGACCTGCCGGTCGGCGTACGCGGCGACGCGGGCCTCGTGGGTGACCAGCACGACGGTGGTGCCCTGCTCGCGGGCGCACCCGACGAGGAGGTCCATGACCTGCTCGCCGGTCAGCGAGTCGAGGGCGCCGGTCGGCTCGTCGGCGAAGAGCACGCTCGGCCGGGCGACCAGACCGCGGGCCAGCGCCACCCGTTGCGCCTGGCCGCCGGAGAGCTCGCCGGAACGGCGTCGCTCCAGCCCGGCGAGGCCGAGCCGCGCGAACCACGGTCGCGCCTCCCGGAGTGCGGCGGCCCGCTTGACGCCGCCGAGCAGCAGCGGGAGCGCCACGTTCTCCTCGGCGGTCAACTCGGGCACGAGCTGTCCGAACTGGAACACGAACCCGAATCGATCCCGGCGCAGCAGGCTGCGCTCCTGCTCGGTCATCGTGTCCACCCGACGGCCGTCGAGGCGGATCTCGCCGCTGTCGGGGACCAGGATGCCGGCCAGGCAGTGCAGCAGGGTGGACTTGCCCGAGCCGCTCGGGCCCATCACCGCCACGATCTCACCGGTGTCGACCGCCAGGCTGGCGCCGCGCAGCGCCGGGGTCCGGCCGAAGGACAGGACCACGTCCCGTGCCTCGACGGCCGTCATCGCCGCACCACCGCGCGCAGCGCGTCCAGCCGGGCGATCGTGGTGTCGATCCAGTGCAGGTCGGCCTCGAGGTGGAACAGGCCGTGGTCGGCCAGCAGCGTGTCCACCAGGTTGCCGTCGCGCTTGATCGCGGTGAGCTCCGTCATCCGCCGCAGGTGGGTGGCCCGCTGGACGTCGAGGTATTCCGCGGCGGGGCGGTCCAGCATCAGCGCCAGCACCACCTTGGTGAAGAGCATCGTCTGTAGGTTGGGCTCGGCCTCCACCGGCTCGGCCAGCCAGGCGTCCACCTCGGTCGCGCCGCGCTCGGTGATGACGTACCGCTTGCGGTCCGGGCCGACGCCCGGCTCCACCTCGCCGATCACGATCTTGCCGTCCCGCGCCAGGCGGCCCAGCGTGGCGTAGACCTGCCCGAACGGCAGCGGCTTGCCGCGGCTGAAGAAGGTGTCGTAGTCGCGCTTGAGGTCGTAGCCATGACTGGGCTCCCGCTCGAGCAGGCCGAGGAGGGTCAACGGAACACTCATGCCCGCACCATACCCCGCGTGTATACCCCGCGTATATACCCTGAGCGTTTATCGGCGCCGCCCGGGCGGTTGGCGCACTTTCCGGTATGACCGGCCCGGGCCGGGCGGCCGTGCTACCACTCCAGGGAAGACATCGAACGGACGGGCGCCATGTGGAGGAGCCTCAGCGAACCCCAGCCCGCCGGCAGGAAGCCCGCGCGGGCCACCTTCCTTGAGCTCTTCTTCGATCTCGTGTTCGTCTTCGCGTTCACCCGGATCGTCGCGCGGATGTACGAGGACATGGTGCTGGAGCAGGGCGGTAGCGAACTGTCCCGAGCCCTGCCCGGCGCCGGCAAGACCCTCCTGCTCCTGCTCGCCCTGTACACGCTCTGGCAGAGCACCGCCTGGACGACCAGCCGCTACGAGCCCGACTCCACCGCGATCCAACTGATCGTCATCGTGGCGTTGCTGACCGGCCTGGTGCTGGGCGTGGCCGTACCTCGCGCGTTCCGGGGGTACCCGGAGGCGTTCGCGTTCGCCTACGTCGTCGGTCAACTCACCCGACCCCTGGTACTCCTGATCGTCCTGCGGGACCGGCAACGGCGCCTACTGAAACTCCGGATGCTCATCACCTACGCCGCCGCCGGAGTCCTCTGGGTCATCGGTGCGATCCTCGGCGGACGGACGCTGATCATCCTGTGGGTGCTGGCTCTCGGGCTGGAGTACGCCGCGGGACGATTCGGGTGGCCGGTGCCGGGGCTGGGCCGCTCCACCACCTCCCAGTGGGACATCGCCGGGGAACACCTCGCCGAGCGCTACCAGCAGTTCTTCCTCATCGCCCTCGGCGAGACGATCCTGGTGGTCGGCCTGACCTACAGCACCGGCCCGTTCGACGTCCCGAGCACCCTGGCGTTCGCGGTCGCCGCGCTGACTTCGGTGCTGCTCTGGCGGATCTACTTCTATCGTGCGGGTCAGATCCTCAACGAGGCGATCATGAAGGCGAGGCAACCGTCGCTCATCGGTCGGTCCGCCGCGGACTCACACCTGATCATGATCATCGGCATCGTGCTCACCGCGCTCGGGTACGAGATCGTGATCGAACACCCCGTCGGTCATACCCACCCGACGTGGCTCGCACCGGTCCTGCTCGGCCCGGCCCTGTTCACCACCGGCCGCGCCCGCTTCGAGTTCCAGGTCTTCGGCAGGGTCTCCCCGGCGCGCGTCGTCACGCTGGCGGCGCTGATCCTGTCCTACCCGGTGCTCCTGCGGGCTCCGGCGCTGGCAGCCTCGATCGTCGCCGCCGTGATACTCCTCGGAGCGGCCCTGGCCGACGCCCGGCGCGCGAGGGGGCTGCCACCGGAGCCGGCGAAACCGCCCTTCTAGGCCCGGTGGTCACGACCGGCCGGCAGGCGTACGACCGGGCTGCCAGGACGGGCGTGCATACTCGATTGCGGTGCCGACCATGACCGGGTGGTGCAGGCGGCACCGGCATCCGCGCGGGGCCCGGCCGGGTCCATTGGGCGGAAGTTGCGGTCAGGCAACTAGGATCCGGGGGTGGTTCGCGCGGAGAGTCAGCGAAACGAGCAGCGGTTGGGCCGCATCGAGGCGGTCACCGATGCCACGCTGTCACGCCTCGACGTCGCCGACCTCTTCGACGAGGTCCTCGACCGGGTCCGCGACCTGCTGCAGGTCGACACCGCCGCCATCCTCCTGCTCGACGTCCGGGCCCGGCACCTGGTCGCCACCGCCGCCAGGGGGCTGGAAGAGGAGGTCCGGCAGGGTTTCCGCGTCTCGATCGGGCGGGGGTTCGCCGGCCGGGTCGCGGCGACCCAGCAACCGGTGATCATCGAGGAGGTCACCGAGGGCAAGGTGGTCAATCCCATCCTGCTGCAGACCGGGGTCCGCTCCCTGCTGGGCGTACCGATCATGACGAGGAATCACCTCGTCGGCGTGCTGCACGTCGGCACCCTCAGCCCACGCCGGTTCACCGCCGACGATGTCCGCCTGCTGGAACTGGTCGCCAACCATGTCGGCCTGGCCAACCGGGTCCGCGAGAGCACCCTGGACCATTCCGCCGCCCTGGCGCTGCAACGGAGCCTGATCCCCGCCAGGTTCCCCGAGGTGCCGAACCTGGAGATGGCCGGCCGGTACGTGCCGGGCCACGCCGCCGGGGTCGGCGGCGACTGGTACGACGTCTTCAGCCTCCCCTCCGGCTGGCTCGGCGTCGTCATGGGCGACGTTTCGGGTCACGGGCTGCAGTCGGCGGTGGTGATGGGCCGGGTCCGCAGCGCCCTGCGCGCGTACGCCCTCATCTGCGACGATCCGGCGGAGGCCCTCTCCCTGCTCGACCGCAAGGTGGTCCACTTCGAGGCCGGCAGCCTGACCACCGCCCTGTACGCGATGATCTCCCCCGACGGCTCCCAGATCCGGCTCTCCCTGGCCGGGCACCCGTGCCCGGTGCTCGCCGCGCCCGGCCGACCGGCGACCCTGCTACCCGCGCACATCGATCCACCGCTCGGCATCAGCCGGAGACGCCCCGAGCGGCGCACCACCACGGTCGACTTCCCCGCCGGCGCGGTCCTCGTCACCTACACCGACGGTCTCGTCGAACGCCGCGGGGAACTGTTCGACTCCGGCGTCGCCCGCCTCCTGGCCGCGATTCCGGTCGCACCGGTCGAGACGGTGTGCGACACCATCATGGCGACCCTCGATGCCGAGCACCCCACGGACGACATCGCGCTGCTGGCCGTCCGCCGGACCGACGGCTGAGGGCGAGCGCCCGGGCGTCAGACGACGCCCGGGCCGCCCCGGCGGCTCACGGTCACCACTTGCTCCAGGGCACAGTCCAGTCGCCCACCCCGTCGGTGAGCGCCATCGCCCGCGGGGTGTTGCGCACGTCGACCACGTCGCCGAGCCGGAACGTCTCGTAGAACCAGCGGGCGTCGGCCGGCCCGACGTTGATGCAGCCGTGCGAGGTGTTCCGGCTGCCCTGGGCGCCGATGTTCCAGTCGGCCAGGTGGACGAACTCGCCCGAGTAGGAGATCCGCAGGCAGAGCTTGATGACCTCGTCGTAGTAGTTGGGGTCCTCGGGGTCGGTGACCCCGTAGCTGGCCGAGGTCATCCGGTGCGAGGGCTCCCGGGTCATCACCACGTGCGGGCCGGAGCGGGTCCAGTAGCTGATGAGCTCGCCGTTCGCGCCCCTGGTGGTGCCGCCCTTGCCCATGCTGATCGGGACGTCCCGCACCATCCGGCCGTCGATGTAGACCTTCATCCGGTGGGTGCTGGCGTCGGCGATGGCGATGCGGGACGGGCCGATGGTGAAGTTCGTGCTGGCGTTCGCGCCGCCGTAGACGCCCTTGCCGAGGTCCTGGCCGAAAAGATTGATCTTTACCGAGATCTTCGTGCCCGGGGCCCAGTATTTCGCCGGCCGCCAGTGCGCGTTCTGTCCGTCGATCCAGCGCCACCGTCCCTCGACGGCCGGCGTGGTCTCCACCAGCATCGCCTTCTCGGCCTCGTCGCGGTTCCTGACGGTCCGGCTGAAGTTCACCATGACCGGCTGCCCCACCCCGTACGTGCCGCCGGCCCGCAGGGCGGTCAGCGCGTTGGCCTGGAACGTGACCGAGGCGACCCCGGCCGGCTTCACCGTGCTGAAGCTGCTGTTGTGCTGGGTCAGCGCACCGGTGGAGTCGGCCACGGACACGGTGACCGTGTAGGTCTTGCCGTAGGCCAGCTTGCCGGTCGACTGCCACGTCCGGTCGTCGCTGCCCACCTTGCCGGCGACGGTCTTGCTCCCCGCCGTCACGGACACGTCCTTGAGCGTGCCGCCCTCCACCGCCACGACGACCGGGTCCAGCGGTGACACCTTCTTCGTGTCGGCCGCCGGGGTCACGGTCACCCGCACCTCGCTCGGCGGTGCACTCTCCTCCACCGCCACGCCGGGCGCCGACCAGGCGGCCCCGGACGACGAACCATCGCTGCACCCCGCCGTCACGAGGCCGGCCGTGACACCCAGACCGGTACCGATCAACTTGCGCCGACTGATCATCGCGTTCCTCTCCGCCCGGAGAGTACTTGCCGGCGCCGCGTCATGGGAGAGCCGGTGCCGAGTTCCGCAACATTGATCATGGATCCGACACCCGAGGCAGGCCGGCCGGCCACCGATCCAGGGCTGCCGGCCCGGAGCGCGTACCGCGGTGACCTGACCGTGATGTTGACCGTGGACGATGAGTAGCATGCAGTTCACCCGACGGAGTCTGCTCGGCGTGACCGCGGCGGCCGGCATGACCGGCCTGGCCACCGGGTGCGAGCCGGACCGGCGGGAGTCCGCCGGTGGCGCGGCGAGTCCCGCACCGGACTTCGACCCGGCGAGCTGGGAGAGCGTGCGGGCCCAGTTCGCGCTCGACCCCGCCCGGGCCCACCTGGCCACCTTCGTCTTCGCGGCGCACCCCGCGCCGGTCCGCGCCGCCATCGCCGGACACCGGGACGGGCTCGACCGGGACGCGCTGGGCTACCTGGGCGCCAACGAGGAACGGCTCGACGAGGCGGTGCTCGCGGCGGCCGCGGCCCGCCTCGACACCCGCCCGGAGCAGATCGCCCTGACCGACTCGACGACGATGGGCCTCGGCCTGCTCTACACCGCGGTGCGGCTGGGACCCGGCGACGAGGTGCTGACCACCGAGCACGACTTCTACGCGACGCACGAGTCGGTGCGGCTGCGCGCCGAGCGGGACAAGGTGACCGTTCGTCGGGTACGCCTCTACCGGGACGCGGCGACGACCACCGCCGACGAGATCGTCGGCAACCTCGCGGCAGCGGTCACCAGCCGCACCCGGGTCGTCACGCTCACCTGGGTGCACTCCAGCACCGGGGTGAAGCTGCCGGTCCGGCAGCTCGCCGAGGCGGTACGCGCCCGCAGCCCCGAGGCACTGGTCTGTGTCGACGGGGTGCACGGCTTCGGCGCCGAGGCGGTGACCCCGGCCCAGCTCGGCTGCGACGTCCTGGTCTCCGGCTGTCACAAGTGGCTGCTCGGGCCGCGCGGCACCGGCCTGGTCTGGGGCAGCGAGCGGGCGTGGGACCGGATGACACCCGTGATCCCCACCTTCGACCGGCGCAGCATCGGACGCTGGTTGTTCGGCGTGGGCGCGGAGGCGACGCCCGCCGGGCCCGCGCACACGCCGGGCGGCTACCACAGCTTCGAGCACCGGTGGGCGCTGGCCGAGGCGTTCGAGTTCCACCGGCGGATCGGTCCGGAGCGGGTCACCGCGCGGACCCGCGAGCTGGCCGACCGGCTCAAGGAGGGCCTGGCCGGCCTGCGCGGGCTGCGGCTGGTCACCCCACGTTCGGCCGAACTCTCCGCCGGCATCGTCTGCTGCCAGTTGCCCGACATCCCGGTGGGTGAGGCGGTGGGCCGGCTGGTCGCCGCCGGGGTGATCGCCAGCAGCACTCCGTACAACCCGTCCCATCTGCGCTTCGGCGCGACCATCGCGAACAGCGAGGCGGATGTCGACGCGGCGGTGCGCGCGGTGCGCGGCCTGCTCTGAGCACGACCGCGGCCCGCGCAACCACCCCGCGGTCAGCCGGTCCGCCACTTCTGGTTGGCGCTGCCGGCGCAGTCCCAGAGCTGGAGCTTCGCGCCGTCGGCGCCGTTCCAGTCCTTGATGTCGACGCACCTGTTGGCCCGCAGGTTGACCAGGTCACCGACGGCGTTGAGGGTGAACTGCTGGGCGCCGGTGCCGTTGCAGGTGTAGAGCTGGACGACGGCGCCGTTGCCGGTCGCGCCGCCGTCGACGTCCATGCACTTGTCGTTCTGGCTCCGCACGGCCGTGCCGTCGAACGTCCACTGCTGCGCGGTGGTGCCGTTGCAGGTCCACGTCTGCAACTGGGCGCGGTCGACGAAGTTGGCGCCGGGCACGTCGATGCATTTGTTGTTCCAGTTGCTGACCACGGCCACCCCGGCGCCGGGCGTTCCGCCGCCGCCACCGAAGGGGCTCAGGATCAGCCCGGCTGCCCGCGGGTCGCCGTCGTGGACCAGCGATTCGAACCCGCCGACGTCGTCGAAGGCGAACGCGTACGCCTTGCCGTCGACCATGTTGGCGTGGACCAGTCGGGCGTACTGGTTGGTCGGGCTGCTGCGGTAGAAGTCGGCCGGGTTGGTGCTGGGCTGGGTGTCGATGGTGCCCAGCGTGCCCCGGTTCAGCGCGGCACAGAGGGTGCGGGAGATCGGGCCGACCACCTGGTCGTTCGGGGCGGGCAGGTCGCCGTCGCAGCCCCAGACGCTGGCCGACGAGGGCCGGTTGAAGGAGGCGACCACCTGACCCGCGCCGTTGGTGAAGGTCATGGTGTTGCCCGACGTCCGCCCGTAGTAGCGGATGGTCGGCTGGTCGGCGAAGGGCACGACGGTCAGTGTCCTGGTCGTGTACGCGTTCCACGCCGAGGCGATGTAGGAGTCCAGATAGGTCGGGCTGAGCAGCCCGGCGCCGGCGGCCTTGCCGGGCGCCAGTACGCGCAGCACCGTGCCGTCCGAGCGGGTGTGGACCGTGTTGGCCCAGCCCGGCTGCGACCGGATGCCGTCGATGACGGCGTTGCGGCCCCCGGCCACGAGGTCACCGGTCCGCCTGGTGGCGCCGCCGGCGCCGGTGACGGTCACCGCGTGCGGCACGGCGAACATGTCGACCTGGGAGCTGTTCAACCAGAGCCCGGCGTCGTTGTAGGTGAACTCGCTCCAGTCGAACAGGATGTCCCGGTTGGCGTCGCCGGCCGCCCACGGGGCGGGCTGCACCAGGCCGTCCGGGGTGAGGAAGAACTTGAGCTTGTCGCCGAAGGAGAAGTAGACCCGGCCGGAGAAGCCCCGGGGGAACTGGATGGTGGTGCTGCCACCGTTGGCCGGGCCCGGGATGGCGGCGTCCGGTGCCGGCGCCGGGGGGATCTGGCCCCCGGTCCACGGGACGAACGCCCCGTTCGCGGTGACGTAGCCGAGCCGGTTGCTGGCCAGTTGGATGCCGATGACGTACAGGTGCACGGCGTCGCTGCGGCCGGTGTTGTTGGTGACGGTGACGGGCAGCAGCGCCGGGCCGACGGCCTGGGCGGGGGCGGCGTGCAGGGTGGCCGCCACCACCGCCAGGACGGTGGCGGCGGCGAGGAGTCGTCTTCGGACGGTCATGTGATCACCTCACGGGGTGGGACGGATCGATCCGAGAGAGCGCTCTCCGAGATTGACAACTGTTAATGACTTTTGTCAATGGGGTAACGCCAAGGTGGCGGCGAGGCGCGAATTGACGTGCGCCGCGGGGCGGACGCGGCTACGGTCCCGGCCGTGACCCTCGACATCGTGAGCCTGGCGGACCGCCCCGAACTCGCCCCGCTGCTGGGCAACGACGACTTCGCCGGGGCGTGGCCGCAGTTCATGCTCTGGGACCCGATGGGCGGGGTGTACTACAACGTCGCCGACCACCTCTACCCCGAGTTCGTGTTCGCCGCCATCGACCCGGCCCAACCCGATCGCGCCGTCGCCCGGGCGTACGCCGTCCCGGTGCGCTGGACGGAGGCCGAGCTGCCCGACGGCGGCTGGGACCGGATGATCCAGCGGTCGGCCATCGACCGGCTCACCGGGGCCACCCCGACGATGGTGTCGGCGCTGGAGATCTGCATCCGACCGGACCGGCGGGGAACGGGGCTCTCCGGGCTGATGCTCGCCGCCATGCGGGAGGCCGCCGCGAAGCGCGGCTTCGACACCCTCGTCGCACCGGTCCGCCCCAGCGGCAAGCACACCCGGCCCGACCTGCCGATGACCGAGTACGCGGCGCAGGTCCGCGCGGACGGCCTGCCGGTCGACCCGTGGCTGCGGGTGCACGTCCGCGCCGGCGGGCGCATCGAGCGGGTGGCGCCCCGGTCGATGGTCATCAGTGGCACCCTGGCCGACTGGCGCCGCTGGACCGGGCTGCCGTTCGACACCAGCGGACCGGTGCACGTGCCGGGCGCCCTGGTGCCGGTGCTCTGCGACGTGGCGCACGACCACGCCGTCTACGTCGAGCCCAACGTCTGGGTCCGCCACCGGCTGTGACCGTTGCCGGGCCCCGCCGGGCAGCGGAACGGCTGGCACAATCGCCGCCATGAACGCTCCGGAGCTGGTGCTCGTGCTGCGCTACCGCAAGGCGGTCACGTACGGCCTGCACGTGCTGCTCGGCGCGCTGGAGACGCACCAGACCAGCACCCGGTACGAGGTGCGCTTCGGTGCGAGCCCGGAGGCGACCGCCGCGCACATCCGTGCGGCGTCGGCCACCGCGCGGCGGGTGCTGGTGCTGTGGTCGTTCTACTCCCCCGATGCCGAGGCGCTGTCGCGGGAGCTGGCCCGGATCCGCGAGATGGCGGACGCGCCGAACGTGGTGCACGTGGCCGGCGGGGTGCACGCCACCGCCGAGCCGGTGCAGACGCTGGACGCCGGGTGGGACGTCGCGGCGGTCGGGGAAGGCGAGACGACGCTGCTACGCCTGGTCGACGCGGTCGGCGACCCGGCGGGCATCCCGGGCCTCGCGTACCGGAACGCGAACGGCGCGGTGGTGCGCACCGGCCGGCCGGAACGCCGGCCGCTGGACGAGTTCCGGGGCGTCTCGCTGCGCTGGGACCGGTTCAACGCCCTGGAGATCACCCGCGGCTGCGTCTTCTCCTGCCGGTTCTGCCAGACCCCGTTCATGTTCTCCGCCAGGTTTCGGCATCGCAGCGTGGCGAACGTGCGCTGGCACGTGGACGCGATGCGCCAGCGGGGGCTGCGGGACGTCCGGTTCATCACCCCCACGGCGCTGTCGTACGGCGCCGCGGGCGACGAGGCGAACCTGGCGGCGGTCGAGGAGCTGCTCGCCTCGTGCAAGGAGGGGATCGGACCGGACGGGCGGGTCTTCTTCGGCTCGTTCCCCAGTGAGATCCGGCCCGAGCACGTCTCGCGGGAGGCGTTGCGGCTGGTGAAGCGGTACTGCGCCAACAACAACATCATCGTGGGCGCGCAGTCCGGTTCGGACCGGGTCCTCGACGCGGCCAAGCGCGGACACGGCGTCGAGGAGGTGAAGCGGGCGGTCCGGCTCGGCGTCGACGAGGGCTTCCGGATCAACGTCGACATGATCTTCGGGATGCCGGGCGAGCGCCGCTCCGATGTGGACGACTCGCTGCGACTGGCCCGCGAGCTCGCCGACCTGGGGGCCCGCATCCACGCGCACACGTTCATGCCACTGCCCGGGACCCCGTGGCGGGACGCGCCGCCCGGGGACGTGGCGCCGGAGACGATCAGCGAGGTCGACCGGCTGTCCCGGCGCGGCGCCCTGTACGGGCACTGGCAGAAGCAGCGGGACCACGCGACCCGGCTGGCCGCGGCGGCCGAGGCGTACCCGCGTCCCGGCCGGAGCCGGACCATTCTCCCCCTCGCCGACGGCTGACGGCCCCGCCCACGGCGAGGTTCGGCGCGGTCAGCGGCGCGTCCGGGGTGGGATCTCCCCGGAGCCGCGCGGGATGGTGGTCGTCGGCAGCACCAGCCGGCGGGGCCCGCCGAGGTCGCCGTCGAGCCGCTGGAACAGCAGTTCCGCCGCGACCCGGCCGATCTGGAACGGGTCCTGGGCGATGACGCTGACCCGCGGCTTGAGCAGGTCGGCCATCGGGAAGTCGTCGAAGCCGACGAGTGCCACGGATTCCTCGAGCCCGAGCTGCTGGAGGGCTGCGATGGCACCGATGGTCACGAGGTTCTGGCTGGCGAACAGCGCGGTGGGCGGCTCGTCGGAGCCCAACAGTCTGATCGTCGCCTCGGTCGCCTCGTCCACGGTGTGCAGGTCGTGCAGGTGGTGGGACGGCGTCCAGGGCAGGCCGCGCTCCAGGCAGGCGCGATGGTATCCGGCGAACCGCTGCTGGGCGGTGGGGATGATCTGGAGATCGCCGAGGTAGGCGACGTGGCGGTGGCCGGCGTCGGCGAGGTGGTGGACGGCGGCCCGGGCGCCGCCCTCGTTGTCGGACAGGACGCTGTCGGCGAGCAGTCCCTGCGGCAACCGGTCCACGAAGACGAGCGGCGTGCCGGCCTCCATCTCGGTCCGCAGGTAGCCCTGGTCCTCGCCGACCGGCGCGATGATCAGGCCGTCCACGCGGCGCTCGCTGAACGCGCGGACCAGGGCGCGCTCGCGGTCCTGGTCCTCGTCGCCGCTTCCGGCGAGGATCAGCACCTGCCGCTGGTTGGCGACGTCCTCGACCGCGCGGAGCAGGGCGCTGGAGAACGGGTTGGCGAGATCCTCGAGAACCATGCCGATGGCCGACGTCCGGCGGTTCGCCCGTCGCAGCGCGCCGGCCGAGACGTTCGGCCGGTAGTCCAACTGGTGGATCGCCTTGCGAACCGCCGCGACCTTGGCTTCCGTCACGCCGCTCTCGCCGTTGACGACGCGGGAGACGGTCTTGATGCTGACGCCCGCCATCGCTGCGACGTCGTGCAGGGTGGGTCGTGGCCGGTAGGGCGTGGTGGTCGGATCGGCGTCTTGGCTCATGGTCCCCTCTGCTTCGCAGCCTACGACCTGCGTGGGGGTCGTCGTCAGACCCTACCGGACCGGGCTGATGACAAGGTTGTCGCCACAACCATGGGCGGACGTCATGATGCGGTAACACGCCTGCAAGGAGCTATTGACACACATCTAACACACGTCCAGACTCCTTTGACAAGGTTGTCAGGAGCGGCTCCGGCGCCGAGCCCTGCTCCGGTCCCTGTCGAGCACCGACCGAGGAGCTGGAACGTATGCGGATGAAAGTTCGATACGCGGCGATGGCAGCGGCGACGGTCCTGGCGGCCGCCGTCGGCCTCGCCGGCGTGACGGTCCACCCGGTGTCCGCCGGCACGCAGCAGGACTACCCGGAGTTCCCCTACCCCGTCACCAACTACCAGGAGGACAACCGCGGGCAGTACCACTTCAGTGCCCGTGGCGGCTGGATCAACGATGTCAACGCGCCGCTGTACTACCACGGCGTCTACCACCTGTACTACCAGCACAATCCGCACGGCCTCCAGTGGGACACCATGCACTGGGGACACGCTACCAGCACCGACCTGGTGCACTGGAAGCAGAAGCCGATCGCCCTCGAGCCGGGCGTGCACCCGGGCAACCTCTGGTCCGGCGGCGGGGTCGTCGACACGA
This sequence comes from Micromonospora sp. NBRC 110009, assembly GCF_030518795.1. Classification (NCBI taxonomy): domain Bacteria; kingdom Bacillati; phylum Actinomycetota; class Actinomycetes; order Micromonosporales; family Micromonosporaceae; genus Micromonospora; species Micromonospora soli. The sequence continues at coordinate 5,235,411 of NZ_CP130427.1, read as the reverse complement.
AGAACGTCAGCGGCCTGAAGAACGGCGACGAGGACCCGATCGTCGTCTACTCCGGCACAAACGGCGTCACGGTGTTCTACTCCACCGACGGCGGCTACACGTTCAAGACCTACGACGGTGGCCGGCCGGTGGCGGTGCCGCAGGGCACCAGCCGCGATCCGAAGGTCTTCTGGGACGAGGCGTCCGGCCGGTGGGGCATGGTCGTCTGGTCCGACCACGGCGGCAACGGCGTCGACTTCTACACCTCGGACAACCTGCTCAGCTGGACGTTCGCCTCGCGCTACCGGGCGGACTGGCTGTTCGAGTGCCCGAACATGGTGCCGATGCCGCTGGACGGCGATCCGGCGAACCTGCGGTGGGTGCTCAGCGATGCCGGCGGCGAGTACGTGGTCGGCACCTTCGACGGGACAACCTTCACCACCGACCGGGCGCAGCCACGGCAGCTCAACCACGGCGACACCTCGGCCGGGGGCAGCTACTACGCCGGCCTGAACTTCGCCAACATGCCCGACGACCGGATCGTGTCGATGGCGTGGCAGCCCGGCAACTCGGGCAGCATCTGGACCGGCAACCTCACCTTCCCGGTGGAGATGCGCCTGGCCACGGTGGACGGCGCGCCGCAGGTGCTCAGTACGCCGATCGACGAGATCGACGGCCTGCGCACGGCCACCCGCACCTGGACCGGTCGCACGCTCAACGGCACGCAGGCCCGCGCCCTGCTGGCCGGCGTCCGGGCGGACACCTACGAACTCGAGGCCAGCTTCCGGGTCCCGGACCGCGAGGTGTCCCGGTTCGGCTTCCGGCTCGGGACGGGCCGCGACGGCTGGTACGACCACGAGGTCAGCTACGATCCGGCGACCGGAACGCTCAACGGCGTACCGATGCCCCCGGTCAACGGCGTGGTCACCCTCCGGCTGCTCGTCGACCGGGGCCAGCTGGAGATCTTCGGCAACGACGGCCGGTTCTACCAGAGCCTCAACGTCAACTTCGACAGCCTGCCCGGTGACGACACCCTCGAACTGTTCGCCGACGGCAAGGTCCACCTGGACCGGCTGACCTTCCACGAACTCGGCTCGATCTGGGGCGGCGAGTCCACGCTCGTGGACAACCTGGGCGGCCAGTGGTACGCCGATTCAGGACTGTGGTCCGACACCTCCGGCGGCAAGAAGGGCACCAGTGGCGGCGACGCCTTCTACCTGAACACCAGGACCGGCGACGACTTCACCTACGAGGCCGACGTCCGACTGGACTCGGGGATCGCCGCGGCCCTCACCTTCCGCGCCAACCGCGACGCCACCCGGCACTACACGGCGAACGTCGACTCGGCGGCGAAGGTGGTCAAGCTCTGGCGACCCGGCCGCGACATCGCGACCTACCCGCTCGACGTCAAGCTGGGCCGCACGTACCACCTCAAGGTGGTGGCCGACGGCTCCCGGCTGCGGGTCTACCTCGACGGCGGCACCACGCCGGTGATCGACGCCGTCGACGACACGATCCCCGGCGGCCAGTTCGGGATGAACGTCTTCAACGGCACCGGAGTCATCCAGAACGTCCGGGTCGGGCCGGTGGACTGACCAGCGGCGAGGGCCACCAACCGTCGCGACCCCACCCACCGGCCCGTCGTCCGACGCGACGGGCCGGTGGTCGCCCCGGTGTACGTCTGATCATCGCGCACCGAGCCACCGCTCGAGGTAGGCCAGCAGCCCGGTCACCTCACCTCCGCCGCTTCGGTAGCCGACGTGCCCGTCCGGCCGCACGAGATACAGCGCCGCGGCTCCTCGGGCGACGCCGAGCCGACGCAGCGCCGGGACCGGGTCCACCCCGGAGGCGGGTGCGGTCAGCCGGTGCACGCTGACCGCGTACCGGTCGAGCGCGGCGGTCAACGGGTCCGGCCAGGCGCCCGGCGGCCCGCACAGCAGCAGATGCCAGCCGGGCGCAGCCGTGAGCCGGTGCAGGGTCGGCCGGTCCCCGCCGGGCGACAGTGGAACGTCGGGTAGCCGGTCGCCGGCTCGCGGACCCCTGCGCGGCGCACCCGGTCCCTCCATCGACAGCGGGCTCCTGCGGTAGCGGATGGCCAACTCCGCGATCGTGCGGAAGGCGATGGACCGGACGAACCGCGGGGCGAGCACCGCGGGGATCACCGCGGGGGCGATCCGGGAACGGGCGAAGCGCACGAGCGGATTGGTGGCGGTGGCGACGGTGAACGCCCGATCCGTGAAGCGCAGGACCATCCGGCCGACCGGCGCCCGCTCCGCCTCGTAGCTCTCCAGCAGCAGCGGGTCGGCGTCGCCCCGCAGCGCGTGGGCCAACTTCCACCCGAGGTTGACCGCGTCCTGGATGCCGGTGTTCATGCCCTGCCCCCCGGCGGGGCTGTGGATGTGTGCGGCGTCGCCGGCCAGGAACAGCGGCCCGGAGCGGTAGCGGGTGGCAGCGCGGTGGTGCAGCCGGAAGTTGGTCATCCAGACCGGGTCGTGCAGTCGCACCGTCGCGCCGGTGTAGCCGTCGGCGAGGGCCTGCAACCCGCTGAGGGTGACCGGGGCGTCCGGTGGAGTCCGGTCGGTGCGTGGTCGCACGGCCACCACCCGCCAGGTGGCCGGGCGGCCGAGCGGGAAGAGGAGGAACATCCCCCGCTCGGCGAGGAACGCGTGCGCCGCGCCGACGCCCACGCCGTCGGCCTCGACGTCGGCCAGGACGAACGTCTGCGGGTACGCGGCACCCTGGAACCCGATCCCGGCCAGGTGGCGGACGGTGCTGTGCGCACCGTCGCAGCCCACCACGTACCGGGCTGACACCCGTTCCGCACCGCCGTCCCGGTGCCGCAGCGTCGCCACCGCCCCGTCCCCGGTCCGGTCCAGCCCGACCAGCTCGACGCCCCGCTCGACGGTGATCCCCGCCGTCGCCAGGTGCTCGCCCAGGATCCGTTCGGTCTCCGCCTGGGACAGCAGAAGCAGATACGGGTACGCGGTGTCGGGCAGACCGAGGTCGAACAGCGGCACCGTCCGCTGGCGGCCCCGGGTGTGCAGGCACAGCCGCACCGCGGGATTGCCCCGGGAGACCAACTCGTCGGTCACGCCGAGCCCGGCGAGGACCTCCAGGGTGCGCGGCTGGACAGCCAGCGCGCGCGACTCGCGCACCCGGTCCAGCGCCCGGTCGACCACGCGGGTCCAGACCCCCAACGCGGCCAACTGCCTGGCCATGGCGAGCCCGGTCGGCCCGGCCCCGACCACCAGCACCTCGACCGCGTCCATCGCGCCCCCTGGCTCGGACCGGGTGACTGCCCGCCGCCGCCTGACAATACCGAGGTTTCCCCCGCGGCTCACGCCTTCGGTGCGGGTGGTGCCGTGATGAGCCGGGCGAACAGGTCGGCGGCGCCGTCGAGGATCTCCCGGTCGCCGGTGATCAGCAGATCCAGCAGCAGGCCACGGGTCGCGGCGAGGGCCAACCGGGCGCGTCGGCGGGCCTCGGTCGGGTCGTACCCGAGCTGGCCGAACATCTCCTCGACAGGGGCCGCCCACGCGGCGATGACCGAGGCGCGGAACGACTCGGTCCAGGACCGGCCGAACAGGGCGTGCGCGTAGATCTCGAAGAACAAACGTTCCGCCGGGGCCAACGCCGGGTCGGCCAGGCGCCGCCAGAAGCGCCCGCTCACCTCGACCGGATCATCGCTGCCGGCGGCCAGCGCGGCGAGCGCGGCGCGCTGCTCGGCCTCGATCCGCCGGACGACCTCCGCGAGCAGGCCTTCCCGGCTGCCGAAGTGGTAGATCAGCATGCGGTGGCTGGTGCCCGTGGCGGAGGCGATCTCGCGGAGGCTGAGCTGGCTGAACCCGCCCTCCTTCAGGGCGTCGACGCACCGGTCGAGCAGCGCCTCGCGGGCGTCACCGGCCACCGGTGGACGCCGCGCCGTCGCCCGCCGCCGCGCCGGCATCCGCCTCGGCGGCCGCCTTCAGCCCGGCCGCCTCCAGCCGCAGGTACCGCCGGGTCCGAGCTGCGGTCAGCAGCGCGACCAGCCAGGCGAGGGCACCGTTCTGCCGGATGCCGATGCTGATCCGGGTCGTACCGTCCGGGTCGCGGTCGAGCCGGTGGTGGGCAACCGTGTGCACGCCGGGAGCGTGTGATTCCCAGGCGAACGAGCTGCCCGGCACCACCTCGCAGATCCGCCACACGACCGTCGGCAGGCCGGGCTGCCGGACGCGGAACCGGTTGCCCGGCTGCAGAACCGGGCCGTCGAGCGGCTCCACCGTCGACATCGAGGCCGTCCACCGGGGATAGCTCGTCACGTCCGTCAGCGCGGCCCAGGCGTGATCGAGCCCCGCCGGGGTGGTGATCGTCTCCGAGTAGTCCATGTACCAGATGGTACACACGCGACCGGGCGATCAGTAGCCCGCACCGCCGCCCAGTTGCCCCTTCACCCGGTCATGCAGCGCCGACAGGGACGGGGTGACCGTGACAGCGACCGGCGTCGGATCGGCCAGCCGCCGGGCCGCCTCCGGCAACCAGGCGAGGTCGGCGTCGAACCGGTCCCGCGCCGCCCGCACCTCGCCGGCCGGATCGGCACTCTCCTTGCGCCGGCCACCGCGCATGACCGGCACCAGCAACCGCTCGCGCTCCGCCGGCGGCGACTCGTCGCGCAATCCGACGAGATCCCCGCCGGCACCGGCGGGAGCTCGGAAGACCTGCTTGGGACCGGGGAGGGTGGCCTTGCCGGGCGACAGCTTCAGCACCGGCCGGTCGCCGTAGGCGACCAGTTTGTAGGCGCTGTCCAGGGACGGCGCGTCGTAGGAGACGCCCATCTTCGTGCCCACGCCGTACCCGTCGATCGGTGCGCCCTGGGCGACCAGCGCCGCGATCAGGTCCTCGTCGAGGCTGCCGCTGGCAACGATCTTGGCCTGTCGCAGTCCGGCCTCGTCCAGGATCGCGCGCGACTCCCGGGCCAGTGCCGCCAGGTCACCGGAGTCGAGCCGCACGGCCATCGGGCCGGTCAGCCCGAGTTCGGTGATGACGTCGACGGCGGCCCGCACGCCGGCGGGCGTGTCGTAGGTGTCGACCAGAAAAATCGGGTTCGTCGGGAAGTCGGCGGCGAAGGCGCGGAACGCGGCCCGCTCGTCCGGGAACGCCTCGACGTACGAGTGGGCCATCGTCCCCGACGGGTTGAGCCCGTACCGCCGGGCGGCCTCGACGTGGCTGGTCGCGGCGAAGCCGGCGATGGCCGACGCCCGCGCCACACCCGCCCCGGCTTCGATGCCGTGGGTGCGACGGAACGCGAAGTCGATCAGCTGCGCGTCGCCGGCGGCGAGCCGGCAGCGGGCGGCCTTGGTGGCCACCGTGGTGTGGAAGGTGATCAGGTTCAGCACCCCGGTCTCCACCAGCTGCGCCTCCGCGATGGGCGCGGTCACCTCCAGCAACGGCTCGTCGGCGAAGACCACTCGCCCCTCCGGTACGGCCCACACGTCGCCGGTGAACCGCAGCCCGGCGAGCGCCGCCAGGGTCGGCTGGTCGAGCCCGACGACCTCGCGCAGGTAGCCCAGCTCGTCGTCGTCGAACGCGAAGCCCTCCAGGAAGGCCAGCGCCTCGGCCAGCCCGGCCGCGACCAGGAAGCCCCGCCGGTGCGGCAGGCGGCGGACGAAGAGGCTGAACGTGGCCGGCTCGGTCATGCCGCGACGCAGGTAGCTGGCCGCCATCCGCAGCTCGTACAGGTCGGTACGCAGTCCAGTCATGCCCGCTCCTCCGCCACGCCATCACTGTGGTCGACCGCGACGTGCAGTGTCCGGGGAATGGCGGATCCACAACGGGCGGCACCCCGGCGCCGGGCCGGGTGCCGCCACGTGTTCCGGTCAGGCCGCCGCCCGCGCCGGGTCGAGGCCGAAGACGTCCAGCGGGATGGACCGAAGACGCCGGAGGGCACCAGGCTCAGGTGAAGAGGCAGAACGGGTGACCGGCCGGATCGAGGTGCACCCGCACGTCGGCCTGGGGCTGGAAGTCCGCCACCGTCGCGCCGGCGGCCACCGCGTGGGCCGACGCCGATTCCAGGTCGTCGACGCTGATGTCGAGGTGGGCCATCATCTGCGGCTCCCCCGGGCCGGCGGGCCAGACCGGGCGCACGTACGCGGGCTCGGTCTGGAAGGACAGCGCCCCGTGGCCGTCCGACGCGCGCAGCACCACCCAGTCCGGCTCGTCCTCGTGCCGGGCCCAGCCGAGCAGGCGCTCGTAGAACGCGGCGAGTTCCTGCGCGTCGGGCGAGTCCAGCACGGTGGCGGCCAGGGTCAGTCGTGGTCGGTCTGCCATGCCCCTGTCGTACCCCGGTGACGCGGCCGCGGCACCTGCCTCATGCCGCACCCGCTCTCTCGGAAGGTGCCCGGCGAAGGCCCCGCGGCGGGCCTACAGTGTGGGCATGTGGGAGTCCGTTGCCGGGCCGGTGGTGAGCATGGTCGCCGCCGCGACGCTGATCGCCCCGACACCGACCCCGACCCCGGGGCCCCCGGTCGACGCGACACCCGTGCTCACCACCGCCCCGTTCGGGGCGCTGCCCGGACAGCAGGTCACCCACACCATCACGATCTCCGGCACGGCCGCGCTGACCGCGGCGGTGATCACCCTCACCACCACGGCCGACCTGGACAGCATCACCGCCCGCGCCGAACCCGGCCGGTGCACCGTCTCCGCCCGTACCGTCGTCTGCGAACTGGGTGACGTCCGGCTGGCCGCCGGTGGGACAGCGCCGCGCGTCACGATCACCGGCCGGATCAGCCCGGGCGAGCCACGCGGCGCGCTGGTCCGCAACCGGGTCACCCTCACCGCCGCGCAGTTCGCCGGCGGCAGCGCCCAGGTCGCCAGCAACGCGTACCTGATTCCCGGGGCGGACCCGACGATCCTGGAGTCGCCGGGGCAGACCGAAGCCGCGGTGACGATCGTTCCGCCACACCGGCGGTCGATGGCGGCTCCGGCCGTGGCGGTGCTGGTGGCCGGCGCTATCGCGGTCGGCGCGCTGCTGCTGGCCCGCCGGCGCAGACGCCCGGGCGGCACGTGAACGCCGCACTCCCACCACCTGTTACGCCGACACCACGGAATCCGATGTAAGAGCTGACGGGATCGGCGGCGGGAGGCTGCGGCATGAACCACGCGTGGCGACGGGCGGCGCTGGCGGCGACCGCCGGGGCGGCGGCCCTGACCGTGACGTCGGTGAGCCTGCCGATCGGGGCGGACAGCGCCGCGGCCGACCCGATCCTGCCCCTTCCCCAGCCCAGCCTGTCAGTGTCCGTGTCGCTGCCGCCGGTGAAACCGCCGTCGATCACGCTGCCCTCCGTCACGGTCTCGCCGCTCCGGCCGCCGATCCTGACCCGCCCCTCCCCCACGCCGAGCGGCTCGCCCACCGGGTCGCGCCCCAGCACACCGGCGTCACCCGCCGCGCCCCGGTCCACCACCGCCCCGGACTCCCCCGCCGCCCCGGCCATCGACCCGGACAGCGCCGCCACCGTCATCACCGACGACCCGGGTGCCGACCTGTATCCCCAACCACCGGTCGACGCCGCCGTCACGCCCCAGGCCCGGCAGGTCGCCGCGCTGACCGAGGTCCAGCACCGGATCCAGTACCTGCAGAACATCCTCGCCCGCACCCGCGACGACCTGGACCGGGTGCAGCGCGAACCGGACCCGGTGCTGCAGCTGCTGACCGCGCTGACGGCGGGCGGGGCTCCGGGCGACCCGCCGCCCATCGCCGTGGCGGACGCGGCGGACCTGGTCGACACCCCCACCGGCCGCGCCGCCGCCCTGTCCGCCGCGATCACCTCCGGCCAGGCCGAACTCGGCCGCCGCCAGCGGGAAGAGACGACCCTCCGGCAGGAGATCGACCGGCGCGCCCGCTCCGCCGTGGTCCCGGCCGCGGCACCGAACCACGAGGAGACCACCAGGGGCGGCGGCCGGCTGGGCCGGCCGGTGGCCGGCCGCCTCACCAGCGGGTACGGCGTCCGGTTCGATCCCTACTACCACGTCTGGCAGCGGCATCCCGGCGTGGACCTCGCCGCCCCGGCCGGCACGCCGATCGTCGCCGCGATGGACGGCCGGGTCACCCGCGCCGGCTGGTACGGCGGCTACGGCAACTACACCTGCATCGACCACGGCAGGGCGGACGGGCAGCGGCTCTCCACCTGCTACGGCCACCAGTCCCGCCTGCTGGTGTCGCCCGGTCAGCGGGTCCGTGCCGGGCAGGTGATCGGCCTGGTCGGCTCCACCGGCGCGTCGACCGGTCCCCACCTGCACTTCGAGGTGCGGCTCGGCGGCCGGGCCGTGGACCCGCTGCCCTGGCTCTGACCCGCGCCTCCCGGTGGTCGGCGCCGATGTCGAGGCCCAACAGCACGTCGACCTCGATGGTGCGGGCGGTCAGCAGCAGTGAACCTGTCGTGCAGAAGCGGTGCGACCGGCGCTCGCACGGTGGCGTCATCACTTCTTCGTCAGTTCTTCACACCTGGGTCCGTACCGTGCCGGCATGTTCGCACGGGAACGAGGGCTTGTGGCACCATCGCCAGCGCAGAGCAGGAACGACCGGCAATGGCGGGCCGTGCGCCGGCGTATCCGGGAGACCCTCGCGATCCGGCGGGCCAGCGCGGCCGCCGGGCGGCGGACGGCCGCCGGGTACGAGGTTGCCGACTCCGAGCAGCGTGGCGTACCCGCCGGTGGCGACCTCGGGGCCGGCGTATGACGCGGCGAGGGCAAGGCACCGCCGCGCCGTACGGGAGGGATGTCCACATGCTCGACGCGCCGACCCAGGTGATCCCGGCGGTCGCCGCACCACCACCGCGGCGGCGTCGGGCGCGCCGCCCGCGGCTGCTGATCTGCGCGCTGCTGGCCCTGTTGCTGGCCGGAGCGGGGCTGGTCGCGATCGCGCCGCTGCTTCGCCCGCTGCCCGCGCCGACCGTCACCCGGACCCTGGCGGTGTCGAGGACCATTCCCGGCAAGGTCCCGGCGATGCCGTGGCCGAAGACGGGGCAGGCCGCCCTCTCGGTCGTGGGGGTGGGCTCGCTGGGCCGGTCGGGCGGGAGCCACCCGGTGCCCATCGCGAGCGTGACCAAGGTGATGACCGCGTACGTCATCCTGACCGAGCACCCCCTGCGCCGGGGCGAGCCGGGACCGGACCTCACCGTCAGCGCGGAGCAGGCCGCCGCGTACCCGGCGGAGCAGGCGCGTGGCGAGTCGCTGATCCCGGTCGTCACGGGCGCGGTCTTCACCGAGCGCCAGGCGCTCCAGGCGGTGCTGCTGCCGTCGGCGAACAACATGGCGCGGATCCTCGCCGCCTGGGACGCCGGCAGCATCGAGGCATTCATCGCCAAGATGAACGACACCGCCGCCGCGCTCGGTATGACCAACACCCATTACACCGATCCGTCCGGGTACGACCCGGGCACCGTCAGCACCGCCGTCGATCAGGTGATACTGGCCCGCAAGGCGATGAAACTGCCGGCGTTCGCGGAGATCGTGGCGCAGAAGAAGGCCACTCTGCCGGTCGCCGGCACGGTGGAGAACTACAACTCCCTGGTCGGCCGGGACGGCGTCGTGGGAATCAAGACCGGGTCCACCGACGAGGCCGGCGGCTGCCTCGTCTTCGCCGCCGTCGTCAAGGTGGGTGGCCGGAGCATCACCATCGTGGGCGCTGTCCTGGGGCAGCCCGGCGCCAACACCCCGGTGCAGCTGGACCGGGTGTTCCGGGTGACCCGTCCGCTGGTCCGCGCCGCCGCCGCGGCGATCGCGGTGCACCCGATCGTCCGGGCCGGCGATCAGGTGGCCACCGTGCGGGGGCCGCTCGGCGCCGGCACCACGATCACGGCGGCGCGGGACCTGACCGTGGTGGGCTGGCCCGGCATGCGGGTACGGCTGGACGCGGACCTCCCGGCCGTGCCCGCCCGGCTGCCGGCCGGGGCCGAACACGGCCGGCTCAGCGCTGTCGCCGGTGACGGCGCCCCGGTCGCCACCCCGCTCCGCACCGGGGTGGGGCTGGTGCCCCCGAGCGCCTGGGACCGCATCCGGCAGCACCGCTGAGCCCGGGCGCGGGCCGCCGATGAGGAAGTCCTGCGGCCGAGGCCGGTGCCGAACGGGTGAGCGGTGGTCAGGAGCCGCCCGAGATCAGCGCCAGCCCGGTCTCCGGGTCGACCTGCTTGGCCAATTCCGGCGCCACCTCCGAGATGATCACCTCCAGGGTCGGCCAGACCCGCCCGCGCAGCAGGTGCCCGCCGACGGTGCCGCCGTCCGAGCGGCCCAGCACCGCGTGCACGTGCAGGGCCGGCTCCCCGTTCTGCTCGGCGACGTCACCGAGCAGAGAGAGCACCTCGACCTGCTCGGTGACCGGGATGCGCCGGTAGTCGCCGGCCGCCCGGTCGAACCAGCCCAGCTCGGCCTCGGCGAACCCGCCGACCGCGGTCACCCGGGCGGCGCGGATCCCCTGTTCGCGCAGCGCCGCGCCGACGGCGCCGACCGCCTCCTCCCCCTTGTCGCAGACCACCACCAGCACCCGTCCGGTCTGGTGCCGTACCTCCCGTGCCCGCATCTGGGTCTCCTCTCCCGGGCGTCGTCCGCACCGCTGTCCGTCAGCCGACCCGGTACCGGTCCGCCTCGGTCGCCCGCAGATCCAGCCCGTTGCCGGGCCGGTCGAGCGGGACGGCGACGGCGCCGCCGGTGGCCGGCACCACCCCGTCGAAGAACATCGACTCGATCCGGACGTGGTCGTGGAACCACTCGAGGTGCCGCAGGTTCGGGGTGGCGGCGACGACCGCCAGATGCTGGTGCGGCGCGCAGTGCGCGGAGACCTCCAGGCCGGCGGCGGCCGCCACCGCGGCGGCCCGCAGGAACTCGGTGATCCCGCCGCAGCGGGTGACGTCGATCTGGAGGCAGTCGACGTAAGGGGCCATCCGGTGGAAGTAGGCGAGGTCGAAGCCGTACTCCCCGGCCGCCACGTCGGGCAGGACCTGGTCGCGGACCAGGCCGAGGCCCGGCAGATCGTCGGAGCTGACCGGCTCCTCGTACCACCGGACGTCGAGGTCGGCGGCGGCCCGCATCACCCGCACGGCCTGCTTGCGCTGGTAGCCGCCGTTGGCGTCCACGTACAGCTCCGCGTCGGCGCCGATGGTGCGCCGGGCGGCGGCCATCCGGGCCAGGTCGTGGGGGACCTCGCTGCCGCCGGACTCCCCGATCTTGATCTTCACTCGGGGGATGCCCTGTTCGTGCACCCAACCGGCGAGCTGGCGGTGCTGGCGCTCGGCGTCGTAGGTGGTGAAGCCGCCGCTGCCGTACACCGGGACCCGGTGGCGGGCGGTGCCGAGCAGCCGGGCCAGCGGCAGGCCGTGCCGGCGGGCCTTGAGGTCCCACACCGCGCAGTCGGCGGCGGAGAGCGCCAACCCGGCCACCCCGGGCCGCCCGGTGTTGCGCAGCTGCCGGCGCATGGCCGTCCAGGCGGCCGGCACGTCGTCCGGGTCCAGGTCGGCCACCACCGGAGCGAACAGCTCGGTCACCACCGGCGCGACGGCCGTGGGGCCGTAGGTCCAGCCGAGACCGGTCTGCCCGTCGGCCTCCGCCCGGACCAGCACCATCGTGGTGGCGTCCCAGGCCAGGGTGCCGTCGCCCTCGGGGTCGTCGGTCGGCACCCGGTACGCGGCGGCGGTCAGCCGCACCAGGTCACCGCTTCCACCGGCGCGCGGCGAGCGCGACCACCGGGGCCAGCGCGGCCAGCCCGGCGAGCCCGGCGGTGGCCCAGCGGACCGCCCGCGGCGGTCGGCCCGGCCGGTGGGTCCACGCCTGCTCGGGACGGGGCGGCACGCCCGTGCCGTGCAGACCGGCGCGGAGCAGCTCGGCCAGGTGGATCGCCTGCCGGCCGCCGGCGGCGCTCTGCGCCACCTGGGTACGGCAGCTGAAGCCGTCGGCGAGGATGACGTCGGTGTCGGCGGCGGCGCGGACGGCGGGCAGCAGCACCCGTTCGGCGCACGCCTCGGAGACCTCGTAGTGCCCCTGCTCGAAGCCGAAGTTGCCGGCCAGCCCGCAGCAGCCGGAGTCCAGAAAGTCAGCGCGCACCCCGGCGCTCGCGAGCACCGCCTGCTCGGCGGTGGTGCCGAGGACGGCGTGCTGGTGGCAGTGGGTCTGGATCAGCGCGTGCGCCGGCAGGGAGGGCGGCCGCCAGCCGGGGCTGTGCTGGTGCAGCAGCTCGGCCAGGGTCACCGTCTGCCGGCGCAACTTGCCGACGTCCTCGTCGGCGGGGAACAGCTCGTGGGCGTCGCCGCGGAACACGGCCGTACAGCTCGGTTCGAGGCCGACCACCCGGGTGCCGGCCCGCAGGTGCGGGCGCAGCACGTCCACGGTGCGCTGCAGTACCCGCTTGGCGACGCCGAGCTGGCCGGTGGAGATCCAGGTCAGGCCGCAGCACACCGGCTTCTCGGGGACGCGGACCCGCCAGCCGGCCGCCTCCAGCACCTCGACCGCGGCCTGGGCGACGCCGGGGTGGAAGTGGTTGGTGAAGGTGTCCGGCCAGAGCACCACCTCGCCCCGGGACCCGTCCCCGCCGGGGATGCGGCGGGCGAACCAGCGCTGGAACGACTCCGGGGCGAAGACGGGAACGTCACGGCGCTGGTCAACGCCCCCGGCCGCCTTGACCAGCCGGCCGAGCACCGGGGCGTGCGCCAGCGCGTTGGCCACCCCGGGGGCGAGTCCGGCGAACGCGGCCGCCGCCGGCAGCCAGCCCATCGAGTAGTGCGCCCGGGGGCGCAGCCGGCCCGCGTAGTGGTGGGAGAGGAACTCGGCCTTGTAGGTGGCCATGTCGACGTTGACCGGGCAGTCCGCCTTGCAGCCCTTGCAGGCCAGGCAGAGGTCGAGGGCGTCGCGGACGGCGGTGGAGCGCCAGCCGTCGCCGATGGTGCCGCCCCGCGCGGTCCCGTCGAGCATCTCGAAGAGCAGCCTCGACCGGCCCCGGGTGGAGTGCTCCTCCTCCCGGGTGACCATGTACGACGGGCACATCACCCCGCCGTGCTCCCGGCGGCACTGACCGACGCCGACGCAGCGCAGCACCGCTCGGCTGAAGCTGCCGTCGTCGTCGGGGTAGCGGAACTGCGTGTCGAGATCGCCGTGGTTGAAGTCCACGCCCAGCCGAAGTTGGCTGTCCAGCGGGTAGGGGGCGACCTTCTTGCCGGGGTTCATCCGGTTGTCCGGGTCGAAGATCGCCTTGAACTGGCCGAAGGCGCGGATCAGCCGCTCGCCGAACATCTTCGGCAACAGTTCGCCGCGGGCCTGCCCGTCGCCATGCTCCCCGGAGAACGAGCCGCCGTACGAGACCACCAGGTCGGCGGCGCGTTCGAGGAACGAGCGGAACTGGCGTACCCCGTCCGCCGTCCTCAGCTCGAACGGGATCCGGGTGTGCACGCAGCCCTGCCCGAAGTGCCCGTAGAGCGACGCCTGACCGAAGCCGTACTCCTGGAAGAGGCGGTCCAGATCGCGCAGGTAGTCGCCCAGCCGTTCCGGGGGGACCGCGGAGTCCTCCCAGCCCTCCCAGGTGTCCGGCTCGCCCGGCACGCGGGCCGTGGCGCCCAGCCCGGACTCACGCACCGCCCACATCTGCTCCTCGACGGCGGTGTCGTCGAACCGGTGCACGCCCGGCCCGCCGTCGCGGCACAGGGCGTCGACCAGGCGCGCGGCGGCGGCCTCCGCCTCCTCGACGGTGTCGCCACCCAACTGCACCATCAGCCAGCCGCCGCCGTCGGCCAGCTTGTGCAGGGCCTCGGGGTGCAGCCGCTTGCGCTTCTCGAAGTTGATCAGCTTGTCGTCGAGCCCTTCGAGGGCGATCGGGTGATGCGGCAGGACCCGCGGCACGTCGTCGGCCGCGGCGGCGATGTCCGGGTAGGACAGGAACACCATCGACTTGGCGCGCACCACCGGCAGCAGCTTGAGCCGGGCCCGCAGCACGGTGACCAGGGTGCCCTCGGAGCCCACCAGGGCCTGCGCGACGTGGAAGTTCTTCTCCGGCAGCAGGCTGTCGAGGTTGTAGCCGGAGACCCGGCGCGGGATGTCCGGGTACCGGGTGCGGATCTCGGTCAGGTGCTCGTCCCGCAGCGCGCGCAGCTGGCGGTAGACCTCGGCCGGGCGGCCGCCCCGGCGCTGGATCTCGGCGTACTGCTCGTCGGTGGTCTCCCCCACCCACATCCGGGTGCCGTCGTAGAGCAGCACCTCCAGCTCGACGACGTTGTCGACCGCCTTGCCGCTGTGCTGCGCGGTCGAGCCGCACGAGTTGTTGCCGACCATCCCACCGATCGTGCAGTGACTGTGGGTGGAGGGGCGCGGCCCGAACTCCAGCCCGTCGGGCGCCAGCAGGTCGTTCAGGGTGTCCAGCACGATGCCCGGCTCGACCAGGCAGGTCCGCGCCCGCCGGTCGACCGCCAGCAGCCGGTTGCAGTACTTCGACCAGTCGATGATCACCGCCACGTTGGTGACCTGGCCGCCCAGGCTGGTGCCACCGCCCCGGGAGAGCACGGGCACGCCGTGCCGCCGGCAGGTGGCCACCGCGGCCACGGCCGCCTCGACCGTACGGGGCACCACCAGGCCGAGCGGCACCTGCCGGTAGTTGGAGCCGCCGGTGGCGTACGCCGCCCTGGAACCGGCGTCGAACCGGACCTCGCCGTCGACCTCGGCGCGCAGGTCGGCGGCGAGGGCGGCCAGGGCGACGTCGCGGATCGGGGCCGGCGCGCGCAGGACCGGGTCGGGCAGCGGCACGGCGCCGACGGTGGGTGCCGTCCGTGCGGCCGTGCCGCTGACCCGGCGGCTCATGACCGCAGCTCGTTGATCTTGTCGCGGGCGACGGTGGCGAGGGTGGCCATCTTGTTGGGCTGGCCGCGCAGGAACGCCTCGGTGAAGTGCTTCGCCTGGTCGTACTTGACCTTGCCGGGCATCGGCGGCTCGTTGGGGTTGACGTCGCAGTCGACCAGGGCCGGGCCCGGGTGGGCCAGGGCCTCCCGGATCGCCTCGGGCACCGCCCTGGGATCGCTGACCTTCACGCCGTACCCGCCGCAGGCCCGCGCCCAGGCGGCGAAGTCGGCCTCCGGCTGCCGGTGCCGCACCGCGTACTCGGGATAGCCGAGGACGATCTGCTCCCAGAGGATCTGCCCGTACGAGTTGTTGTTGTTGATCACGACCTTGATCGGCAGCTCGTGCCGGACCGCGGTGAGGAACTCGGCCATCAACATGGCGAACCCGCCGTCCCCGACGAAGGCGATCACCTGCCGCCCCGGGTACGCGTGCTGCATGGCGATGGCGTACGGCAGGCCCGGTGCCATCGTGGCCAGGTTGCCGGACAGGTAGAACTCCCGCCCGCCGCGGATGGTCCAGTGCCGGGCCGCCCAGGTGGCGATGGTGCCCGAGTCGCAGGTGAGGATCGCGTCCGAGGTGGCCGCCTGGTCGACGCAGCTCATCAGGTACTGCGGGGCGATCGGGTCCCGCGACGGGTCCTGCAGGGCGATCATGTCGGCCCGCCACGCGTCGCGCTCGCGCTGGTACTTCGTCAGGAAGGCCCGGTCGCCGCCCTGGAGCAGGGGCAGGAGCTGCTGCAACGCCACCTTCGCGTCGGCGGTGACCGCGGCGTCCACCGGCAGCCGCATGCCGATCAGGCTGGCCTCGATGTCGATCTGCACCACCCGGGCCTGCCCCGGCGACGGCAGGTACTTCCCGTACGGGAAGGAGGTGCCGACCATCAGCAGGGTGTCGCACTCCTCCATCAGCTCCTCGCTCGGCCGGGTGCCGAGTAGGCCGAGCCCGCCGGTGGTGAGTGGGTGGTCGTCGGGGACCACCATCTTGCCCGGCAGCGTCTTGACGATCGGGCTGCCGAGCTTCTCCGCCAGGGCGATGACCTCGTCGCGGGCGTGCCGGGCGCCGACGCCGACCAGCATCGCCACCTTCCGGCCGGCGTTGAGCACCTCGGCGGCCCGGGCCAGGTCGGCCTGCTCCGGCGGCACGGCCGGCTGCGACACCAACGGGCTGCTCATCGGCGGCTCCCCCGGGCTGACGTGCCGGTACGGGTCGTCCCCGGCGGCGGCGACCTGGATGTCGTTGGGGAAGGTCAGGTGCGCGACGCTGCGCCGGGCCAGGGCGTGCCGGATGGCGATGTCGAGCACCCCGGGCATCTGCTGCGGGTTGGTGACCATCAGGTTGTAGGCCTCGGCCACGTCCTGGTAGAGCAGCTCCGTGTGCACCTCCTGCTGGTAGTGCGAGCCGAGCACGGAGGACTCCTGCATGCCGGTGATGGCCAGCACCGGCACGTGGTCGAGCTTGGCGTCGTACAGGCCGTTGAGCAGGTGGATGGCGCCGGGGCCGGAGGTGGCGACGCAGACGCCGATCCGCCCGGTGGCCTTGGCGTACCCGGTGGCCATGAAGGCGGCCGCCTCCTCGTGGTGCACCAGGACGAACTTCAGCTTCTCCCGCTGCCGGCGGAAGCCCTCCATCAGGCCGTTGATGCCGTCGCCGGGAAGCCCGAAGACGGTGTCGACGCCCCAGTCCACCAGTCGCCGGGCCAGGCTCTCGCCCACGATCTCCTGCACGTCACGCCTCCTGCTCGTGGAGTCCCACGTTCCGGCCCCCGCTGGTGCCGGCGGTCGTACCGCCGACGGCGAGCGGCGCGGCGGCCGCTCGCGGCAGGCGCGCGGGCGTGGGCGGACACCGGGCTCTCCAGCCCCGTCCCGGACGGCCACGGCGCGTCCCGATGTCTGGCCAGCTACCCATGCCTTCTGCCGGCAAACGCCCGATCCGGTGGTATTTGCGGCGGATGGCCGCGGCCGCTCAGGTCGGCTCGCCCGGGCTGGCATCGGCCGCCTCCGGCGGCGATCCGGGCGCCGCCGGCTCCGGTGGGCGCGGTCCGCCGTCGCCTTCGGGGCGCTCCTGCCGCCGGCGGTCCCGCCGCCGCTCGACGAGGGCGGCGACGAGCAGCGACCCGGCGGCGACGGCCCGCCCCCACCGGCGCAGGGCGGCGCGCAGCGGCCCGGGCGGCGGAGGCGGGGGCGGGCCCGGCACCACGACCCGGTCGACCCCCGGGTACGCGAGCCGGGACGCCGCCACCGCCTCCTCCTCCGACCGCACGACCCGGTTGCCGGTGAGGACGACACCGGCGGCCTCGTCGACGTAGCGCCACCGCCACAGCTCGCCGTCCGGCCACAGCTCGATCCGCTCTCCCGGCCGGTCCGGCGCGGGCGTCTCCGACGCGCCCTCGTCGGCCGCCGGACGCGGCGTCCGCCGGCCGGCCCGGCGCAGGTCGGCGCGGGTGAGCGCGCCGATGGAGGCGGCCCCGCCGCCACGCAGCGCGCGCGCGGTCAGCAACGCGACCGCACCGGCCAGCAGGGGCAGCACCAGCACCAGGATCCGCAGCACCGACAGCACCTGGTAGACGGGCACCCGCAGCAGCCGCGCGATGATGTCGTCTCCGGCGGCGACCACGAGGACCGCGTAGAAGGTCAACGCGGTGACGCCGACGGCCAGCCGGACGGGATGGTCCCGCGGCCGGTCGAGGAGCTGGTGGGCGCGGCGGTCCCGGGTCCACAGCCGTTCGACGAACGGCCAGGCGTACAGGGCGAGGAAGGTGATCCCGCCGAGCACCACGCCCGGGAAGAACGGCCCCGGCACGAGGTGACCGGCGATGTGGATCTCCCACGGCGGGAAGAGCCGCAGGGCGCCGTCGCCCCAGGCGACGTACCAGTCCGGCTGGGCCGGCGCGGTGGACTGGGCCGGCGCGAACGGCCCGTAGAGCCAGACCGGATTGATCTGCACCAGGCCACCGAGGGCGAACAGCACCGCCAGCAGCCAGGCGAACAGCGCCAGGGTACGCAGCGTGTAGCTCGGCCACAGCCGGGAGCCGACCACGTTGTGCTCGGTCCGCCCCGGGCCCGGGAACTGGCTGTGCTTCTGCCGGACCAGGATGCCCAGATGCAGCGACACCAGGGCGACCAGGACCGCCGGCACCAGCAGCACGTGGCTGATGAACATCCGGGGGATCATCTCGTCGGAGGGGAACTCCCCGCCCAGGGCGATCGACGTCAACCACGTGCCGACGAGCGGGACCGACTCCACCACCGAGACGATGATCCGCAGGCCCATCCCGGAGAGCAGGTCGTCCGGCATGGAGTAGCCGGTGAACCCGTTGGCCAGCGCCAGGGTCAGCATGGTCACGCCGATCAGCCAGTTCAGCTCGCGGGGCTTACGGAAGGCGCCGGTGAGGAAGATCCGCGTCAGGTGCAGCAGGATCGCCGCCACGAAGACCAACGCGGCCCAGTGGTGGGTCTGCCGGATCAGCAGGCCGGCCCGCACGTCCCAGCTCAGCCGCACGGTCGACGCGTACGCGGCGGAGACGGTGGCGCCGTCCAGCGGGGCGTAGTCGCCGTGGTAGACCCGGTCGGCGGAGCTCGCGTCGAAGAAGAAGGTCAGGTAGACGCCGGTGAGGATCAGCGCCACGAACGAGTAGAGCGCGATCTCGCCCAGCATGAACGACCAGTGGTCGGGGAAGACCTTCGCCAGCGCCCGGCGGGTGAGCGGGGACAGCCGCAGCCGGTCGTCCAGCGCCCGGGCCAGCCGGTCGGTGATCACGGCCGGCTCCAGAAGCCGGCGCCGGGCGGGCCGGTGAAGTCGCCGGTGGCGCGCAGGAAGCCGTCCGGTCCGACCTCGATCGGCAGGCCGGGCAGCGGCCGGGCGGCCGGGCCGGCGATCGGGCTGGCGTCGGCCAGGAGGTCGAACGAGGACTGGTGACAGGGACAGAGCATCCGCTCGGCGCCCTTGAGGTACATCCGCACCGGGCAGCCGGCGTGGGTACACAGCAGCGACCAGACCACCAGGCCGTCGACGTGGCCGCCGGAGGGCTGCCGGGCGAAGCGTTCCGGTTGCAGCCGTACCGCGAAGGCGGGGCCGTCCCCGGTGTCGACCTGTCCCTCCGGGAAGACCCCGACCACGGCGCCGGCGGGCACGTCCCCGGGTCGCACCGGACGGCCGTCGGCGGTGACCAGCCGCACCCCGGGGGCCCAGGGGGTGTCCCGCCTCGCCCGGGCCGGGCGGGTCCGGTCCCACGGCAGCAGCGACCGCAGCGGGAACAGCGCCGCGGCACCGAGCGCGGTCAGCGCCAGCCCGAGCGCGGCCAGCAGGCCGCGCCGGCGGACCGGGCTGTCGGGTGCCCCCAGCTCGGCCGCGGTCAGCGCCTGCTCGTCCGGCGGCGGGATGAAGCCCTCGTGCTCCTCGACGTACCCGCCGACCGGCACGAGATGCCGTCCCCACTGCGCGAGTCCCACGGCCAGGCCGGCGAAGGCCACCGCGAGGCTGACCCCCTCCCAGCCGGGGCCGCCGTTCAGCCCGTACGCCACCACGAAGCCGACCGCCCCGGCCGCGCTGACCAGGAACGCCGTCACGATCCGGCGGCTGGCCGAGCGCTCGGCCGCCGGGGGACGCCGGGCGCTCACTCCCCCGCCTTCCGGCCGAGCCACCGGACGGCGGCGACCAGCAGCCCCAGCACCACGAGCCAGGCCACCAGGCCCTCGGCCAGCGGGCCCAGCCGACCGAGCGGGTTGCCGCCCCGGTCGAGCCGGGCGCCGCGCAGCCGCTGCACGTAGCTGGTCAGGTCGTTCACCTGCGCGTCGCTGAGCACCTGGGTGGGGAAGACCGGCATCAGCCCGGGACCGACCCGGACCGCCTCGGCGACCTGGGTCGGCGTGGCGTCGTACAGCGGCGGGGCGGTCCATCCGTTGGTCAGCGCGCCGCCCGCGCCGGTGCTCCCGTGGCACGGCGCGCAGTTGGCGGCGAAGAGTTCCCGGCCGGGGACCGGGTCGCCGGGCGCGACGCGCGGCACCGGTGGCCCGCCCCCGCCGAAGGTGGCCACGTGGTCCACCAGCGCGGCGACGTCCGCGGCGGAGAAGACCGGTTCGCCGCGACCGACCTGCGGCACCTCCCGCGACAGCGGCATCCGTCCGGTGGAGAGCTGGAAGTCGACCGAGGCCGCGCCGACGCCGACCAGCGACGGCCCGCGCTGCGCGCCCTGGCCCCGCTCGCCGTGGCAGCTCGCGCAGTGCTCCAGGTAGAGCTGGGTGCCCCGGTCCTCCGGCCCGGGTGACGGGGCGACGGTCGTGGGGGTAGGTGCGGGGGCGAGCGCCACCGGGCCGGCGGCGAGCACCAGCACCGCCCCCACCGCGAGCACCCGGCGCGGGTGCGCGACGGGCAGGCGTACGGCCGGTCGTGAGCGCCGCATCGGTCAGTCCAGGGTGTACAGGTAGGCGGCGATGTCCTGGGCGTCGATGGCGCTGACGCTGAGGTTCGGCATGGCGGTGCCCGGCTCCACGGCCTGCGGGTCGGAGATCCAGCGCCGCAGGTTGTCGGCGTTGTTGGGCAGTTCGCCGGCGATGTACGAGCGGGCGCCGAACCGGGTCAGCGGCGGACCGACCAGCCCGTCGGCCCGCTGCACACCGGGAATGGTGTGGCAGGAGCCGCAGCCGTACTGGGCGATCAACGCCGCACCCCGGTCGGGCCGTCCGGCGCGCGACTCCGGCGGCGGTGGCGCGGCGGACGACGAGCAGCCGCTCGCCGCGACGGCCGGCAGGCCGACCAGGAGCGCGCCGAGGGCCCAGAGCGTTCGGTTGAGCTTCATCGGGCCATCCCCTCCGATCCGGCCTCGACCGCTGGTCCGGCCACCCGCCTCGGGTCCGGGAGCAGGCCGCCGGGGCGGTCCCGACCCATCCGCAGCAGCCACCGCAGGAACACGCCCAGGGCCACCACCAGCGCCACCAGGTCCATCGGCGCCCACATCAGCAGCCCGGCGAGCTGCTGGTCGGTGAGCGGATCGGCGGCCAGGACCCGGGCCGGGTAGATCGGCTGCGGGGCGAAGGTCAGCACGGCGCCGAGCGCCGAGCCGGGCAGCATGGCGCCGACCAGCAGCAGCACGGCCACCGGGGCGGGCGTGCGGTGCCGGGCGGGGCCGAGCACCGGCGCCCAGAACAGCCAGGCCGCCGCCAGGAAGCATCCGTGTTCCGCGAAGTGCAGCAGCGGGCGGTCGACCGCGGCGACGTACGGGCCGGGCAAGTGCCAGAACCACAGGACGGCGGTCTGCGCCGCGCCGGCCACCAGCGCGAGAGTTGCCGGCCGACGCAGCCGGCGGACGGGCGCGGCCGCCCGCCCGCGGGCCAGCAGCCGGCGCAGCGACGGCGGCGCGGCCAGGCTCAGCGGGAGGCCGGCCGCGCCGGCCGCGAGCAGCGGCCCGGCGACCAGCAGGAGCAGCATGTGCTGGGCCATGTGCCCGGCGAGGGAGGCCTCGGCCAGCCGGTGGGCCGGCCCCTGGTCGGCGGCGAGCGCCACCAGGACCCCGGTGCCGAAGGCGGTCACCCGCCAGGCCGGCAGGATCCGGCCGACGCCGCGGCGGGACCACAGCTCCTGCACGCCTCGCCCGTATCCGGCGGCCAGGAGGCAGGCCGCGACGACCGTGAGCATGGTCAGCAGGGCCTCGCCGGTCGCGGCGGGCCCGGCCCCGTGGGCCCGGTCGAGGGTCAGCGCTGACATGGCGGCAGCACCAGCACGGCGACCCCGCCGAGCACGATGATGGTCAGGAAGAGCAGGTTCGCCCACACCCCCACCACGGCGAGCAGCCGGGACCGGTCGATCGCCCGGTCACCGGCCTCGCCCGACCGGGCCGCCGTGGTACGCCGCCAGGCCAGCGCGGCCACCAGCAGCGACCCCATGGCGACCAGGGCCGGGATCGCCACGGCCAGCCAGACGGCCTGCGCGAGCGGTACGGCGGAGACGGTCTCCGCGCCGGCGGCGCAGGCCAGCTCGTCCAACGGCCAGGCGACGAGCAGGTGCACCGCCCAGGCGACGGCACCGCCGAGCACGCCGTACCAGAGCAGCAGCCCGCCGGTGCGGCGGGCGCGGGCGTCGGTCCGGTCGGTCATCACAGTCGCGGGGAGAGGTAGATGGTGAACAGGATGGCGACCCACACGGCGTCGACGAAGTGCCAGTAGATGGCGGCGTTGCGCACCCGTTCGTGTCGCTGGGGGCCGAAGCTACCGCCGCGCAGGGAGGTGGCGAGCAACCAGCCGATCATGGTCAGCCCGACCAGGACGTGCAGCCCGTGGAAGCCGGTGACCAGGTAGAACAGCGAGCCGTAGACGTCGGTGGTCATGGTGAACTGCCGGAGCTTCTCGGCGTACTCGCCGACCAGCAGGGCCAGGAAGATCAGCCCGAGCAGCATGGTGGCGGCCAGCCCGCAGCGCAGCCGCCACCGCTGGCCGCGCCGGATGCCGTGTTCCGCCCACACCACGGGCAGACTGCTGGGCACCAGCACCGCGGTCATCACCAGCGGGGTGCGCAACGCCGGGGCGTCGATGCCGTCCGGGGGCCAGTGCGGGCCGTACTGGAAGCGGAGGTAGTAGTAGCTGCCGAGCAGGCAGGCGAAGAGGGTGGCCTCGGTGACCACGAACATCACCATGCCCCACCAGCCGGTCGACCGGCCGACGGGCAACTCGGTGCTCAACGCTTCCGCGCTGGTGGCCGCCACCACCGGGCCCCGCTGGGTCATGCCGACACCCCCGACTCCTCGTCCGGCCGGCGGGGCGGCCACAACCAGACCGCGATCGTCGCCACGACCACGACCACGGCACCGGCCGCCACCGGATACCAGGCCAGCAACATGGCGGTGAAGAAGACCAGCAGCGCGCCGGCGAGCAGCAGCGGCTTGAGGGTGGACTCCGGCATGTCCACCACCCGCTCGGGGTGGGCGTCCAGCTCGCTGGTGAACAGGGTGCGCCGCCCGTCGCTCAGGATGCGGTCCTCGGTCGCTCCCGCGCCGGTGGACTCGGCGGTGCGTTCGTCCCACGCCGGATGCAGGCTGTGCACCCGGGGAATGACCGGGAAGTTGTACGGCTCGGGCGGCGACGCGGTGGCCCACTCCAGGCTGTCGCCGTCCCACGGGTCGGGCGGGGCCGGCCGCCCCCGGCGCACCGCGTGCACCACGCCGACGAGCACCAGCAGCAGTCCGACCGCGAGCAGGTACGACCCGAGGGTGCTGACGAGGTTCCAGCCGTCCCAGCCCGGCTCGGTCCGGTAGGTGTAGACCCGGCGTGGCATGCCGAACAGGCCGGCGAGGTGCATCGGGAAGAAGGTGACGTGCATGCCGGCGAAGACCAGCCAGAATGCCCACCGGCCGAGCCGCTCGTGGTACATCCGCCCGGTGATCTTCGGCAGCCAGTAGTAGATGCCGGCGAGCATCGGGAAGACCGCGCCGCCGATCAGCACGTAGTGGAAGTGCGCGACGACGAAGTAGGAGTCGGTGACCTGCTGGTCGAACGCGGTCACCGCGAACATCGCACCGGTGAGGCCGCCCAGCACGAAGGTCACCACGAACCCGATGACGAACAGCAGCGGCACCTTGAGCACCAGCCGACCGAGCAGCATCGTCGCCAACCAGGCGAAGATCTGGATGCCGGACGGGATGGTGATGATCGAGCTGGCCGCGCTGAAGAAGCTGTAGGACAGCTGCGGCAGCCCGGTGGCGAACATGTGGTGCACCCACACCCCGAACGAGATGATCGCGATGGACACGATGGAGAGCACGATCAGCGGGTAGCCGACCACGCCGCGGCGGGTGAACGCGGGCAGCACCGCGGAGACGATGCCCAGCGCCGGCATCACGATGATGTAGACGTCCGGGTGCCCGAAGATCCAGAACAGGTGCTGCCAGAGCAGCACGTTCCCGCCGGCGGACGGGTCGAAGAAGTGGGTGCCGAACCGGCGGTCGAGGAAGAGCATCGCGTTGTCCGCGTTCAGCGCTGGCAACGCGAAGATCACCATGAACGCGGTGGCGACGATCGCCCAGACGAACAACGGCACCCGGTTGAGGGACATGCCCGGCGCGCGCAGCTTGAGCGCGGTGACGATGAAGTTGATCGCCCCGGAGGTCGTGGAGATGCCGAGGAAGAGCAGGCCGAGCGTGTAGACGTCCATGTGCAGGCCGGGATTGTGCTGCGCGCCGCTGAGCGGCACGTAGGCGAACCAGCCGTTGTTCGGCGCCGCCCCGAACGGCAGGCTCGCCCACATGAACAGCCCGGCGAAGAGGAACACCCAGTAGCCGAAGGCGTTCAGCCGCGGGAAGGCCATGTCCCGGGCACCGATCATCAACGGGACGAGGAAGTTGCCGAAGCCGAAGAGCATCGGGGTGGCGAACAGGAAGATCATCGCCGTGCCGTGCATGCTGAAGAGCTGGTTGTACTCCTGCGGCGACACGACGCCCGCCTCGGGTCGGGCGAGCTGGGTCCGCATCACCAGGGCGCTGAGCCCGGCCAGGACGAAGAAGAGCCCGGCGGTGACCAGGTAGCGCCGGCCGATCCGCTTGTGGTCGACGGTGCTGAACCAGGCCCGCAGGGAGGCGGGCTCGCCCCAGTGCGCGGCCAGGCGCGCCAGGTCGTCCCGGTCGATGCCGGTGGGTGTGCCGGTGGTGGTGGACATCGCGGCACCTACTCCAGCGACCGCAGGTACGCGATCAGGTCCGGCAGTCGGGCGGCGTCGACCGGCTGCGGCGGCATGGCGTTGCCGGGCTTGACCGTCTGCGAGTTGGCGATCCAGCCGCCCAGGTGCCCGGGGTCGTTGGGCACCGCCCCGGCGCCGATGCTCCAGCGGGAGCCGACGTTGGACAGGTCCGGCCCGACCCGCCCCTGCGCGGCGGTGCCCCGCACGGTGTGGCAGGCGGCGCAGGTGCCCTGTACGAACGCCTGCTGGCCGCGCCGTTCGGCCGCGGTGCTCGGCGTACGCGCCGAGGCGGCCAACCGGGCCCGCCAGGCGTCGAAGTCGGCGCGCGGCTCGGCCACCACCAGGAAGGCCATGTGGGCGTGCTGGGTGCCGCAGTACTCGGCGCACTGGCCGCGGTAGCTGCCGGCCCGCTCCGCCCGCAGCCAGGTCTCCCGGGTCTCGCCGGCGATCAGGTCCGTCTTCGGCATGAGCTGGGGCACCCAGAAGCTGTGCAGCACGTCCTCGGTGCGCAGGCGGACCCGGATCCGCTCCCCCACCGGGATGTGCAGCTCGTTGGCGGTGGCGCCGGAGGTGCCGTCGTACCGCACCTCCCACCACCACTTGTGGCCGGTCACCTCCACGGTCGGGGCGTCCCGGCCCGGGCCGGCGCCGAGCGCGGCGAGGTCGCGCAGGCCGACGCCGTACACGGCGACGAGGATGACGAACGGCAGCCCGGCTCCGGCGATCGTGACGAACCGCAGCGGCTGGCCGTGGCGGACCCGGGCCGCGCCACGGCGGAACACCAGCGCCCAGGCGAGCAACGCCATGACCTCGGCGAACACCGCCACGGAGAGCCAGAAGAGCAGCCACCACAGGCCGGCGACCCGGGACGCTCCGGCGCCGGCCGGGTTCAGCGCGGAGGGGGTGTCGCCGGCACAGCCGGCGAGCAGCAGCAGCATGGCCGACGCGGCGAGCAACGGGCGCGGCCGGGGCTGCCGTCCGGCCGCGCTCGACGTGGTCTGCGCTGGGGTCTCCACCGGGACGGACATTAGACCGGGTCAGCCGGTTACCGCCCTTTTATGGCGATACGGGGCATCGGGCGATTCACGCACCTTATGGTGGATGCGCACTTCCGCCCATCCGTCAAGCGCCAGCGCGGGCGCGGACAGGGAGATCATGTCAGCCTCCACGCTGGACCTTGTCGCGGACACCGCCCGAGGGGCCGCCGCGCGCCGCACCCTCGCCTGGCTCGCCGGCGGGCTGGCCGCGGCGGCGGCACTGGCCGGCGGCTGGCTGGCGCCCCCGGACCAGGTGCAGGGCCAGGCACAACGGCTGATGTACCTGCACGTGCCCGCCGCCTGGGTGGCCTACGCCGCGTTCGGCGTGGTGCTGGCCGCCAGCCTCGCCTACCTGATCGGCGGCGACCCGCGCTGGGACCGGTTCGCCCGGGCCGGCGCGGAGATCGGCGTCGTGCTCACCGCCGCCGCCATCGGCACCGGATCGCTCTGGGGGCACCTGGTCTGGGGTACCTGGTGGGCCTGGGACCCCCGACTGGTCAGCACCGCCCTGCTGCTGCTCGCCTACGCCGGATACCTGGCCCTGCGGCGCGCGCTGGGCGAATGGACCGGGGCGCGCGACGACGCCGACCCCCGGGTGGCCCGCCCGGCCGCGATCATCGGGGTGGCCGGATTCCTGCTCGTCCCCGTGGTGCACTTCTCCGTGGTCTGGTGGCGGTCGCTGCACCAGCAGGCGACCGTGCTCGCCCCGCAGCGCCCGCCGATCGACCCCCGGCTGGGGGTCGCGCTGCTGCTGGCCGTGGCCGCCGCGACCCTCGCCGCGCTCTGCGTCCTGCTGCACCGGGTGGTCCGGCTGGAACGTGGCTCGGCCACCGCCGCCTCTCCCGCCGCCCGGCGCCTGCCGGCCCGGGTCGGATGAACCGCCGCCGGGTGGGCGGGACCGCCCTGGTCGCCGTGCTGGTCGCCGCCGGCGGGCTGCTGGTCACCGCCGCGCTGCGCGACACCCTGACCTACTACCGCACCCCCGCCGAGGTGCTGGCGGACCCGGCCGCCGCCCGGGAGCGGGTCCGCCTCGGCGGTGAGGTGGTGCCCGGGTCGCTGCGCCGCGACGGCGACCTCGTGGTGTTCCGCCTGGGCGACGGCGGGCACGAGATCACCGTGCAGCAGCGCGGCATGCCCCCGGAGACGTTCCGCGAGGGCCAGGGCGCGGTCGTCGAGGGCAGCCTCTCCACCGACGGGATCTTCCACGCCGACCAGGTCCTGGTCCGGCACGGCAACGAGTACCGCCCGTCCACCGCCGGACCGGTCGATGCTCGGTGAGCTCGGCACGCTCAGCCTCGCGGCCGGGCTCGGCTGCGCCACCCTGACCGCCCTGCTCTGGCTGCGGGCGGCCCTCTTCGGCGCGCCCACCCGGCCGGCCCGGGCCGGCACCGCACTCACCCTGGCCGCCGCCGCCACCGCCTGCGCCCTGCTGGAGGTGGCGCTGCTCCGGCACGACTTCAGCGTCAGGTTCGTGGCGGAGAACGGCGGACGGCACGTGCCGCTGTACTACACGGCGACCAGTCTCTGGTCCGCCCTCGACGGGTCGCTGCTGCTGTGGCTGCTGGTGCTGGGTGGCTACGCGGCGCTGCTGGCACGGCGCGTGTACCCGCCCCGGCTGCACGCGTACGCGATGGTCGTCGTCAGCGTGGTCACCCTGTTCTTCTTCGCCCTGTCCAGCTTCGCCGCGAACCCGTTCCGGGCGGTCGACCCGGTGCCCGCCGACGGGCCCGGGCCGAACCCGCTGCTGCAGCAGCATCCCGCGATGGGGGTGCATCCGCCGTTGCTCTACGCCGGCTACGTCGGTCTGGTCGTCCCGTTCGCCTTCGCGCTGGCCGCGCCGCTGGCCGGGCCGGACGGCCGGGGCTGGCTGCGCGCCGCCCGACCCTGGGCGCTGGCCGCGTGGGCCGCGCTGACCGCCGGTATCGGCCTGGGCGCCTGGTGGTCGTACGCGGTGCTGGGCTGGGGCGGCTACTGGGCGTGGGACCCGGTGGAGAACGCCTCCCTGCTGCCCTGGCTGACCGCCACCGCGTTCCTGCACACCGGGCTGGCCCGCGCCGCCGGGCGGGCCGGTTGGCACACCGCGCTGGCCTGCGCGAGCTTCCTGCTGGTGCTGCTCGGCACGTTCCTCACCCGATCCGGCGCCGTGGCCAGCGTGCACGCCTTCACCGACTCACCGCTGGGCCCCCTGCTCCTCGGCTTCGTGCTGCTGGCGGTCGTCGGGTCGACCCTGGTGGTCGGGCGGCGCCCACCCACGCCGGCCACCCGCACCGGCCCCCCGCTGCTGTCCCGGACCACCGCGGTGCTGGTCAACGGGGTCCTGCTGGTGACGATCGCCGCGGTGGTGCTGATCGGCACGGTCCTGCCGCTGCTCTCCGGACCGCTCGGCGGCCCCCGCGTCTCGGTCGGGCCGGACTACTACCAGCGGACCGCGGTGCCGTTGGCGGTCGTGCTGCTGCTGGTCGCCGGGGTGACCCCGGCACTGCGGGTGCGGGACCGGGCGGCGGCCGTGCGCCGGCTCGTCCTGCCCACGGCCGCCGCCCTGGCAACCGTCGCCGCGACCGGGCTGCTCAGCCGCCCCGGACCGCCCGCGCTCGCCGCCTTCGGCGCGGCCGCGTTCGTGCTCGCCGGCCTGGCCGGCGAACTGGTCGAACGGCTGCGCGGGCCGGGCGCGTTCCGGCGGCCGTCCCGCCTGGCCGGGCTGGTCGCGCACGCCGGCATCGCCCTGGTGGCGGTGGGCGTCGCCGGGTCCTCGGCGTACGGCCGGCACACCGAGCGGACCATCCGGACCGGGGAGACGATCCGGGTCGCCGACGTGAGCGCGCGCCTGATCGGGGTCGACCGTGCGGGCGGCAGCGACGGCATGTCGGCCCGGGCGCGGCTGCGGTTGTCCACGGGACGCACCGCGACACCGGCCCTGCGCTACCACCCGGCCCGGGACACCGCCGTCACCGTGCCGGCGATCGACACCGGCCCGCTCCGCGACACGTACGTCACGCTGCTCGCGGTCGCCCCGGACAGCGGCAGCGCGACCGTACGGCTGGCGGTGAACCCACTGGTCGGGCTGCTCTGGGCCGGCGGTGGGCTGACCGCCCTGGGCGGCCTGATGGCGGCGGTCGGCGCGGCCGGTCCCCGGCGCCGGCCGACCGCGCCGACGGAGGTCGGCGCCACGCCCGTCGCGGCCGGCTCCGGAGCCGCCCGGTGATCCGCCGGCCGGCCTGGCTGCGGGCCGGGCAGGTCGTCGGGCTGGCGCTCACCGCGGCCGTCGGCACGCTGCTCGCCCTCGGCCTGCGCGCCCCGGCGACACCGACCACCGCTACGGCCACCGCCGGGCCACCCGCCCCCGCTCCCGCGCTGTCCGGCACCACCCTGGACGGCGGCCGCTTCGACCTGGCCGACGCCCGCGGACACGTGGTGCTGGTCAACGTCTTCGCGTCCTGGTGTGGCCCCTGCCGCGACGAGCTGCCGCTGCTGGTCGACGCCGAACGGCGCTGGTCCCCGCAGGGCCTGCGACTGGTCGGGCTGAACATCCGGGACGGCGCCGAGGCCGTCCGGTCGCTGCTCACCGAGACCGGGGCGACCCGGCTGACCGTGCTGCCGGACCCGGACGGGACCCGGGCGGTCGACTGGGGCGTGCGCGGCGTGCCGGAGACGTTCGTGATCGACCGGGCCGGCCGGATCGTCGACCGTCAGCGGGGCGTCGTCACCCGGGAGTGGCTGGAGCAGCGGGTGGGCCCGCTGCTGACCGGGTGAGCCGGCGGCGCGCCCTGGTGGCGCTCGTCCTCACCGCGCTGACCCTGGCCGCGGCCGTGGGGCTCGCCCGGTCCGCCGGCGACCACACCGGGCCGGACCCGGTCCGGGCGGTCGCCGCCGGACTGCGCTGCCCGGCCTGCCAGGGCGAGTCGGTGGCGGACTCCAACTCGCCGATCGCCGCAGCGATGCGGCAGGCGGTGGCCGACCAGGTCGCCGCGGGACGGGACCGCGCCGAGATCCGCCGGTGGTTCGTGGCGCGCTACGGCCCCGACGTGCTCACCGATCCGCCGGTCCGCACGGCGGAACTGCTGCTCTGGGGCGTACCCCTGCTCGTCCTGCTGGGCGGCGGGTACGCCGCCGTCCGGACGCTGCGCCCCCGCGCGCGCCGGGCCGCAGCCGGGCCGGCGCCGCCACCGGACCCCCGGGCCGCGCGGCGCGCCTGGCGGGCACTCTCCCTCGGGCTGGTCGCCCTGGTGGCGACGGTGGCGGTCGCCGCCGACCGTCTCGCCCGTCCCGCCGCGCCGGCGGCCGCCCCGGCCGACCCGGTGGCGGTCGCCGTGCAGCTGGCCGGTGACCTGGAGGCGCAGCACCGGTACGACGCCGCGGCCCAGCTGTACCGGGAGGCGCTGCGGGACCGCCCCGACGACATGCTGCGGCTACGACTGGGCTTCGCGCTGTTGCGCGCGGGCGACTCGGCGGGGGCGGCGGGAACCGCGCGGGAGGTGCTCGCCCACGCCCCGGACTCGCCCGACGGGCTGCTCGTGCTGGGACTGGCCGAACGCACCGACCGCCCCGCCGAGGCGGACCGGACCCTGCGGCGTTTCCTGGCCGTCGCCCCGCGACACCCGGCCGCCGCGGAGATCAGCCGGTTGATCGGCGGCGTCAGCGGCGGCGCCGGGACCGGGCCACCAGGTAGCCGATCACCAGACCCGCCCCCGCGGTGACCAGGGCGCGCGCGGGGCCTGCCGCGCGCAACCGGCTGAGCCCCTGCCGGGGGTCGACCACCGCGCCGGCCACGTCGCCGGCCGCACCGACCAGCACGTCACCCATCCGACCCATGCCCATCTCGTGCCGCCTCTCCTGTCCGCTCGCCGGCTGCCCTACCCGCCCGGAGCACAACCAAACGGCGCCCGGTGGCGCCCTGCCCTCAGCGCTTGCGAGCCCGCGCGGTGGCCCGGGCGTTGGCCTTCTCGATGGCCCGCACGAGGTCGTCCCTGGCCAGATCCGCCGGGTCTTCGATGCCGACCTTGCGGGCCACCGCCTCGAGGTGCCCCTTGCTGGCGTTGGCGTCCACCCCCTGCGCGGTGGGGCGAGGCCGCTCCTGCGCCGCGGGGGCACCCTGCGCCGCCTGGAGATCGGACGGACCCTTGTGCTCCTTGCGCTCCCAGTGGTCCCCGACCTTCTCGTACGTGTGCTTCAGCGACGCGAACGCGGTGCGATGCGCGCGCTCCCCGTCGCCGTAGGTCTGCTCGGCGGACTCGAGGGTCTTCTTGTAGGTCCGGACCGCCTTGTCCTCGGACCGGGCGACGGTCGACGGCACCTCGTGCCGCATCTCCTCGGCCTGCTCGTGCTTGTCCGACACGGTGTCCTCCAGAAGCGGTCGATCGCGGACGCGCCTCAGCGCCGGAGCTCGTCCTGCGCGGCGGACGACCCGGCCGGCACCACCCGTCCGGCGGTGGCCGACACGGCGTCCCGGACCTCGTCGGCCAGCCGCGCGGAACTGCCTCCGGCGGCGCGTAGCTGGTCCAGTCCCACCCGACCGAGCAGCACCGCGGCCAGCAGGTAGCCGCCGGTGAGGCCGGCCGCGGCCAGTCGGCGCGGCAGAAAGCTCTCCAGCATGCGCAGCGCCGTCGTGGACGCGGCTCCCACGCCCAGCACGGCACAGCCGCCGGCGGCGGCCAGCAGGACGAAACCGAGCCCGGCCGGGCGGGCCGCGTCCGCGAGCTGGCTGCGCACCGCGCGTACCTCCGCGCGGACCACCTCGGCCACGTCCTCGGCCAGGCGGTCGGCCGGGCTGGCCACTCGCCCGGGTCCTGCCGGTTGGTTCGCGGCGGCACCGCCCATCGCGGCCCTCCCTCCGCTCGTAGCAGTGCCGGTGCCTACCCGCGGAGCGCGCCGGCATGCGCGGATGCGGCACTCGGTCCGGGCCCGGCGGCTCAGCCGGTCTGGTCGAGGTGGTCGTGCCAGACGGCCGCCGCCTGCTCGTGCGACTCGACGCCGGCGAAGAAGGCCTCGGCCACGGCCCGCTGGTCCGGCCCCGCCACGCCGGTGACCTCGATGAACTTGGGCCGGTGCACGGCGAAGCCGGCCGGGCTCTGCTGCGGGCGGTACGGGACGGCGAGGGTCAGCGACCGGGCGCCGGCATGGTCGACGGCCTTGACGATCAGGGCGTCGGTGCGACCGGTGTCGAGGTGCAGGTAGCCGTCGACCACGAGCACCGCGCGGTCCGCGTCGTGTCGGTTGCCGCGCAGCGCCTCCTGGCCGGCCCGCGCGGCGTCGGCGAGGTCGTCGGCGGCGAAGCGTTCCATGCCGCGGCTGCCGTCGGACTGTTCGTAGCCGAGCAGCGGCACGAGGGTCTGGCCGTCGGAGACGCACCAGATGCCGTGCGCGGCGAAGAAGCCGGCCAGGTGAGCGGTGTCACGCATGGCAGGCAGCATGCCAGCTCCGGGGCGCCGACGCCGCCCCGACCGGGCCGGGCCGGGCCGCCAGCGTGTGCCTGGCGGCCCGGCCAACGGTCAGTGCAGGCCGACCGGCACCGGCAGCTGCTCGCCCTGCGGGTCGTCGGGCACCTGCGACGGCTGCTTCCGGCGCGGCAGGAGCGCGGCCGGGATGAAGGTGAGCAGCACGAGCGCGAAACCGACCCAGAAGGTGGTGGCGAACGAGTGGGCCGCGAAGTCCAGCCCCTTCTCGATCAGCGACGGCGGCACCGGGAACTGCTGGGTCAGCTCCGGGCGCTGCTGCGTGGCGATAGCCAGGGCGGCCTCGGTGACCGGCTTGCCGCTCGGGTCCGTCACGCCCGGGATGGGCCGGGAGCCGTTCAGCTCGTTGGTGAGGATCACCGACATCACGGCCGCGCCGACCGAGCCGCCGATCTGCTGGAGGATGTTGACCAGCGTGGAGCCGCGGGCCACCTCCTGGGCGTGCAGGGTCTTCAACGCCGAGGTCATGATCGGCATCATCGTGGCGCCCATGCCCAGACCCATCACGAACAGCGAACCGCAGAGCAGCCAGTAGGAGGTGTGCGGGTCGACCTGGGTGAAGGTGAAGAAGCCGGCGGCGATGAGCACCAGCGCGAACGGCACCGTCCGGCCGACGGGCACCCGGTCGGCGAGCATGCCGGCGACCGGCATGGTGACCATGGCGCCGAGGCCCTGCGGCGCCATCAGCAGGCCGGCGGTCAGCGTCGACTCCCCGCGGATCTGCAGGAAGTAGCTCGGGAACAGCAGACCGGCGCCCATGAACGCGATGATGAACACGAACAGCGTGACCGAGGCGATGGTCAGGTTGCGGTTGGCGAACAGCCGCAGGTCCACCAGCGGATGCTTGGGCTTGAACGAGTAGAGGACGAAGCCCACCACGAGCGCGGCGCCGACCAGCACCGGCAGCCACACCTTGGTCTCGGCGATCGTGCCGGCCTCGGGCAGCGAGGAGATGCCGTAGAGGAACAGGGCCAGGCCCGGCGAGAGCATCAGCATGCCGAGGAAGTCGAACGACTCCGACGGCTCGGGATTGTCCTTGGGCAGGGCCAGCGCCGTGTAGACGAGCGAGATGACGCCGATCGGCAGGTTGATCAGGAAGATCCAGTGCCAGCTGGCCGTGTCGATCAGCCAGCCGCCGAGGATCGGACCGCCGATCGGGCCGAGCAGCATCGGAATGCCCAGGACGGCCATCAGCCGGCCGATCCGGTGCGGGCCGGCCGCCCGGGTCATGATCGTCATGCCGAGCGGCATGAGCATGCCGCCGCCGAGGCCCTGCAGCACCCGGTAGGCGATCAACTCGGTGATGGAGTCCGCGGTGGCGCACAACCCGGACCCGATGGTGAACAGGGCCAGCGCGGCCATGTAGAGCCGTTTGGTGCCGAACCGGTCCGCGGCCCAACCGGTGAGCGGGATCACCGTCGCCAGCGCGAGGGTGTAGCCGGTCATCGTCCACGCCACCCGGGCGTACGAGGCGCCGAACTCGGTCTGGAACGTCGGCAGCGCGACGCTGACGACCGTCACGTCGAGGATCGACATGATCGCGCCGAGCACGACGACGCCCGCCACCTTCAGCACCGCGGCGTCGAGTTTGTTCGATGTCGCGACAGCTTGCTGTGTCACTGAGAATCTCCTGTTTCGATCCGGCCGGGGTGGTGGCGGCGCCGCACCGGGGCGCGGGGTGATGGACGCCCGCTGAGCGAGGTCCGCAGGCAGCGTAGCCAGCGCCTCCGACAGTCGGCGCGCGGTTTATCGGACCCGGGGTCTCCGTGGGCCGGGTTCAGGCGGTCGCCCGGTAGTCGCGCGGGCTGACGCCATGCTGGCGCTTGAAGGCGGCGCTGAGCGCGAACGGGCTGCCGTAGCCGACCCGGCGGGCCACCGCCGTGAGGGTCAACTCGGTGTCCCGCAGCAGGTCAGCGGCGACCGCGAGGCGCCAGCCGGTGACGAAGGCCATCGGCGGCTCACCGACCAGTTCGGTGAAGCGGCGGGCGAAGGCGGCCCGGGAGACGCCGGTCGCGGCGGCGAGCCCGGCCACCGTCCAGCAGTGGGCGGGATCACCCTGGATCAGCCGCACCGCGGCGCCGACCACCGGGTCGGCGTAGGCGCGGTACCAGCCGGGCGGCCGCGCGCCGGGGCCGCCGAACCAGGTACGCAGCACCGCGATGACCAGCAGGTCGAGCAGCCGGTCCAGCACCGCCTCCCGCCCGGGCTCCGGGCGGTGCAGCTCCGCCGCGAGCAGCGCGACGACCGGCAGCTCGGCGTCGGCGGCGGGGAGCACCAGCAGGGGCGGCAGGGCCGCGAGCAGACCGGCGCCCACCGCGCCACTGCTGGCGTACGTGCCGGTGAGCAGGGCCGCCGCGGCGTCCGCCCGGGTGCCCCAGGTGCGCAGCCCGAGAGCCAGCGAATCGTTGAGGTCCTGCCCGCCGAGGGTGGTGCAGCGCTGGCCCGGGTGGATCACCACCTGCGGCGGCGTGTCCGGGTGGTCGGCCATGGTGTACGGGTCGGGCCCGCGCAGCACGGCGACGTCCCCGGGGTGCAGCGGCACCGGCTCGCCGGCGTCCGGCACCACCCAGGCGGTGCCCCGGACCACCGTGGTGACGCTGAGCGGGGCGGCGTCGCAGACCCGGATCGACCATGGCGGGTCCATCACGGTACGCAGCAGGAAGGCGTCCCGGGCCCGCAGCCCCCGGAGCACGTCGGCGAGGACGTCCATCGGGCGAGCCTAGACGCCCGCGTATGGGCCGGAGCGTCCCGGCCATGGCCGGCGCCGGTGGTCCTGCGCTGGAATCGATCCATGATCGAAGTCCGCGACCGGGGCGGTGCCCGGTGAACGCGCTGCGCACGGCCGTGCTGCTGCTGGCGACGGTGACCACGGGCCTGATGGCGGGGCTGTTCGCCGGCTTCGCGTACGCGGTGATGCCGGGACTGTCCCGGGTGGACGACCGGTCCTTCGTGACCGGCATGCGCGCCATCAACGCGGTCATCCTGAACGGCTGGTTCGCGCTCTGCTTCGGCGGCGCCCTGCTCTGCACGCTGGCGGCCGTGCTGCTGCACCTGCCCGCCGACCGGCGGACCCCGCTGCCCTGGCTGGTCGCCGCCCTGGTGCTCTACGGCCTCGTGCTGGCGGTGACGGCCGCGGTGAACGTGCCGCTCAACGACCGTCTCGCGGCGGGCGGCCCGGGGGCGGATCCGGGCGAGCTGCGGGCGAGCTTCGAGAGCACCTGGGTGCGCTGGAACGTGGTCCGGGCCGTGCTGAATACGGCAGCGCTCGGCTGCCTCGGTGGGGCGCTGCTGGTCGCCCGGTCCGTGGGCGGCTGACCGGCGCTGCCGGGGTCACGGCCGGGTGCGGAAGGTGGCCATCAGCTCGACCTCGGCGCCGCGGGACCGCTCGATGCGCCGGGCGAGCTCGCGGACCCGCTCGCTGGTGCCGGCGCGGACCTGGGCCCGCGCCAGGTCGGATGCCGTCCGCTGGTGCCTGCCGAGCACGTCGAGCAGCACCTCGTCGACCGCGCCGGGCCGGGCGGCACGCAGCCGGGCGAGCCCGGCCACGGCGTCGTTGTGGGCGGTGTGGTCGTGCCGGGCGGCGGCGGCCGCCGCGGACGGGCCGGCCTCGCGCAGCCAGCCGCGCATGGTGGCCAGTTCGTCGGTCTCGGTGACCTCGACGGCGGCGATCAGGGTACGGATCCGGGGGTCCGTCGCCCGGTCGAGCCCGAGCCGGACGATCTGCAGGGTCTGCTCGGTGTGCGCCACCATCATGGTCAGGAACAGCACGTCGATGCCGCTGGTCGCGGCGGCCGCCGCGGACGGGATCGCCGCG
This sequence comes from Micromonospora sp. NBRC 110009, assembly GCF_030518795.1. Lineage (NCBI taxonomy): Bacteria > Bacillati > Actinomycetota > Actinomycetes > Micromonosporales > Micromonosporaceae > Micromonospora > Micromonospora soli. Next base: position 5,199,628 of record NZ_CP130427.1, on the reverse strand, counting down.
GAGTGCGGCGGCGCCGGTTCGTGGGCGCAGCCGGCGGCGGGCAGCAGGACCGCCAGCAGGGCGGCGGTGAGAACGCGACGCAGGCCGGCACTCCGATCGGGCACGGTGGGACGGGTGCGGCGCACGCCGGGGGTACGCCGCACCCGTGCGGTCAGAGCGGGAGCCACAGCGCGGGCACGTTGGGCGGTTCCCAGCCGGCGATCGCGGTGTGCGCCTGGCGGCAGCGGTACGTCACGCCGTTGTAGGTGACCAGGTCACCGACCTGGTACGCCCGACCGGCGGTCCAGGTGCCGCCCGGCGCGGGCGAGGTGGTCGGGCTGGGCGTCGGCGACGGAGCGGTCGGGGACGGCGTCGGAGTGGGGCTGGGCGTCGGACCGCCGCCGCCCGACCCGATCTGCAGGTCCACGCAGGAGTAGAAGGCGTTGGCCGTGTCGGCGATGTTCCAGATGGCGATGAGCTTCTGCCGCCCCGGGTATCCGCTCAGGTTGACGGTGTGCGACACGGTCGCCTCGGGCTGGCGGCCGCCGCCGTCGAAGGCGGCCACCCGGGTGTTCCCGATCCAGTACTCCCAGTTGGCGGTGGCGTGCCGGGCGGTGTTGACCCAGGTGAAGGTCACCGTGCTGCCGACCGCCGTGGCGGGCCAGTTCCGGCTGTCGTCGTTGAGCACGGCGAACTGGGCGATGCCGGCGTGGCAGCTGCGCAGACCCTTCGGGCCCTCGACGCTCTGCGGCTCGTACTTGATCTGGCCGCAGTCCGGGACCCGGTTCTGGGCGCAGAGCGCCTGCCGGCTGGGCGGTGCGGAGACGTAGCCGTGGGCCTGGGCGGGCGCGGCGACGGCCAGGGTGGCGCCGACGGCGCCTGTGGTGAGCAGCGGCAGGGTGAGTCTTCGACGCATGACGGGCACTCCTTCGGGCGGGAGAAGATACCCATGAACATAAATTAAACCTTGTTAACAGTAAAGACTCCTGTCTATACGTCTCGCGGCGCGAGCACGGCGGTGACCAGGAGCGGGGCCGGGGAGCCGCCCCTACCGTCGACCGCCGTCCATCGAGCCCGCCCGGCTCGGTGGGCGGCGGGGACGCGGGCGCCGGACATCGCCGTGGCGCCGGGTCGCCACCAGGTGCGGGCGGGTGCGTCGGGCCGCCGGCACGACCGGCGGGCGGCGGTCCGGCCGGGGCAGGAGCGACAGGATCACCGCGAGGAGGACGGTGGCGACGATGCCGTCGAGCCAGTAGTGGTTACCGGTGACGACGACCACCAGCAGGGTGACGAGGGGGTGCGCCAGCCAGAGCCAGCGCAGCCGCCCGGGGGTGACGGCCACGAGCGCGACGGCGACGGCCAGGGCCCAGCCGACGTGCAGGGACGGCATGGCGGCGTACTGGTTGCTCAGGGTGTCGGCCTCGGGTGAACCGTAGACGGCGGGCCCGTACCGGCTGCCGGTGTCGACCAGGCCGGTCAGCCCGGTCATCCGCGGCGGGGCGAGCGGGACGAGAACGTGCAGGGCCAGCGCGGCCGCGGTGAGCGCGGCGAGGGCGCGGCGGATCCAGCGGTAGTGCGCCGGGTGGCGGGCGTAGAGCCAGACCAGGCAGAGGGCCGTGGCCGGGAAGTGCACCCAGGCGTAGTAGCAGTTGGCCAGCCGGATCAGCAGGTCGTGGGCGAGCAGCGGGTGCTGGAGGAGGGCTTCGTCGGGCAGGTGGAGCAGGCGCTCCAGCCGCCACACCCGCTCCCCGTTGGTCAGCGCGGTGGATGTCCGGCCGGCCGCGGCGACCCGACCCGCCTTGTAGGCGAGGAACAGCGCCGCGACGAGCGCCAGTTCCCGGGCCGCCCGGCGTACCGGCCCGGACCGCCACCGCTCGGCGGCCGCCCGGCCGGACCCGGCCTCCGTCGTGTCCACAGCTCCTCGATTCGGTCACGGCCGGCGGGCACCGGCCCGCGCGGGCAGGGCCAGGGCCGCCGCCGGTGACGGCGACGGCCCTGGATGGCGCTGCGGCGTCAGCGGCGTACCGGATCCTTCGCCACGGGCTCGACGGTGACCTCGTCGAAGGGCGGCGCCCCGTCCACCGCGTCGGCCGCGACGGCGACCGACCGCCCGGTGTCGGGCAGGTCGAGGCTGGACCGCAGCGTGACCGGCTTGAGCAGCAGCGCGGCGATGATGCCGACCACCGCGATGGCCGCCGAGATGAGGAAGATGTGCCCGGTGGCGTCGCCGTACGCGGCGCGGACGATCTGCTGCACCGGCGCCGGCAGGGCGGTCAGGTTCAAGCTGCTGCCGCCTCCCCCACCGGAGGTGGGGAACCCGGCGGCGGCGAGGTCGTGGGTGATCCGGTCGGTGACCCGGCGGGCCAGGACGGCGCCGAGCACGGACACCCCGATGGTGCCGCCGAGGGAGCGGAAGAACGCGACGGTGGAGCTGGCCGCGCCGATGTCCTTGAGCGCGACGGTGTTCTGCACCGCGAGCACGAGGTTCTGCATGGTCATGCCGACGCCGACACCGACGACGAACATGGCCGCGCCGACCAGGACCAGCGACGTCTCGTGGTCGATGGTGCCGAGCAGGGCGAACCCGGCGACCAGGATGATCGACCCGGCGACGATGTACGGCTTGATCTTTCCGCTGGCGGTGATCAGGCGACCGGCGACGATCGACGAGAGCAGGACGCCGGCCATCATCGGGATGGTGAGCAGGCCCGCCTCGGTGGGGCTGTAGCCGCGGCCGATCTGGAAGTACTGGCCGAGGAAGACGGCACCGCCGAACATGGCCATGCCGACCGCGAGGCTGCCGAGGATGGCCAGGGCGGTGGTGCGCTCGCGGACGATGCCCAGCGGGACGACCGGCTCGGCCGCCCGGGACTCGACCCGGACCGCCAGGGCGAGCAGGAGCACTGAGCCGCCGACCATCGCGGCGGTCTGCCAGGAGAGCCAGGCGAAGGAGGCGTCGACGAAGGAGATCCAGATCAGCAGCAGGCTGACGCCGGCCGCGATGAGGGTGGCGCCCAGGTAGTCGATCTTGACGTTCGCCCGGCGCACGGTGGGCAGGTTCAGGGTGAACTGCAGCAGGATCAGCGCGACGACGGCGACCGGTACGCCGACGAAGAAGCACCAGCGCCAACCGAGCCACGAGGTGTCGACGATGAGGCCGCCGAGCAGTGGGCCGCCGACCGTGGCCAGGGCCATCACGCCGCCGAGGTAGCCGTTGTAGCGGCCGCGCTCCCGCGGCGGGATCATCGCCGCGATGGCGACCTGGACGAGCGCCTGCAGGCCGCCGACGCCGATGCCCTGGAAGGCACGGGCGGCGATGAGCTGGCCGGCGTTCTGGGCGAAGCCGGCGACCACCGAGCCGGCCAGGAAGACCACGATGGCGGCCTGGATCAGGATCTTCTTGTTGAACAGGTCGGCCAGCTTGCCCCAGATCGGGGTGGTCGCCGTCGCGGTGAGCAGGGTGGCGGTGACCACCCAGGTGTACTGGGTCTGCGAGCCGTTCAGCGCCCCGATGATCTTCGGCAGGGCGGTCGAGACGACCGTGCCGCTGAGCATCGCGACGAAGAGCACCAGCAGCAGGCCGCTGAGTGCTTCCAGGGTCCGGCGCCGGCTCATCGGCGCGGCGTCGGCCGGTACGGTGGGTGCGCTCATCGCGCGTCCTCCAGGTTGTCGTGGCGTGCGAGGGCGACCTCGAGGTCGCGGGTGAACCGGCCGAGCGCGGCGGACAGCGCCGCCACCTCGCCGGGGGTCCAGTCGGCGAGCGCTCGGGCGAGCACCTGGCCGTACCAGTCCTGGGTGTCGGTCAGGGCGGTCCGGCCCGCCTCGCTGAGGGTGAGGCGGCTGGCCCGTCGGTCGGACGGGTCGGCGTGCCTTTCCACCAGACCGTCCGCCACGAGGGCGGCGACGGCCCGGCTGACCGTGGACGGGTCGAGCCGGGTGCGGTCGGCCAGTTCCCGGGCCTGGCACCCGGTGGCACAGCGGTCGATGTGCCGGAGCATGCCGACCAGCCCGGGTGGGACGGCCGGCCGGTGGTGCGCCCGATGCTGCTTGAGCAGCCGCACGCCGGTCAGCAGGTCGTACAGCCGCATGCCGAGTTCGCGGGTGGCGGGGTTCACGATCCTCCTCCGGGCCAGCGTTGGTTGCCCCAAGCAATCATCAACGAATCTTGCGCACTGTGCAACTTTGCTCGTTGAGAAACGGATCACGTATGCTGGGCGGCATGTCAGAGGCGACCGGGCTGCGGGAGCGCAAAAAGGCGGCCACCCGGCTCGCCCTGCACGAGGCGGCCCTGCGCCTCGCCGCCGAGGAGGGCCCGGACCGGGTCACCGTCGAGGCCATCGCCGACGCCGCCAACGTCTCCCGCCGGACCTTCTCCAACTACTTCTCCAGCAAGGAGGAGGCCCTCTTCCACGGCGACACCCTGCGGCTGCGCCGGCTGCTCGACCTGCTCCACGACCGGCCAGCCGACGAACCGCCGTGGACCGCGCTCCGCCAGGCCGCCCTGCACCTGGCCACCGAGGGGTACGACGACAGCGCGATGACGTGGCTGACCCGCCGCCGCCGGCTGCACGGTCACCCGGGGCTGCTCGCGCACCAGGTCGCCGCGTACACCGCGATCGAGCGGGAACTGGCCGGCGAACTGGCCGCCCGCCTCACCGGGCCGGATGCGACGCTGCGCTCCCGGATCCTGGCCGCGACCTTCCTGGCCACCCTGCGGGTCGCCGTCCAGCACTGGATCGAACACCCCGACCGCCCGCTGGTCGACACCCTCCGGACCGCGCTCACCACGGCCGCTCCGGCACCGGCCACGACCGGCTGAGCCGGGCGACGAACGCCGCGCGGAACTGTCGGAGGGTCCGGCTAGCGTCGTGCCGTGGTCACCGTCGACGACGTCCGCGCCCTGGCCCGGACGCTCCCCCGCACCAGTGAGCGCCTGATCCACGACCGGGTCAAGTTCCGGGTCGGCCGGATCGTCTACGTCGCCTTCTCCCGGGACGAGCGGAGCATGGGCTTCGGCTACCCGAAGGAGCAGCGGGACGGGCTGATCGCCGCCGAGCCGGAACTGTTCTTCCTCCCCCGCCCGTCGGACCTGCGCTTCCACTGGGTCTGCTGCCACCTCGACCGGCTGGACCACGAGCAGATGACGGAGCTGGTCACCGAGGCGTGGCGGATGGTGGTGCCGAAGTTCCTCGCTCGCGAGCGGCTCGGCGGCTGAGCCCGCACGGGGTTCGGTGAGAGCGGTCTCACGCCGTACGGTCCGGGCATGAGCAGCGCGACGACGCCGCCTCCGTCGACGGCGACCATCCGGCCCTACCGCCCCGCCGACCACGACGCGGTCTACGACATCTGCGTCCGCACGGCCGACGCGGGCGACGACGCCCGGGGGCGGTACGCCAGCGACGATCTCATGCCCGACCTGTTCGCCGGCCCCTACCTGCACCTGGAACCGGAGCTGGCGTTCGTGCTGGAGGACACCGGCCGGGTGGTCGGGTACGTCCTCGGCACCGCGGACACCCCGGGCTTCGTCCGCGCCTACCGCCGGGAGTGGATCCCCCGGCTGGCGGACCGCTACCCCGAGCCGGCCGGCGCGCCGCGCACCCCGGACGAGGAGATGCTCGCCCTGCACCACCGCCCGGAGCGGCTGCTGCTGCCGGAGCTGACGGCCTACCCTGCCCACCTGCACATCGACCTGCTCCCCGGCCACCAGGGGCGCGGTCACGGCCGGCGACTGCTGGAGAGGTTCCTGGCGGCCGCCGCCCGGGCCGGCGCGCCCGCCCTGCACGTCGGCATGGTCACCGCCAACGTGCGGGCCCGCGGCTTCTACGACCGGCTCGGCTTCCAGGTGATCCCGGTGCCCGACCCGGGGCCGCTCACCTACCTGGGCCGGTCCACCGGCTGACCCGGCTGCCTCCCGCCGCGCCGCCGAATCGGCTCCGCGACCCGTCCAACGCTGGGAGACTCGTGCGGTGGAGGGCCAGGGGCGGCACGGGAAGCTGGGGCCGGCCGTTCCGGTCGCGCCGGCCGCCCGGGTGGACAAGTTCGAGATCTTCTTCGACCTCGTCTTCGTCGTGTCGTTCTTCATCATCACCCGGGCCACCGCCGCCAACGTGACCGGGCGGGAGCTGCTGCACGCGATGCTGGTGCTCGCCGTGCTCTGGTGGTGCTGGATCGTGCACAGTGTCGTCGCCAGCCGGCTGCGGCTCGGTGAGGGCTTCGTCCCGGTGCTGATGGTGATCGGCATGGTGGCGCTGTTCACGTTCGCGCTGGCCCTGCCGCAGACCTTCGGCGCTCTCCAGCAGGGCGCCGCCGGACCGATCCTGGTCACGGTCAGCTACGTGGTGATCCGAGCCGTGCACGTCGCGCTGTACGCGCACGCCACCCGGGGCCGGCCGGAGGCCCGCCGCAAGCTGTACCAGTTCATCCCCGAGGTCGTGATCACCACGCTGCTGCTGCTGGTCGCAGGGCTGCTCCCGCTGGCGGTCGGGGATCAGGACCTCGGGCTGTGGCTGCGGGACGGCTTGTGGATCGGGGTCGTCGTCGTGCAGTACGGCAGCAGCCTGCTCTCCGGCACGGCGGGTTGGGAGATCACCTCCGCCGAGCACTGGACCGAGCGCTACGACCTGATCCTCATCATCGCGCTGGGCGAGTCGGTGATCTCGGTCGGCGTCGGCGGCAATCTGCTGGGCAAGCCGGTGACCTGGCCCGCCATCCCGGCGGCCGTGTTCGGCATCCTGTTCACGGCGGCGCTGTGGTGGGCGCACTTCGACATGATCGGTCCGGCCGCCCGGATCGCGCTGCACGCCGCCCAGGGCGGCCCGCGGGTGACGATGGCCCGCGACGCGTACGCCTACCTCTACCTGCCCATGATCGCCGGCATCATCCTGTTCGCCATCGGCGCGGAAGAGCTGGTCCGCATGATCACCGACCCGGCGGGCGGGGTGGGCGAGCGGGCACACGGGCCGGCCGTACCGTTGCTCTTCGGCGGGGTGATGCTCTACCTGGCCGCGGACCTGGCGTTCCAGTGGCGCACGTTGCGCACCGTCACGTGGACCCGGATCGGCGTGCTCGTGGCCCTGGCGATCGGACTGCCCGTCGCCCGCCAGTGGCCCGCGCTGGCGGCGCTGGGCCTGCTCACCGCCATCTGCGTCGCGCTGGTGGCGATCGAGGTGGTGGTGCTGGCGGACTCCCGGCACGCGCTGCGCCGGGCGGTGTTCGAGGAGAAGGTCACCCACGAGGCCAACGAGGCCGCCTTCCGCGCCCAGTGGCACGACGGCGGCCGGGACCAGCCGGCGGACTAGCGGCGAGGGCGGGAACCGACCGTCCGTAGTGGCCGGAGCCGGCGAGCCGTAGAGTCTCCGCGTGATCGAGATCGGCACCGAGGTCGAGCTGTTCCATCCCCGCGATCTGGTCTGGCGGGCGCTGACCGACCAGACGCTGCTCGCCAAGTGGTTCGCCGAGGCGGCGCCGGCCCCGGAGCGGCTGGTGCTGCGCACGGCGGAGCTGCCCGGCTTCGACGCCGACCTCGAGCTGGAGGTGCTCGAGTTGCGGGCGCCGGAGCGGCTCGCGCTGGCCTGCCGGGAGGGTAAGCGGCGGAGCCGGGTCACCACGACCCTCGTGCCCACCGCCCACGGCTGCCGGATGTCGGTGCACGAGGCGCTGGAGCAGGGCGACTGGGACGCCGCCCGGCGCGACCGCCGCGAGGAGCACCACCAGCAGGCCGTGGGTGTCCGGCTGCCGGCGATCCTCGACTGGCTGGCCTTCCAGCAGGTCGACCTGCGCCGCGCCGAGGGCGACCTGACCGCCGAGCTGCCGATCGTGCGCACGCCGACGCGGTCCGGACGCCGGCGGGCGATGCTGATCGGCGCGCTGACGACCGTGCTCCTGGCCGGCGGAGTGACCGCGTGGGCGGCGCGCCCGGAGCCGACGGCGGCGCGCCCGCTACCCGAGTCGTCGCCGCTGGTGCTGCCCAGCGCCAGGAACAGCACGCCGCCCGCCACCCCGTCGCGTACCGCGCCGGCCGCCAGCCGCAGCATCGGCCGGCCCAGCCCCACACCGTCGCTGTCAGCGACCCGTACGGCGAGCCCCACTCGGCCGCCGGCGGCCGCGCTGACCGCGCGCTACGAGACCGTCTCCGACCGGGTCTTCGGCTACCGGGGCCAGGTGGTGGTCAGCAACCCCGGCAGCGCCGAGAAGCCGGGCTGGACGGTGACGGTGACCCTGGCCTCGGGCGCCACCGTCAGCAGCGTCAACGGGGCCGACTGGGAGCAGGACGGGTCGGTGGTCACCTTCACCGGCGCGCCGCTGCCGGCCGGGCAGTCGGCGACCGTCCGGTTCGACGTGCGCGACCCGGACCTGCGCGCCAAGACCCCGGACGGCTGCACCGTCGACGGCAACCCCTGCACCGGGCTGTAGCGGGACCGTCCGGCGGCGGGAGGCGTCCCGCCGCCGGACCGGGCGTCGCTACATGCCGATGCCGAAGGGGTGGGTGAACAGCAACTTCCAGCCGCCCTCGTTGACGATCTCGTTCACCGTGCCGCCGATCGCGTGCTGGGTGTCCGCGGAGAGATGGTCGTTGATCATGCTGCCGACCGTCCAGCCCACGGCGAACCCGGTGGCCACCGCGCCCCCGACCGCGACCACCGGGGCGGCGGCCACCGAGGTGGTCAGGGTGGTGCCGGCGGCCGCCCCGCCACCGGCCGACGACGCCATCGCCGCCAGGTCGAAGCCGCCCGCGACCACCTGCGAGCCGTGCCCGATGGCGTCCACCGTCCGACCGTCGCGCAGGTCGGAGGCCAGCTGGACGGTGGCGACGGCGGTGCCGACGCCACCGACGATGCCGAGCATCGTGCCGACGCGGGTGAAACCGGCCGCCGCGGGCGAGCGGCCGAGCCGCTTGGCTCCCTCACCCACATCCTTGGCCGCCTCGCCGACGTTCTTTGACAGCTTGCCGACCATCTCCGCCGCCTTGCCCTTCAGCCCCTCCTCCGCGGCGTGCAACAGGTTGTGCTCGCTGCCGAGCGTGGCCGCGTTGCCGGTGACCGCCTTCAGCCCGGTCGGGTCCAACGCGCCCCACGGGTTGTGCGCGAGACCGCCGAGCCCGTCCTTGCCGAACAGGTGGTGCAACTGCACCCCCTTGAGCGAGATGCCCTCCGCCGCGGCCAGCCGGCCGAACACCGTCCGCACCTTCGAGTACGTCTCCCGCGCCACGTTGACCGCGGTGCCGGCAGTCCGGTTGGACCCCATGCCCTTGGCCTCGTACGCCTCCTGGACGAGCTTGACGAACTTCTGCCCGCCGCCCTTCTCGACCCCCATCACCTGGTTGACGGCCTTCTCCCACAGCTGGACCATCCGCGAGTCGGCGATGGTGCCGGTGCCCAGTTGGGTGGGCACCGAGGCGAGACCGGACCGGTCCACCAGGCGCAATGGATTGCCCCGCACGTACGTGTACAGGGCCGTCCCGTCCACCTGACCGGCCGGGTCGGGGCTGATCCAGCGCCCCAACCAGGATGCGTAGTACCGGGCGCCGTGGCGGGCCAGGCCGCTCTCCTCGTCGCGTTCCCGGCCGGTGTAGCGGTACCGCTTGCGGGCGTAGCCGCCGAAGCTGGTCTCGCCGTAGGGGGTGTACTCCTCCCGGTTGACCGGGTCGCCCCGCTCGTCCAGCACGGCGACGCTGGACGCCAGGTGATCCACCAGGTGGTACGCGACGGGTGGCCGGGCGTCCGAGGGCAGCGGCGGCCCGATTCGCAGCACCGCCACCCGGGTGGTGCCGTCGGTCAGGTGCACCTCGTCGTACCGGTCGGCGCCGCCGGTCGGGCCGGTCACCAGCAGCCGTTCGAAGACGCCCTCGACGTACACGGTGATTTCCGTGCCGCCGCCCTGGTCGCGGGTCAGCTTCAGCACCCGCGCGCCGGTGGCGTCGTAGCGGTACTGGCTGGCGCGCGACGGGGTCGACGCGCCGTCGGGCTGCACCCGGAAGGCGACGAGCTGGTTGGCAGCGTTCCAGGCGAAGTGCCGGCTGTCCGCCTCCTGGAGCAGGTTGCCGCAGGCGTCGTGGCGGTAGCCGACGGTGGTCTGCCCGGCGGTCAGGCTGACCACCCGGTTCCCGTCGGGCGCGGTGGTCATCGTCCGGGTCCACCCGCCCCCGCCGGCCCGGTGGGCGACGCGGATCAGGTTCCCCGCCGGGTCGTGGTCGTACGTCTGGGTCCAGGCCCGGGTGGCGGTGGGGTCGGCGCCGCGCGGCGCGGCCGACCAGAGCGCCGGTGGCGGGTCCACGTGCTCGCGGCCGGTGGCGCTGGTCAGCCGGTACAGCGGGTCGTAGCCGAAGAGCCGGTCGAGCGCGTCCGGGTTGGCACCGGGCACGCCGCAGCCGGGGCCACGCTCGTGCACGGCGAGCACGTTGCCCACCAGGTCGTGGTCGTACGTCTGGTCCTGGTGGACCGGACCACCCGGGGTCCAGTTCGCCACGCCGTCGTCGGCGGTGCTCGGCGTGGCCGACTGGCTGTGCTGGCGCAGCAGGCGCAGGGTGGTGCCGCTGTACCGGTAGCGGGTGAGGACACCGTTGCCGTGCCAGGCGGCGACCCGCTGCCCCCGGGCGTTGTAGAGGATCTGCCGCAGGTACGGCGTGCCGTCGACGTCCAGGCCGGTCAGCGCGCCGGAGCGGCCGTAGCGAGGGCGGAGGACCCGACGCCGGCCCTCCACATCGGACGGGCAGACCAGCCTGGTGCGCCGGCCCAGCGCGTCGTGGGTCTGCGCGGTGGCGTGCCCCTCGGGGTCGAGCAGGGCGGCGGCCCGCTGGCCCAGGGTCTCCCCGGCGGCCGGCTGCCAGTCCACCACGTAGCCGCCGTCGCCCGCGGTGAGCAGCACGTCGGTGGCGAGCACCTGCCGGATGCTGCCGGTGAGCCGACCGGCCAGGTCGTAGCCCTCGCAGGTCACCAGGCCGGCCTCGTCGTAGCCGCACCAGGGGCGCCCGAGCAGGTTGCGCGCCGCCGCCTCCGCCGGGGGCAGGCCGGCGTCGCCGTACACGGTCACCTCCCGGAGGGTGGTGGCTGCGTCGGCGGCGTCGGCGGCCCAGGTCCGCACCTGCCGGCCCAGCGCGTCGTAGGCGTACAGGGTCAGTGCGCCCTTGGCGTCGCGGTGCTCCACCGGTTCGCCCGCGGCGTCGTGCACCGTCACCGCGGCGCCGATGTCCTGCGCCCAGCTCCACCAGCCCCGACCCAGCAGGTCGTGGCGGAACCGGGCAGCCGTCCGGGCCAGCGGGTCCGTCATGGACAGCAGCCGTCCGTCGACGTCGTGCTCGTGCCGGAGGTGCAGCCCCTGGTCCGGGGCGGTGCGGACGGTCGCCACCAGGGTCCGGCCCAGCGGGTCCACGGTCACGCTGGACGGGGTGTTCCGGTGCGCCGCCCACGCCGCCGACTCCTCCGGGTGGGTGCGCCCGGCGTTGTCGTTGCGGTCGTAGGTGTAGTGCTCCCACGGGGTGGGCGCGAACGCGTCCGGGTCGGCCGGGTCGGCCGGCACGCCCCGCACGATCAGGTCCTGCCCGCCGTCCGGGTGCACCGTGCGGACCACCTCGCCGCGCGGGTCGTAGAAGGTCCGGGTGCTGGCCAGCCCGTCCAGCGTCGGCGGCAGGTAGTCCCAGCCCCGGCCGAGCGTCGGCTCCCAGGCGCGGACCACCCGGCCCTTGTTGTCGTAGGCCCGCCAGCCGCTGACCACCACCGCCGGCTGGTCCACCCCGGTGGCGTGCGCGACCAGCGGGCCGGCCGGGGTGCCCGGCTCGGCCGGCAGCCCCAGGTCGTCGACGACGAGGTCGTCGCCCTGGCTGCGGGTCTGGATGGTCCGACCGGACCCGTCGCAGTAGCTGCGGGTGGCGACGAACCGCTCCGGGTAGCGGGTGGCTTCGTCGGCGGGGAACATCGCGGTGACCTCGGCGTCGGTCAGCGGCGGCTGGCCGGCGGCGGCGCGGGCGGCGTCCGCGGCCGCGACCAGACTCCACCGGTGCTCGGTGCGCCGGACGCTCTGCACCCAGCTCGGCTGTCGGGCCTGCGGCGGGCTCTCCTCCCAGGCGGTCAGTCCGTAGTGGAACACCGCGCCCGGCTGCTCCACGGTGTCGCCCTCGCGGGCGCCCGCGCGGCCCAGCGACGCGGTCCAGGCGACCAGGCCGAGCGGGGTGTAGCCGACCCGGCTGCGGTTGCCGTTGACGTCGACCACCTCGTCCGGCTTGAACAGCCGGTAGTCGTAGCGGGCGGTGCGGACCAGCCCGGCTGGATCGGTGACCGCCACCGGCAGCATCGCGAAGGCGTCGTGGGTGACCCGGGTCTCGTGCCCGAGGGCGTCGCGGGTCGCCACGGTCAGGCCGCGGCCGGCCGGATCGTCGTGCACGTCGAACCGCGCCCCGGTGACCACGTAGTAGCCGGCCGGGTCACCGGTGTCGCCGGCCTGGTAGCGGTAGCCGGCGAGGTCCGGCACGGCGTCGCGGAACGCCTGCGGGTGGCGCGGCGACCAGTCCGCCGGGTCGGGCGGCGGGGTGAGCACCCCGGTCGGCACCGACACCGGCTCCTGCCCGTCCGGGGACCACCGCAGGCGCACCGCGGCCGTCCAGCCGCCGGCCCGGTGCTCCAGCCGCAGCGGGTACCCGACGCCGGCGGTCAGCGCCAGCACCGTCGCTGTGGGCAGCTCGACCGGATCCTCGGGGGGCGGTGGGAGCGGTCCGCCGGGGAGCGCGACCAGCGAGGTCGGCAGCGGCGTCCGGGGACCGTCGGGCGACTCGGTCGAGCCGGGCGGTAGCCCACCGGGACCGTCCGACCAGGTGTCGACGAGCAGCTGGGCGCCGAGCCACAGCCGGACCGGACCGGCCGCCTCGACGTCGAAGGTGTAGCTCCCGCTCTCCGCCGGGGTGAGGGTGCCGGTCCAGCGGACCGAGAACTCCGGTTGGGCCAGGGCCGGATCGGGGCCGCCGAACCAGGTGAAGTCGATCGCCGGGTCGGGCCGGACGAAGGCCGGGGTGGCGAGGTTGCCGTCGCGGAAGTACTCCCCGCGCAGGCCGTGGGCCGGGGTGGGCGGGCGCAGGTAGGGCGGGACGTCGGCGCCCAGGTCGCGGCCCAGGGTGCCGGCCGTGAGGGCGAGGGTGCTGGTCGAGGTGAGCAGGCCGTGCTCGCCGAGCTGCCCGGGCGGCAGGCCCACGTACGGCTCCCCGTCGTAGCCGTTGCGGGCGTAGGTGCGCAGCCGCCGGGGCAGCGCGTCGCCGGCCAGCGCCCGTTCGAGTTCGGCCAGTGTGTGGCTGCCGTCGCTGAACACCTCGTAGCCGGCGGCCCGGGCGGTCCGGTCGGTGCGGTACCCGGTGGCGTCGTCGCGGGTCGCGTACTCCAGCGTGGACACCGTGCAGAGCGGAGGCTCGCCGGGGCCGGGCAGCCGGGGGTCGCGTCCCCGCGCCACCGCCACCCCGGCGCTGCGGCGGATCCGCCCGTACGCGTCGAAGCCGCTGTGGAACGTCACGCGGGTGTGCGGGTCGTCGCCGCGTTCCCAGGTGGTGGTGCGGTTCGCGCTCTCCACCACCGCCACCACCGGCGCGCGGGACCAGGTCTCGGACGTCGGGTCGCCGACGGCACGCACGTCCCAGCGGTGCTCGGTGACGGTGTACGGCCGGTCGGCCCGGAACGACCCGTCGAGCCCGTAGACCTCGGTGCGCAGCACCCGGCCGGCCAGCGCCCGGGCCACGTCCCGCCGGGCCCGCCGGGCCAGCCCCGCCGGCAGGGTGCTGCGGTCCCCGGGGCCGAGCAGGTCCGGGTCACCGGCCCAGTACTCCGCGGAGAAGTCCAGCTCCTGCCAGTCGCCGGCCTCCGGGCCCACCGGCCCCTGGTGGAACCAGGTACGGGTCAGCGCCGGCGGCGTGTAGGACTCGGCGGGCAGGTCGCCCTGGTGGTCGAACTGCTGGGTGTCGTACCGGTCGACCCGGCCGAACCCACGGAACTCCCGTTCGGCGCCGTCCCAGTGCCCGTGATGGTAGGCGAAGACGGTGGACAGCCGGCTCGCACTGACCGCGTCGACGGTGGTGACCGACGTGACCACCTGCACCGGGAAGGGCAGCGTGCCCTGCCAGGGCCGGCCGGCGGCGGCGTCCCGGGCGGCATGCTGCACCGATGTCTCGTAGCTGATCTCGGTGCGGGTGCCGGCGTGGTTGTCGATGCTGGTCAGCAGGTAGGGCTTGACCCCCCCGGTGAGGTCGAGGAAGGACATCCGGCCGGCCCGGGGGCTGTCGAAGCTCCACAGCACCCCGGCCGTGCCGCTGCCCGTCATGTCGGTCAGGCGCACCGCCGCGGCGTTGTCGACCGTCGGGGTGCCCCGGACGAGGACGCCCGGCCCCAGCGACTGACCGCACCGGTTGACCCACACCTTCACCCAGCCCGGACCGACGTAGACCAGGTCGGCGCAGCCGTCGCCGTTGACGTCGCCCAGCAGCAACCGCCGCTGGTCCAGGCCGTCGGCCTGGGTGCCGCCGGCCAGGTCGAGGTGGCCGCGCAGCACCACCGGCGTTCCGAACCGGCCGTAGCCCAGGTTGGGCCAGTAACGGACCTGACCACCGCTGACCAGGACGATGTCGGTCAGGCCGTCGCCGGTCATGTCGGCCAGCCGCAGCCGCGAGTCGGCGAAGCTCAGACCCGCCACGGAACTGCCCGCCCCGACCTGCTGCGGCACCCACCCGGCCGACCGGTTGTTCAGGTGGACCTGCGGCACCGCCCCGGTGCGCAGCACGTCCACCACCCCGTCGCCGTCCAGGTCGATCAGCCGGGTCTCCGGATCGGTCAGCCGGAACGACGGCGCCTGCCGGTACCGCACGAAACCCCGCGGGTCGAAGCCGCCGGCCCGCGAGCAGGGAAAGTAGCCGGCCCGGCGATCGTCGCTGACCAGCAGATCCGGCCGTCCGTCGCCGTCGAGGTCGGCCAGCTGCACGCCGGCCTCGCCGAGGGCCACCCCGGCGGGTACGGCGGTGAGCGCGCGCGGCCGGTCCAGCAGCCCGTTGCCCTTGTTGCGCCAGAACCGGGAGCCGGCGGCGGACAGTTGCAGCAGGCCGGGCAGCCCGTCGCCGTACAGGTCGACCAGGTCGAGGTCGGGATGGGACAGCGCGGTGGGCGGCAGCGCGTCACCCGGCGCGCTGAGCGCGCGGTAGCGGTGCGCGGTGGGCTCCCACCGCGAGTAGCCGAACTCCAGCTCCGGCAGCGACTGGGTGGCGTCCCCGTCGTGGCCGGTGACCCTGATCCCGGCCAGCAGGGAGGCGCCGTTGTCGGCCTGCGTGTAGCGCAGCGCCACCGTACGCACCAGCCGGGGCACGCCCGGGTCGGTCCACACCTCGATCGCGGTGCAGCGCAGCGTGGTGTGCACCGGGAACCCGGCACGCCGGTCGCAGGTGACGTCCGGCCGGGCCTCGTAGCGCAGCCGCACCTGGACCAGGAACCGGGTGACGGTCGGGTCGTCCGGGTCCGGGTAGTCGGCGTAGCCGATCGTCGACAGGTACCGCTGCGGCGCCCGGCCGACGGCCGGATCGCCCTGGTAGGTGTAGACGATCCGGTTGCCGAGGCTGTCGGTGGTCTCCGACAGCAGCCAGGACAGCACCCGGCCGGGCGCGTCCGGGTCGGCGATCACGGCCGGGTCGGACCAGCCGGCGCCAGCGTCCGGCGGGCGCGGGGTGCCGTACCGGCTGCACAGCCCGTTGCCGGTGCGGACCTGCCAGTGGTCGCTGCCGGCGGTCAGGTGCTCGATGCGGCCGAACAGCGCCTCGACGCGCGGCCGGTACCGCTGCGCGCCGGCCGCCCCGCCAGGCACCGGCACCAGGTCCTCGCTGCCGGCGAGCACGTGGACGTCGGTGCCGTCGTAACGGGGGATGCGCCGGGCGGTCTTGCGCCGCACCGACGGCACGGCCAGCGTCCACCCCAGCCCGAACGGGCCGGTCCCGTTGCCGCTGCTGTAGCTGAGCGACAGGGTCGGTTGCAGGCCGTGCCGCCCCGGCGGCAGCTCGATCGGTACGGCGTAGTTGCCGGTCCCGGTGTGCGGGTCGGGTTGGAACGTCTCGCCGAGGGATCGCACCGCTCCCCCGCCCGACGGCAGGCTGATCAGCTCCCCGGATTCCTGGTTGCCCATCGCGTCTTCTCCGGTCCCCGCTCAGGCCGGCCAGACCGGCGCCTGGCCGGCCCAGCCGATCACCAGCAGGATGTCGTCCAGCCCGGCGGCGAACAGCGCGTCGGCGTCCGGGCCGAAGGAGAGCTGCCAGTCCCCGACCGGGCTGGTGCCGCAGAGCGGCAGCCACGCCGGTGCGTTGCCGCGCCGGGTGCCGGCCGTGCCGTCGGCGGTGGTGGCCGTGCCGCCGGCCACGCCGCGCCGCAGCGTCACCGTGGTCGCCGGCACCGTCCCGGCGCCGACCAGCCGGACGGTGACCGCGCTGGTGGTCACCGACTCCAGGTTGGGCGGCAGGTCGATGTCGCGGAGGTTGAGGGTCACGCTGCGGCCCACCGTCGGGTCGGGATTGTTCAGCGTGTACCAGGCGTCCGGCCGGTCCCGGGCCAGGCTGAACACGCAGTCCGCGCCGCGCGCCCGGTCGCGGTTGAGCCGGTCGACCACCTGCACCCGGTAGCCCACGTCGGACAGGGCCGTGTACTCGACGGTCAGCAGCACGTCGGCGATGCTGCTGTAGTCGAACGGGTTCGCCGCCTGCGGCAGCTCGAACCGCCAGGTGGTGTCCACCCCGCTGCCCTCGAAGGGCAGCAACATGTCCGCCTGCATGTCCATGTCGAACATGCCGTTGGCGTTCACCGGCGAGGTCAGGGCGACCGTCGCCGGCTCGTGCCGCAGCAGGATGTCGGTGAAGCCGGTGGCCTGCGGCACGCTCACCCGGGAGATGCCGTTGGACGACAGGGTGGCCCGGATGCCCCGGTTCGGCGGGACGAGGGCGACCATGCTGAGCCGGGCCTGCCGGATCAGCCGCAGGTAATGGCCGGGGAAGTCGGCGTCGAACATGCGCATCGGCGTGGCGAAGCTCAGCACCCCGGTGGACCGGAAGTTCAGGAACTCCACCGGCATGAGCTGGGCCAGGGAGAACGTCTGGCTGAGGTTGAGCCGGCGCCGGTCGGTGGAGAAGGCGTACTGGTCGAGCCGGGTGACGTCGGCGGCGAGCCGCTCCGCGCCGGTCAGGCCCGCGCGGTCGGTGGTGCCGCGACCCGAGGTCAGCTCGGCGGGCGACTGCCAGTAGTCGTTCTGCACCAGCAACTGGGGCGGCTCGGCCCGTTCGAAGGCGAGCTGGGCCTGGGCCAGCCGGGCCGTCGCCGTCGCCTGCTGGAGGAAGTAGCGGTAGACCTCGCCGAGGGTCCGGCTCATCCACTGGTAGAGGTCGGCGTTGGTGAACTGGGTGGTCAGCAGCTTCAGGGTCGCGGCCGCCTGCGCCTGACCCAGCTCGGCGATGTCGTGCTCCTTGTTGGCGATCGCCAGCTGGTCGTTGGCCACGGTGACCTGCGCCGCCGCGACGATGGCGTCCTGCTGCGCCGCCGCCAGCTGGGTCCGCCACTCGGTGCGGCGCTGCTCGATGCCGGCCATCAGCTGGTTGGCCTGCATCTGCGCTTCCATGTTGTTCAGCACCCCGGTGGCGATGCCCCTGGCGACGCTGGCCGCGGCCATCGCCGCACCGGCCACGCCGGCGCCGCCGAAGCTGACCACCTCCTTGAACATGTCGGTGGCGGTGGACGCCGCCTGGGCCACCCCGATCACCGTGTCGGCGGCGGCGATGACGTTCTTGACGTCCCGCATCGCCGGGTAGCCGTCCAGCAGCCGCTGCTCGTAGTAGTTCGGCGGCGCGGCGATGTTGGCCTGGTGGGTCTGCACGATCACGGCGGCCCGGGCCTGCTGGTCGCGGGCCACCACGACGGCGTCACCGGCCTCGACGACCCGGGCCGCCTGCAGGTCGACCTGCGCGTCGGAGACGGCCAGCGCCTTCTGGGCGTCGTAGAGCTGCAGCGTCTTGCTGTCGTACTTCTCCAGCGCCGCGAGGTAGGCCGCCTCGACCTGGGTGGCCTGGGCGACCAGCTGCCGGCAGCGCTCCATCAGCACCTTGTAGCGGTAGGGGGTCGGCTGGCTGATCCCGATCGAGGCCAGCGCCCCCTGGGTGCGCGCCATCCCGGCGATGTTGCGCCCCTGCCGCAGCTTCGCGAGCTGGACCTGGACCCGGTTGGCGAGGGTGGTCAGCTCCGGGATGGCGAGCGTGGGCTCGCCGGCGTTGATCGGCGCCACCGGCGCGAGCCACGGGTGGGCGAGCAGCATGGCGGCGGTCAGGTAGAGGCCACGGGCGCGGGCGATCGACGCATCGGTCTCCCGGGTGAACTCGGCGTCGGCGTAGTCGATGTGGCAGCGCGCCTGGGCCAGCAGGGCGTACCGGGTGTAGGGCGCGGGGCGGCCGGTGAGCAGGTGGAACGGGTGCAGGTCGTTGGTCCACCCCGGCGGGAACGTCAGGTTCGGCCGCACCGGCGCCGTGGCCAGCTCGGTGTTGACCACGTGGTACGAGGAGGGGAACGCCGACGGCACCACCGCGTCGTACGGATAGACCAGCCAGTACCAGTCGAGCGCGGCCAGGTACTCCCCCGCCGCCTGCAACCGCTGGGCGATCAGCAGCGGCACCGCCCAGAACACCTCCCGGGCCAACGTCGGGTTGGTGGTCGCCATGGTGCTGGACAGGTTGGCCAGCGCGCTCTGGTGCGCCGCGGTGTGCTGCGGGTCGAGGTAGGTGAACGAGGGGAAGGCGCCGTTGGCGGCGCGCTGCGCGGCCAGGTACGCCGCGGCGGCGTTGGCCGCGTCGGCGGCGGTGAACGGCCCGGACCCGGCCATGCCCGACCAGAGCGCGTCCATCGGGGCCGGCGGCGTGGAGCGGGGCAGCAGCAGCGCCGGGTCGAGGTGGCGTTCCGGGAACAGGAAGGTCTGGATGGCGGTCTGCCAGCTCGCCTGGTCGCCCATCCACCGCCAGGCGCCGTCGAAGGCGGCCCGGCCGCCGGTGAGCTGCCAGGTGACGGCGGGGTGGTTGGTGGGCAGTTCGCCGGAGCGGATCGCGAACAGCAGCGACTGCAGGCTCTCGATGGCCTGTGCCTGCCGGGTGGTCCGCAGCGTGCCCCCGGCCTTCATGTCGATCTGGTACAGCCCGGTCATCCGCTCGCCGATGTCGCCGGTGCCGGGCGGCGCGGCCGCGGCCGGCGCGGCGGCCACGTCCGCCACCAGCGCGTCCCGCAGGATCGGCAGCGCGGCCTGTTCCGCCGCGGCGACCGCGTCGGCGTACCCGTCGAACAGCGCCTGCTGCTGGGCGACCCGCGAGGCGAGGGTGCTCTGCCAGGCCGCCCGGGCCGCCGGGTCGGCGCGCAGCGGGTTGACCTGCGGGCCCGGCTGGTCGGGCCGGAACAGGGCGGGCGAGACGGAGATGCCACCCTCCTGGCCGCGCCAGGTCGGGTACAGGGACCGCCGACGGACGCCGACGAGCACCGCGACCGCGTCCGCCCACTCGGCCTCGGTGACCGGGTTTGCGGTGCCGGCGGCCCCGCCGAGCCGGGCGAGTTGCCGCAGGTAGGCGAAGCCGGCGCGGGTCAGGTTCGCGGCGTCCAAGGCGGGGCCGATGTCGGCGCCGCCGCGCTCGGCGGTTTCCAGGGCCGCCAGGTCCACCCCGGGCAGGGCGAGGTTGAGCATCGCGGTCAGGCCGGCGCTCGGGTTCGCCGCGCCGCGCCGGGCGGTCTCCAGCGACTGCGCGAACGAGCTCAGCGTGGCCGACCGGGTGGTGAGCAGTTGGCGTACCGCGTCCCCGCGGGGGTCGGCGACGACGTCGGCCGCGCCGATCACATCGGGGTCGACCAGCACCGCGTAGGCGCGGGGTCCGGGTGGCGCCTGGTCCGCCGCCGCCCACCGGGCGGCCAGCCCGGCCAGCTGCCACTCCTGCACGCGGGGCACGACGGGGTTCCGGGCGAGCGGGTCGACGGTGGTGCTGAGCAGGCCGAACAGGGTCTCCAGCGCGGCCTCGGTGAGCGCCGGGCCGTCCAGCACCAGCTTGTCCAGCTCGTCCGGGCGGGTGGCGGACAGCGGGATGCCCAGCCGGTCGGCGAGCGCCTGCCGGTCCGCCGTGGCGGCGCCCCGGGCCAGCCGCAGCTCCGTGTACGAGGTGCCGAGGCCGGCCAGCAGCGCGGCGTACGCGGCCGACAGGTAGGCCGCCTCACCGGCCGCGCCCGGCGCGGTGGAGATGCCCTTGGCGGCGAGGTAGGCGCGGAGCAGTTCCACCGGCACCCGGAGCTGGTTGACCTCCTGCCGGCCCACGTCGGCCGCCGGCGTGGCCGGTTCGCTGATCTTGTCGAGGTGCTGGACGAGCACCGAGACGAGCTGGGCGGTGTTGAGCGCCCCCTGCGGGGTGGTCACCCGCTCCTGGGCGAAGGCGAGCAGCGCGGCGAGGTAGGCCCGGCCGTCGAGGCGGGCCGGCAGGTCCGGCGGCACGTACGTGCTGACGAGCTGGAACGGCACGGAGATCGGGCCGGTGCGGTTCCCGGCGGCGTCGGTGGCCCAGACGTACACGGTGTGGGCGCCGTACCCGGTGACCGCGACATCGGCCTTCCAGTTGGCGTACGTCCCGCCGATCGGGGTGGCGGTCTGGGTTGGCGCGGTGGCGGTCTGTCCCACCCCGATGGTGGCGGAACCGCCGGACATCCCGCTCTGGGTGTCGGCCGAGGTGCCGGTCACGGTGACCGTGCTGGCGGCGGTGGCCGTGGGGATCACCAGACCGGGCGCCGGGTAGGTGATCTGCGGGCTCGGGGGCGCCCCGTCCACGGCGGTGACGTTCACCGTCCGGGTGCCCATGTTGCCGGCCGCGTCGGTGCAGCTCACGGTCACCGCCCGGGAGCCGAGCGGCAGCGGCGACAGGTAGGCCGAACCGGTGTAGGTGGAGCCGGACCGGCTCATGTCCTGGGTCTTGTCGCTGCAGGTGACCCGCATGGTGCGGGACCCGTAGTCGGTGCTGGTGCTGGCGATGACGCCGATCGTCGCGCCGGCCTCCTGGAGGGTCACCGTCTGACCGGCCACCGGCTGGCTGACCGTCACCACCGGCACCGGGCTCGCCAGGGCCACCACGACACTGCGGGAGGTGGACACGTCGATCGGGCCGTCGATGTTCTCGGCGGAGACGGTGGCGATGATGGAGTCCGTGCCGGCCCGGTAGGCGCGGACGGTGGCCGACCAGGTCTTGGTCGACCCGTTGAGGGCCGCCGGATAGGTGAAGCCGTCCATCCTGACGCTGACGCCGGTCACCGAGTAGGTGCCGGCCGAGTAGGTGCCGGTGACGGTGAGGAGCATGCCCGGCTCGGCCCCGGAGACGGTGGCGCTGGCGGCCGGGGAGCTGATGCCGACCTTCGGCGCGATCGGGATCGGGTCGGGATCTCCTCCGCCGCCGTCGATCGGCAGAAGGCTCACGCTGCGGGCGGTCGGAATCGGGCTGCTCAACTCGTCGGTGGACATGCGCGGTCCCCCCTCGGACACATGCATTCGGCGCGGAATGGGGTGGAACCGTCCGCGCCGTGGCCGGTCCGGCGACCCGCGTACGACTGGCCGGGCCGACGAACGTCGGCCGGCTCACCGGTGGCGGGTGCGGGTCGCGCGGGTTCGGGACGGTGCGGGACGGGCGGTGCGGCTGCCGGCCGGGAGCCCCTGCGGTCGACGGCTGGTTGGACCGTAGGCCAGCCGGCCCGCCTTCAGGCCGTGCCTGTCGGCTTTCCGCAGCCCGTCCGGCTGATCGGCGGACCGGTGCCGGCACCTACCGCCAGCGCGCACTGCCCGGCGGCGGGAGGCGATCACCGGGCGGATGGTGGGTGCCGGCGGCCGCGACGGGCCGCCGGCACCGCGACGGATCAGCGGGTACGCAGCCAGACGGCGGTGTCCGGCGGAAGCAGGTCGTCGACGGGCGCGCTGGCCAGCAGCAGCCGGTCGTGCTCGGGCAGCGGCACCGCCGCGTCGGAGAGGTTGACCAGGCAGGCGAAGCCGGGCTCGCGGCGGAAGGCGAGCACCCGGTCAGGGGCCGGCAGCCAGGTCAGGGTGCCGTCACCGAGAGCCGGCTCGCTCCGGCGCAGCGCGATGGCCGCCCGGTAGAGCTCCAGCATCGAGTGCGGGTCACCGGTCTGCGCCCGGACCGTGCGGTCCTTCCAGTCGGCCGGCTGGGGCAGCCAGGGCGTGGCCGCCGCCGCGTCCGGGCTGAACCCGAACGGCGGCGCGTCCCCGGTCCAGGGCAGCGGCACCCGGCAGCCGTCCCGGCCGGGGTCGACCCGTCCCGAGCGTTCCCACATCGGGTCCTGGCGCAGTTCGTGCGGGATGTCCTCGACCTCCCAGAGGCCCAGCTCCTCACCCTGGTAGACGTATGCCGCGCCGGGCAGCGCGAGGGAGAGCAGCGCCGCGGCCCGGGCCCGACGGGCGCCCAGCTCCAGGTCCGTGGAGATCCCCTCGCGCTTCGCGGCGAAGCTGAACGTGGTGTCCGCCCGGCCGTAGCGGGTGACGTGCCGGGTGACGTCGTGGTTGGAGAGCACCCAGGTGGCCGGCGCGCCGACCGGCGCGTGCGCGCTGAGCGTCCCGTCGATGCTCTCGCGCAGCGCGGTGGCGTCCCAGGCGCAGCCGAGGAAGTCGAAGTTGAACGCCGCGTGCAGCTCGTCCGGGCGCAGGTAGTTGGCGAACCGCTGCCGGTCCGGCAGCCACACCTCACCGATCAGGGCCCGGTCGCCGGGGTACTCGTCGGCGACCCGCCGCCAGTCGCGGTAGATCTCGTGCACCCCGTCGAGGTCGCGGAACGGGTGCGGCTGGCCCGGCCGGGTCTCCGGCAGCGTCCCGTCCTTGACCAGCAGCCCGGCCGAGTCGATCCGGATGCCGTCCACTCCCCGGTCGAACCAGAACCGCAGGATGTCCTCGAACTCGGCCCGCACCCGTGGGTGGTCCCAGTTGAGGTCCGGCTGCTCGGGGGCGAACAGGTGCAGGTACCAGTCGCCGGGGGTGCCGTCCGGGTTGGTGGTCCGGGTCCAGGTCGGGCCGCCGAACTCGCCGACCCAGTCGGTGGGCCGCTGGTCGCCGTCGGGGCCGCGGCCGGGGCGGAACCAGAAGAGCTCCCGCTCGGGCGCGTCCGGGCCGCCGGCGAGCGCCGCCCGGAACCAGGGGTGCGCGTCGGAGCAGTGGTTCGGCACCACGTCGACGATGGTCCGGATGCCGAGGGCGTGTGCCTCCGCGATCAGCGCCTCCGCCTCGGCCAGGGTGCCGAAGACCGGGTCGATGTCGCGGTAGTCGGCCACGTCGTAGCCGGCGTCGGCCATCGGGGACGGGTACCAGGGGCTGAACCAGATCGCGTCGACGCCGAGTGCGGAGAGGTGGTTCAGCCGGGACCGGACGCCGGCGATGTCGCCGATGCCGTCGCCGTTGCCGTCGGCGAAGCTCCGCGGGTACACCTGGTAGATCACCGCGCCACGCCACCACGGACCGCTGTCTCCTGTGGACACGAGCACCTGCTTTCTGCGTCGGTACGTCGGCGGGTTCGCCGGACCTGAATGTGTCGGGCGAACGGTCGTCGTTCGCCGCGGGAGGTTTCGCTGATGGGGTGCCGGCGCGGCGGCTATCCCTTGAGGCTGCCCGTGGTCAGGCCGGACATGATGTTCCGCTGGAAGATCAGGAAGATGATGACGGTCGGGATCGCGGCGATCACCGAGGCGGCGATCACCACGTTCATCGGCGTGCCACCGGAGAAGGCGTAGATTCCGACGCTGACCGTCCGGGTCTCGGGCGAGGGCATGACCAGCTTCGGCCAGAGGAAGTCCTTCCAGACCGCGGTCACGGCGAAGATCGAGACCACGCCGAGGATGGGGCGCGACATCGGCAGGATGATCGACCAGAGCGTGCGTAGCGGCGTCGCGCCGTCCATGAGGGCCGCCGACATCAGGTCCTCCGGGATCGAGTCGAAGAACCGCTTCAGCAGGAAGATGTTGAACGCGTTCGCGACCAGGGGCAGCCAGATCGCGAACGGCGAGTCGAGTAGGTTGAGGTGCAGGATCGGCAGGTCGATCACGGTCACGTACTGCGGGACGATGAGGACCATCGCCGGGATCATCAGCGTCGCCAGCATCATGCCGAGGATCACGTTGCCGAAGACCGGTCGGAGCTTCGACAAGGCATACGCCGCGGCGGTGTCGAGGACGAGCTGGAACAGCACCGCGCCGGTCGCGTAGTAGAACGTGTTGAAGAGCAGCTTGGCGAGGTCCAGGTTGGTCCACGCGTCGACGTAGTTCTGCGGCTGCGGGTCCTTCGGGTACAGCGACGGCGGGGTCTGCGCGATCTCCTGCCCCGACTTGAGCGCGCCGGTGACCATCCAGTAGAGCGGCCCGAGGAAGACGAGCGTGAACACCAGCACGACGGCGGTGAGCAACGCCCAGTAGACGACCCTGCCCCGCCCCCGCCTGAGCTGGGCATGGGAGATCAGCGTCCGGGTGCCGGAATCCTGCGCCATGGGTCGTCCGTCCTAGTCCTGTTTCGCGGTCAGCCGCACGTAGACGGCGGAGAAGCCGGCCAGCACCACCAGCATGATCACGCCGAGCGCCGCCGCGCCGTTGAGGTCGTTCTGGAAGAACCCGTGCTGGTAGATCAGGTAGGCCACCGAGGTCGCGGAATCCTCCGCGCCCGCACCGTTGGCGAGGATCAGTGGTTCGATGAAGAGCTGCATCGTGGCCACGATCTGCAGCATCGCCAGGAGCGCGAGGATCAGCCGGGTCTGCGGGATGGTCACGTTGACGATCCGCCGCCAGATTCCGGCGCCGTCGAGCTCGGCCGCCTCGTAGAGTTCGCCGGGGATGTTCTGCAGCGCCGCCAGGTAGACGAGTACCGCGCTGCCCATGTTCATCCAGGTCGACGCGAGCACCATCGCCGGCATCGTCATCCCGGGGGACTGCATCCACTCCGACGTCGGCAGGTGCAGGGCCTTGAGGATCGCGTTGAAGAGTCCCGCGTCGCTGGGGTCGTACGCGTAGAACTTGAAGAGGAAGAGCGCCGACGCCGGCGGCAGCATCACCGGCAGGTAGACCAGGATGCGCAGGTACCCCTTGGCGTGGCGGAACTCGTTGAGCAGGATCGCCACGAAGAATGGCACCGCGTACCCGAGGACGAGCGCGAGAACCGTGAAGTAGAACGTGTTCTTCCAGGCGCTCCAGAAGCTGGGCTCGTCGATGATGCGCAGGTAGTTGTCCCAGCCGACCCAGGTGGTCTCGCCCCGCCGGGTGCGCTGGAAGCTCATGACGATGCCCCGGATCATCGGATACCAGGAGAAGACGGCGAAGCAGAGCACCGCGCCGAACAGAAACGCGTGCCCGGTGAGGTTGTCCCGTACCTTGCGGCCGAGGCTCGTACGCCGGCGCGGCGGGTAGGGCGGTGCGGGGCGGCGGCCGGGTTGTCTGGTGGCACCCGGGACGGCGGTGATCGCCAAGGCAACTCCTGCGGAAGTCGGTGACCGGACGGTGCGGGGCCGGCGGGTGGGGACCGGAGCGCCGGCCCCCACCCATCGGCGGCTCAGCTCCCGGCGGCCAGGAGCTGGTTGACCTTGTCTTCAGCCGTCTTGAGCAGGGCGTCGATGTTCGCGTTCGGGTTGGTCAGCACCGCGGACATCGCGGCGTCGAGCACCGCGTAGATCGCCTGCGCGTTGCGCGGCTCGCCCTTGATCGGGACCGGGTTCGCCTCGAAGATTGCGAAGTTCGCGGTGTCGACGTTGGCGTTCGCCTTGCGCAGCTCGAGCTCCTGCTTCTGCGCGGCGCTGCCGTTGGCGAAGAGCAGCGGCTGGGGCAGGCCCACCGGGTAGTTCTGCGGCTTGGCCCGGACGTAGTCGAACTGGCCCTTGCCCGGCGTCAGCTTCTGGTAGGCGATCCACTTCAGGCCGGCCTTCACCTGCTCGGGGGTGAGGCCCTTCTTGAAGAAGTAACCCTCGCCACCACCGAGCGTCCCCTTCGCCGCCCCGTCCTGGCCGGGCAGCGGGCCCATCGCCCAGTCCTGGAACTTGCCCTGGAACTGGCTGACGATCGCCTGGGTGGCATCCGGCGCGCCGATGAACATGCCGACCTTGCCCGCGCCGGCGTTGGTCAGCAGGTCGCCCCATTGCAGCAGCTGGCGGGAGCCCATGCTGTTGTCGCCGTAGCGCATGTCCTTCAGGTTCTGCAGGACCTGCTTGCCCATCGCGTTGTTGAAGTCGGCCTTCTTGCCGTCGGCGCTCAGCATCTGCCCGCCCTGCGAGTAGAGCAGGGAGGTGAAGTGCCAGCCCCCGGTGTTGCCGGCGCTGTACTCCGAGTAGCCGGCGATGCCGTTGCCGAGCGCGGAGATCTTCTTGGCGGCGGCCCGGACCTCGGCCCAGGTCTTCGGCGGGTTGTTCACGTCGAGCCCCGCCTGCTGGAACAGGACCTTGTTGTAGACCAGGCCCATCGAGTAGTTCTTCACGGGTACCGCGTAGAGCTTGCCGCCGTCGCTGAAGACCTCCTTGAGTGCCGGGTCGACACTGTCCCAGGTCGGGATCGTGTCCTTGTTGGCGAACTGGGTGATGTCCATCGCCTGACCGGAGTCGAGCACCTGCTGGAGATCGGTCATGTACCCGTAGAACACGTCGGTCACGGTGCCGCCGGCGAGCCGAGCGGTGAAGTCCGGCGGGTTGTTGCACTGCTCGCCGACGCTGACGCTCTTGATGACGATCTTCGGGTTCTGCCGCTGGAACTCGGCCACATCGTCGTTCCAGTTCTTCAACAGCTCTTTCTGGGAGCCGACCGGCTGGCAGTCGACGGTGATCGTGACCTTGCCGTTGGCATCGTTCGCCGCGTCGTCACTCTTCGTGGAGCAGGCCGCAAGGCTGAGCCCCAGGCCGGCCACGAGCGCTAGCGCCGCAGCCTTCCGGTACTGCGGTACGGACATCTGTCCATCCCTTCGGGAACGGGTGTCTCCATGGCCAGCGCCGAGCTGCGGTGAGGGGTCACCGCAGGGAATGCGCTGCTGCTGATCGGTATCCGCCGTGCCACCTGTGCCGCCAACTACGCCGCGAGTCAGGTGTGAGTGGGGCCACTGTAACGAGGCGTACCGGCTTCAGCAAGATGTCGATCGGATTGT
Source organism: Micromonospora sp. NBRC 110009 (assembly GCF_030518795.1). Lineage (NCBI taxonomy): Bacteria > Bacillati > Actinomycetota > Actinomycetes > Micromonosporales > Micromonosporaceae > Micromonospora > Micromonospora soli. Next base: position 5,172,508 of record NZ_CP130427.1, on the reverse strand, counting down.
GAAAGTACACGACTTTTCAACGGCACTTCACGACAGGCAGGACCGCCCACATGCCGGTACCGCTCGGCGGAGGGGCCACGACAGAAGGCCGCCGACCGCGCGCAGCGGTCGACGGCCGGAGCAGTCGTCAGCAGGAAAGGCGGCCCGTGGCTGGCCGAGGTGACCCCGGTCAGCGGCCGGGGGCCGGCGCGGTGGAACCGCGTACCACCAGTTCGGGCTCGAACAGCAACTCGTCGTGCAGCACGCCGGCCCCCTCGATCTGGGTGACCAGCAGGTCCACCGCGGCCTGCCCCATCGTCTCGATCGGCTGCCGCACGGTGGTCAACGGCGGGTCGGTGCAGGTCATGAACACGGAGTCGTCGAAGCCCACCACCGACACGTCGGTGGGCACGGCACGACCCAACCGCCGGGCGGCCCGGATGGTGCCGAGGGCCAGCACGTCGCTGGCGCAGATGATGCCGGTCACGCCACGCTCGACCAGTTTGGTCGCGGCGACCCGCGCCCCTTCCATGGAGAAGCTGGAGCGCTCCACGTGGTCCCGGTCGTCGGCCCAGCCCGCGGCCCGGACCATGGCGTCCAGCTTGCGCCGGGACGGCACGTGCCCCTCCGGGCCGAGCACCAGCCCGATCCGCTCGTGCCCGAGCGAGCGCAGGTGCCCGTACGCCTGCTCGACGGCGACCGCGTCGTCGGTGGACACCCGGGGGAAGCCGAGCTCGTCCACACCGGCGTTGACCAGCACCACGGGCAGCCCCCGGTCGGTGAGCCGGCGGTAGTGCTCGTGGGAGGCGTCGGCGAGGGCGTACGACCCGCCGGCGAAGATGACGCCGGAGACCTGGTGGTCGAGGAGCATCTCGACGTAGTCGGACTCCGGCACGCCGCCGATGGTGCGGGCGCAGAGCGCGGGGGTGAACCCCCGTTGCGCGAGGGAGCCGGTCACCACCTCGGCGAGCGCCGGGAAGATCGGGTTCTGCAGCTCCGGCAGGACGAGGCCGACCAGCCGGGCCCGCTCGCCCCGCAGCTTGGTCGGGCGCTCGTAGCCGAGCACGTCGAGCGCGGTCAGCACGGCCGTCCGGGTGGCCTCGGACACGCCGCCGCGCCCGTTGAGCACCCGGCTCACGGTCGCCTCACTGACGCCCGCCTTACGGGCCACCTCGGTCAGCCGCTTCGTCACGCCCGCAATCGTACGTCGCCTTCTTGTAAGAAATGAACCGCCACCTGCTCGGTTCGGGGTGGTGAGGGCGGCGGCCGGCAGGCCCACCGCGCGGCGGGCCGCGCCGCGCGCCTGCAAGATTCGGACAGACAGCAGCTTGAATGCCGACAAGTGACGGGAATAACATGAGGGACCCCGGGAGCCAGTGCGACGTCCCGGGTCTCCGGCGGGCCCCTCCAGCCGCGCCGACACCACCACCGCCTCCCCCCGTCCCCCAGAGAGTGGGTAGTCCGATGCAGCGGAGCGTGGACGACGGCGCGGCTGGCCTGCGCCCGCACGTGCCGATCGCCAGGATCATCGCGACGGTCACCGCCGTCGCCCTCGCCGTGCCGGCCGGGAGTGCCGCCGCGGCGGGCCGGGCCCCGACCGGCCCGGCCCCCGTGGTGACCCGGGCCGCACTCGATCCGGTGCTGGTCGCCGGGCGCGGCGCCGCCGTGGACTTCATCGAGCAGGAGGCCGAGCACGCGCGGACCACCGGCACCGTCATCGGTCCGGACCGCGCCGCCTACACCCTCGCCGGTGAAGCCTCCGGCCGCCGGGCGGTCCGACTCGCCCCCGGCCAGTACGTCGAGTTCACCCTCCCGGCGGCGGCCAACGCGATCACCGTCCGCTACAGCATCCCCGACGCCCCGGACGGCGGCGGCAGCACCGCGCCGCTGAGCGTCACCGTCGGCCACGGACCGACCCGGACCATGACCCTCACCTCGCAGTACGCGTGGCTCTACAACCAGTACCCGTTCTCCAACGACCCCGACGCCGAGCTGCTCCACCCCGACTGGTGGATCACCGAATGCTCCTGCGTGCCGGCCGCCACGACCCCGCCGCCCACCGTCGCCAAGCCGTTCCGGCCGCACCACTTCTATGACGAACAGCGTTTGCTGCTGGGCCGCACCTACCGGGCCGGCGAGGCGGTCCGGCTGACCGCCCCGCGCGATGCCGCCGCCTGGACGGTCATCGACCTGCTGGACTCACAGCTCGTCGGCCCGCCCCGGGTGGTGCCCGGCGCGGTGAACGTGCTGGCCTTCGGCGCCGATCCGACCGGGCGACGGGAGTCGGCCGACGCGTTCGACCGGGCCGTCGCGTACGCCCGCCGGGCGCACCGCACGCTCTACCTGCCGCCCGGCACCTACCAGGTGAACCGGCACATCATCGTGGACGACGTCACCATCACGGGCGCCGGCAGCTGGTACACCCTCGTCAAGGGCCGCGAGGTCACCCTGGACACGCCCGCCCCCGACGGCTCGGTGCACACCGGTGTCGGCTTCTACGGCCGGGACGCCGCCGACGGCGGCAGCAGCAACGTCCACCTCTCCGGCTTCGCGATCGAGGGCGACGTCCGCGAGCGGGTCGACACCGACCAGGTCAACGCCGTCGGCGGGGCGCTGAACCACTCCACCATCGACGGCCTCTACCTGCACCACACGAAGGTGGGGATGTGGTTCGACGGCCCGATGACCGACCTGCGGGTCACCAACACCGTCATCGCCGACCAGATCGCCGACGGCGTCAACTTCCACACCGGCGTCACCGACTCCTCCGTCTCGCACACCTTCGTGCGGAGCACCGGCGACGACGGCCTGGCCATGTGGTCGGAGCGGACCGGCAACGCGCACAACACCTTCGACCACAACACCGTGCAGTCGCCGGTCCTGGCCAACGGCATCGCCCTGTACGGCGGGACCGACAACACGATCTCGCACAACCTGGTCGCCGACCCGGTACGCGAGGGCAGCGCCATTCAGGTCGGCTCCCGGTTCGGCGCCGAGCCGTTCTCCGGACACCTCTGGATCACGGACAACACCACCGTCCGCGCCGGCAGCTTCGAGCTGAACTGGAACATCGGCCTGGGCGCGATCTGGTTCTACGCGCTGGACCGCAGCATCGACGCCGACATCCAGGTCGTCGGCGACGCCTTCCTGGACAGCACCTACAACGCGATCATGCTGGTCAGCGACTGGCCGGTGAAGGACGCGGTCTCGATCAGCAACGTGCACTTCCGCGACGTCCGGGTCGACGGAACCGGCACCTCGGTGGTGAGCGCCCGCACCGCGGGCTCGGCGTCCTTCGCCGACGTCGACGCGCGCAACGTCGGCGCGGTCGGGGTGAACAACTGCGGCTCGTTCCACTTCACCCCGGCCGGCTCCGAGTTCACCCTCACCGATCTCGGCGGCAACGACGGCGGGTGGCTCGCCCCCTGGCTGTTGCCGAACACCATCACCTGCGACGACCGGCCGCCGGTGGTGCCGCCGCCGGCGCCGTCCCCGTGGTGAGCTGACCGGTCGCCGGATCGGCACGCGGCCCGGCGGGCCAGCCACCCGCCGGGCCGTCCACCGGTCGGCTCAGGCTGCCGGCAGGCCCTGGTGGTTGAGGTAGAGCACCACGCGGAGGCGGTCGCCGTCGTCGTGCAGCAGGTACGACGACGCCAGCCGCACCGGCGGGCCCGCGTCGACCCGCGGGGCGTCCCAGTCGGTGCGGGCGAGGACGTACCGGTCGTCGAGGCGCTGGTACGTGAGGTCGGTCAGCGTCGCCGGGCCGAGCCCGGCCTCGGCGAACAGCTGCGCCCGACGGGGCAGGGCGGCGAGGAACGCGGCCCGGGGCACGGGCCGGGCGCCGCCCTCGTCGGCGACCAGGAACGGATCGGCGAACAGGGCACCGAAACCGTCCGGGTCGCCGCTCTCCGCGTCCGGCGCGAAGGCGGCGAAGAAGCGGCGGAGACGGGCGTCGAGGGTGGGCGTCTGAGGCATGGCGACTGGTCCTTTCCGGTGGTTCGGGGAGCGCCGCCACGCTACCAACCAGAAACGGACATAATACCACAAGAGTCCGCGAAGATCAAGTACCCCGGGGACCCACCCGCCTCATCCCTTCGGCCAGTGCAGCGGCTCAGGCCAGGTCACCGATGCCGTGGTCCGACACCGATCTGGGACACCGGGCCCGGAAGGGCCGGGCAGCTCAATACCCTTTACTGGTGCGAAGCTCGCCAAACACCCGGAGTGCGAGCGACCCCGTGATCGTCCGCGGAGGGGCCCGCCTCCACCCGAGGGTGGTGCGGTGAGACCTGATCAGCGGAACCCGGACCCCGCGTGCGAGCTGTGCACCGGTGACCTGCCGCCGGCCTGGGCGCTCGGCTATCAGGACGGCGACCCGGCGGGGGAAGGCACCCGGGAGACCATGCTGACCCTGGGCAACGGCTACCTGGCCACCCGCGGGGCGGCCCCCGAGGCGACGGCCGACGGCGTCCACTACCCGGGCAGCTACCTGGCCGGATTCCACAACCGGCTGGTGGGCGGCGCGGACCGGCCGGACGGCGAGGAGACGATCGTCAACCTGCCGAACTGGCTGCCGCTGACCTTCCGCCCCGCCGGCGGCGAATGGTATGCGCCGGGGCGCGCGCGGCGGATCCACGAGCACCGGCTGCTGGACCTGCGCCGCGGCATCTATTTGCGCGAACTCCTGGTCGTAGACCGCGATCTGCGGCGCACCCGGATCCGCCAGCAGCGGCTGGTGTCGATGGCCAACCCGCACCTCGCCGGGCTCCGGACGCGCGTCGTCGCGGAGAACTGGTCGGGCCGGCTGGAGATCAGATCAGGCATCGACGGCGGGGTGGTCAACGCCAACACGGCGGACGTGGGTGGGGCCTGCGGCCGGCACCTCACCGACGTCACCGGCGGCGCGGACGGTCCGACGCTCTGGTTGACGGCCCTGACGACCGGCTCGCGGCAACCGGTCGCGGTCGCCGCCCGCACCGCCGTCGAGATCGCCGGCGCCGACGCCGGTGTCCCCCGGACGGTGGTGCGGGGGGCGGACGACGTGGCAGAGGTGCGGGGCGTCGACGTGACGGCCGGGGTGCCGGTGTCGGTGGACAAGACGGTCGCGGTCGGCTGCGGGCGGGACCGCGCGGTGCACCACCCGCTCACCGCGGCGTGCGCGGAGCTGCGCTGGGCCGGGACGTTCGACGTGCTGCTCGCCGAGCACGTCACGGCCTGGGACCGGTTGTGGGCCCGGTTCCGGCTCGACGTCGGCGAGGAGCACGGGTGGCAGTTGCCACTGCGGGTGCAGACCTTTCATCTGCTCCAGACGCTGTCGCCGCACACCGTCGACCTCGACGCCGGAGTGCCGGCCCGGGGCCTGCACGGCGAGGGCTACCACGGGCACGTGTTCTGGGACGAACTGTTCATCTACCCGTACCTGAACCTGCGCCTGCCGGAGCTGACCCGCGCGCTGCTGGAGTACCGGTACCGACGGTTGCCGGCGGCCCGGCGGCAGGCGGCCGCCACCGGGATGGCCGGAGCGCTCTTCCCGTGGCAGAGCGCCGCGAGCGGCCGGGACGAGAGCCCGTCCCGGTCCCCCTCCCCCGTCACCGGTGAGTGGCAGGACGACCGCACCGGCCGGCAGCACCACGTCAACCTCGCGGTGTCCTACTCGGTGTGGCGCTACTGGGAGACGACCGGCGATCTCTCCTTCCTCACCGGCCGGGGGGCGGAACTGCTGGTCGAGACCGCCCGCTTCTGGGCCGGCCTGGCCACCTACGACCCCTCCGACGACCGCTACGACATCCGCGGTGTGCTGGGGCCGGACGAGTTCCACGACGGCTACCCGGGCCGCGCCGGCCAGGGGCTGGACAACTGCGCGTACCTGAACGTGATGGTCGCGTGGGTGCTCGCCCGGGCGGGCGAGGCGTGCGAGATCCAGGACCGGCACCCGGGCGCCGCGCCGTGGCGGACCGCGGAGGTCCCGGCCGCGGAGCGTGGGCGGTGGCGGCACATCGCCCGCCGGCTCCGCCTCGCCTTCCTGCCGGACGGCATCCTCGCGCAGTTCGAAGGCTACGACGACCTGGCGGAGCTGGACTGGGACCGGTACCGGCAGCGCTACGGCGACCTGCGGCAACTCGGGCCGCTGTTGCAGGCCGAGGGAGACGACCCGAACCGCTACAAGATCTCCAAGCAGGCCGACGTGCTGATGCTGCTGTACCTGTTCAGCGCCGAGGAGCTCACCGCACTGATCACCGAGCTGGGCTACGACTTCGACCCGGCGCGGATCCCCGCCACCGTCGACCACTACCTCAGCCGGACCACCCACGGCTCGACGCTGAGCCGGATCGCGCACGCGTGGGTGCTGGCCCGCACCGACCGCCGCCGCTCCGTCGACATGCTCCTGGACGCGCTCGGCACCGACCTGGCGGACCCCGCGCACAGCTCGACCCGGGCGGGCATCCACCTCGGCGCCACCGCCGGCACGTTGGACATCCTGCAGCGCTGCTACACCGGGCTGGAGGTCCGCGGCGACGTGCTGCGGCTCAACCCGCAGTTGCCGGAGCGGATCGACCAGCTCGACTGCGTGCTCCGGTACCGGAACCGGTTGCTCGTCCTGCACGTCGACCACCAGGAGGTCCGCATCACGGCCGGTCCCGGCGGGGACCAGCCCGTCCCGGTGGCCGTCCGGGACCAGTCGCTGCTGCTCTCCCCCGGCGCCACCGTCACCGTCGCCCTCGGCGCGGCCCCCCGGAGTGCAGCCGCCCCGGCTCGCCAGCTCCCGCACCCGGGACGTACCTGACAACGCACCGCCACCGGGGGGAGCCGGTGGCGGTGCGTGGGTCGGTGGGCGGGGCGGGTCAGGCCGCGGCGAGCTGGCCGCGCAGCTTGGTCAGCGCGCGGGCGAGCAGCCGGGAGACATGCATCTGGGACACACCGACGCGGGCGGCGATCTCGCTCTGGGTCAGGTTGCCGTAGAAGCGCAGGGTGAGGATCTTTTGCTCCCGCTCGTCCAGGGTGGCCAGCGCCGGGCCGAGCGAGGCGCGCAGCTCCGCCAGCTCGTACTCGTTGTCCTCGGCGCCGATGGTGTCGCCCAGCTCGGTGGCGCTGTCACCGTCGCCGATCGGGGTGGAGAGCGAGACCGCGTTGTAGGCGCGGGCGCCTTCCAGGCCCTCGAGCACCTCTTCCTCCGTGAGGTCGAGATGGTTGGCGATGTCGGCGACGGTCGGCGCCCGGTTGAGGGTCTGGGTGAGCGTGCTGTTCGCCTCCGAGATGCGCAGCCGCAGCTCCTGCAGGCGGCGCGGCACCCGGATGTTCCAGGTGCGGTCGCGGAAGTGCCGCTTGATCTCGCCGAGGATGGTCGGGATGGCGAAGCCGGCGAAGTCCACGCCGCGCGAGGCGTCGAACCGGTCCACCGCCTTGATCAGGCCGAGGGCCGCCGTCTGGGCCAGGTCGCCGGCCGGCTCACCCCGCCCGCTGTAGCGGGCGGCCAGGTGGTTGGCGAGCGGCAGCCACGCCTCGATGACCTGGTTGCGCAGCGCGGCCCGCTCCGGGTGCGCCTCCGGCAGCGCGGCCAGCGCCGCGATCAGCTCGCTGGCGCGGGTCTCCTCACCGGTGACCGCTGCGCGGTGCGCCTCGGTGATCGTCGGGGCGATGGTCGTCGTGGTCATGCTGCCCTTCCTGTCCTGAGGAGAACGGGTGCCTCCCAGCACCGGTCGTGCCAGTCACCCTAAACCAAAAGTCGTCGTCCGCTCAACCGAACGGCCGATGGATATATCACCCATAAGCATCCATTCGGGTGCGATATGCCGAGGGTCGAGGGCGATCCGGGCCACACCATCGCGGCTTCCGGGACACACCGGCCGGTCGGGAACGGCCTATCCTCCGCGGCGTGGACCGGTGCGACGAGTGTCTCTTCGTCTACTCCGAAGTGCCGGGTGAGGCGCTGCCGGAACTGCTGCGCGGGCTGGGCGCGCGCTACGCGACCGCGCTGGGCGCGGCGCCGGACCAACGCCGGCGACCGGCCGAAGGGGTGTGGTCGCCGCTGGAGTACACCTGCCACGTCCGCGATGTGCTGCGCGTCCAGGGCGAACGGCTGGCCCTCGCGCTACGCGTCGACGCACCGGAGTTCGTCCCCATGGGCCGGGACGAACGCGCCGTCACGGAGCGGTACAACGAGCAGGAACCGGCGAGCGTGCTCGCCGAACTGGCCACGGCCGCCGACGACCTGGCGGCCCGGTTCGCGGTGCTCGGCCCGGCGGAACTCGCCCGCACCGGCGTCTACCCGTGGCCGCAGCGGCAGGCCCGGACGCTGCTCTGGCTCGGGCAGCACACCATCCACGAGGGTGAGCACCACCTGCTCGACATCCGCCGCGCGACCGGAGCCGGGCCCGGCCCCGACCGCCGGCCCTGAGCCGGGCCTGCGGTCACGACCCGGGCCGTACGCCCTCCGGCGCGACCGGCAGCAGCACCCGGAACGTCGTGGCACCGGGCCGGCTGTCCACCCGGATGTCACCGTGGTGCTTGTTGACCACGATCCGGTACGAGATGTCGAGGCCGAGCCCGGTGCCCTCCCCCACCGGCTTGGTGGTGAAGAACGGCTCGAAGATCCGGGGTCGGACCTCCGCCGGGATGCCCGGCCCGGTGTCGCTGATCGCGACCGTGACCTGGTTCCCGTCCCGGCCGGTGCGGATGGCCAGGGTGCCGGTGCCACCCATGGCGCTCAACGCGTTGTCGATCAGGTTGGTCCAGACCTGCTTCAGTTCGGCCGCGTACGCGGCGATCGGCGGCAGCGACCGGTCGTACTCCTTGACCACGCGCACCCCGCCCGGAACCTTCGCCTTGACCATCACCAGCGTGGCGTCCAGCAGCTCGTGCACGTCCACCACCTGGTAGGGCGCGCGGTCGAGCTGCGAGTACTGCTTGGCGGCACCGACCAGCCCGGAGATCCGCCCGACCGCCTCGTCGATCTCCCGCATCAGCAGCTCGGTGTCGATGGTGTACGTGAGCCACCCGACCGCGGTCTCCAGGTGCGCCGTCCCCACCACCGCCTCGACCCGGGCCAGCCACTCCGGATCGGCGCCGCCGGCCACCAGGGTGGGCGCCAGGTCCCAGCCGGCCGCGACGCCCCGCTCGTCCAGCCAGTCGGCCAGTTCGTCCTCGGCGTCGCTGGCCGCCAGCGGTGCCGGAAAGCAAGCACCTCGCCCCGACCCGAATCAACCGGGTTGCCGGGCGACCGCCATCCGGACGCCCGGGCCGGCGTCAGCGCCGCAGCAGCGGCCGGTAGTCGGCGGCGGTCAGCGGCAGCGACGACAGCGACCCGTCGGCCCGGGGCACCTCCAGCGGCTGCCCGTCGCGCTGGAACGCGACACTGTCCACATCGGGGCGCTGGGTCAGCGTGCAGACGATCTGTCCGAAGGCGAGGACCTCGTCGTTGCGGCCGGTGTCCTCGCCGGCCTGCCGGACGTCGACCGTCGCGACAGTGCCGGTCGAGGTGGCCCCGGCGACCGTGATGGTCCCGGGCAGCGCGCTGGCCAGGCCGCGGTCCCGCTCGGCGCCGTCCGGTCCGGCCAGCAGGTGCTGCAGGTGGGCGTCCACCCCCGGCAGACCGTCGACCCGGCGGGTGACCGCCGCCAGCCCGTCGGCGCGGACGAAGCAGAGCGTCTCGTCCACCCGGCCGTCCGGGTCGGCGGTGGCCGTGCCGGTCGGGCTGGGAAACCCGCCGGGCGGGGCCGGCACCGGACGCGGCTGGTCGTCGACCGGCACCCCGCACCCGCCGAGCAGCACGGCGACGGCCAGCACCGGCAGCAGGCGGGCGCACCTCATCCGCGGGCCCCCGGCAGCTCGACCCGGAACCGGGCGCCCCGGTCCCGGTCGAGGACCGTCGCGTGGCCGCCGTGCGCGGCCGCGTGCTGGGCCACCAGGGCCAGCCCGAGGCCGGTGCCGTCGGTGCCGGCGCGGGCGTGCGCGGCCCGACCTCGGACGAAGCGGTCGAAGATGGCCTCCCGGTCGCCCTCCGGCACCCCCGGGCCGTCGTCGTCGACGTCGATCACGCCGACCCCGCCGTCGCGCAGCGACAGCCGGACGCCGACCGGCCCGCCGCCGTAGCGGACGGCGTTCTCCAGCAGGTTCAGCAGGGTCTGCTCGACCCGGCGCCGGTCGACGTGCCACTGGGTCGGCGCGTCGCCGACCACCTCGACCAGGTGCTCGGGCAGCGACCGGCTCCGGCAGGCCGCCCGGGCCAGCGCGGCCACCTCGACCGGCTCGCGGTGCGCCGGCTGCTCGGTACGCGCCAGCTGGATCAGGTCGTCCACCAGCCGCTGGAACCGGGCCACCTCGTCGACGACCAGCCCGGCGGCGGTCGCCGTGCGCTCGTCCTGGTGCCCGGCGCGGCGGGTCAGCACGCTGGCGGCGGCGGCCAGGGTCTGCAGCGGGGACCGCAGCTCGTGGCTGACGTCGGCGGCGAACCGGCGGTCCCGCTCGATCCGGCGGACCAACTGGTCGACCATGTGGTTGAACGAGCTGGAGAGCCGGGTCAGGTCCGGGTCGGTGGTGGGGTCGAGCCGGGTGGCGAAGTCACCGGCGGCGATCCGTTCCGCCGCGTCGGCGACCGCGGTCAGCGGCCGTACGCTGTGCCGGGTCGCGTACCAGCCGAGGGCGGCGCCGGCCCCGGCGACCATGATGGCCACCGCGGTCAGCGCCAGGCCGACGACCTGGAAGGTCGCCTCGACCTCGCGCAGCGAGGTCAGCTCGTAGTAGCCCACTCCGGCGGAGAGCGGCACCCCGACCAGCAGGGTCGGCTGGCCGTCGACCCGGATCCGCTGCACGCCCGGCTGCCCGGCCGCGACCATGCGCTGCAGCTCGACCGGGACCGCGCCGGCGCCGATGTCGGCGGTGCGGGCGTACCAGCCGTCGGGCAGGTGCAGCAGGGGCCGCCGGGTGCTGCCGGTGTCCAGCGCGCGCAGCACCGCCACGACGTCCGGGTCCTCGGTGTCCAGCCCGCTGCGGACCACTGCGGCGTCGTAGTAGGCGGCCCGGACGGCGGTGCGTTCCCGCTCGTCCAGCAGGGACCGGCGGGTCAGGTCGTAGGAGAACAGCGCCATCGCGAGGGCGAGCAGCAGCGCGCCGACGGCGAACGCGGCGGTGACCCGGGCGCGCAGTCCGAGGCGGGTCATCGTTGCAGCTTGTAGCCGAGACCCCGGAGGGTGACCAGGTGCCGGGGGTTGGTCGGGTCGGGCTCGATCTTCTGGCGCAGGCGGCCGACGTGCACGTCGACCAGCCGCTCGTCACCGGTCTCGTAACCCCAGACCCGCCGCAGCAGCTGCTGGCGCGAGAGCACCCGGCCGGCGTGCTCGGCCAGCTCGCACAGCAGCCGGAACTCGGTGCGGGTGACCGCGACCGGGTGGCCGGCCCGGCGCACCTCGCCGGCCTCGGCGCTGATCTCCAGGTCGCCGAAGACCTGGGCCGGGACGGCGTCCGCGACGGCCCGCCCGCGCCGGCGCAGGGCCCGCAGCCGCGCGGACAGCTCCTTGATCGCCACCGGCTTGACCACGTAGTCGTCGGCGCCGGCCTCCAGCGCGGCGACGATGTCGTGGGTGTCGTCCCGGGCGCTGACCACCACGATCGGAACGTCGTCGTCGCGGCGCAGCTGGCGGATGCACTCGAAGCCGTCGAGACCGGGGAGCATGAGGTCGACCAGCACGTTGTCCGCCGGGGTCTCCCGCTGCCGCCGCAGCCCCTCCTCGGCGGTGGCCACCCCGTACGCCGTGTAGCCCTCCTCCTCGAGGGCCAGCAGCAGCGCGAGCCGGATCCGGTCGTCGTCCTCGATCACCAGTACGGCCGTCATACCCCGCATCATCCCCGGCCGCTAGCACGTCACCCAACCGTGTCAGGCGTTCCCGGTTTTTGTCACACAACTGTCATGCAACCGCGCGACGACCGCCAAGAGCCCTGGCCAGAGTGGGCACCGGACCGGGCACCCGGACGGGCTCGGCTCACCACCCGGCACGCAGGAGGCAGCGGTGAACGGCAGCACCCTCGTCGGGGCCGTGGTCGTCGGAGTCGCCGTCGGGGCGGTGGGCCGCCTGGTCCTGCCGGGCCGGAAGGCCGCCCCGGTCTGGCTGACCCTCGCGCTCGGAGTCGCCGCCGCGCTGCTCGGCGCCATCGTCGTCGGGCTGGTCGGCACCGGCCCGGGCGGGCCGGCGGTCCTGGCGCTGATCGTCCAGGTCGTGTTCGCCGCCGTCGCGGTCGTCCTCGCCGTGGTGACCGCGGGCCGACCGGGCGGCCAACCGCCGTCCGGCCCGCGCGCGGATCGGACGGGGGCGCCGTGACGGTCGTACCGGCGGACAACCTGATGACCCTCATCTGCGACGGCTGCGGCGACACCGTCACCGGCACGGGCTGCACGCTGCCCGACGCCGAGGTGGTGTGGACGCTCGTGTTCGACAACGACTGGGTCCGCTCGCCGTTCGCCTCCGGTCCGCACCACTGCCCGCGGTGCAGCGCCCGCACCGGGCCGGACGGCGACGGCGGCCTCGACATCGACTACCTGGACGAGGTCGGCGGCGAGCCGACCGCCCAGGAGCCGGACCTGGTCGGCCCGGTACGCCGGGCGCTGGCGGAGAGCGTCACGTTCGGCGACCGGATGCTCGTGGACCTCGCCGAGGTCGAGGTGCTCGACTCGGCCGGACTCGGGCTGTTGGTCCGCGCCCGCCAGCAGGCCCGGCAGGACGGACGCCGGCTGTGCCTGGTGGCGCCCTCCCGGTTCGTGTTGACGGTGCTGCACACCATGCGACTGGACGGGGTGTTCCCCGTGTTCGACAGCCGTACCCGGGCGCTGAGCGGCCCGGTGGGACCCGGGCCCGCCCCGCCGCGCCCCGACGGCACTGAACCCGCCCCTCCGCCGGCCCGGACCGGACGCCCCGCCACCCACGAGAAGGAGCCCGCATGGTGACGCCCTGGCCGTACCCCGACTTTCCGTTCGCCGGGGACGGGCCCGAGCCCGACGGCGAGGACGTGCGCCTCGCCGGCCTTGTGGCCCAGCGGCTGAGCATCGACTGGACCACCCGGCGGCAGCAGATCACCGTCAGCGTGCAGAACCGGGTGGTGATCCTCGCCGGCGGCGTCGCCGACGCGCAGACCCGCCGCGCGGCCGGCGAACTGGCCTGGGACGTGCCCGGGGTCTTCGACGTCTGCAACGCGCTGCGGCTGTACGGCGGGCGCCGGGCCCGCTGATCGGCGGCGGCCGCCAGCGACCGCGTGCCCGGGAGTCGGGCCGCCGCCGGCCGGCGTCAGCCCCGGATGAGGCCGGAGCGGAGCCAGAGCAACCGCCCCGGCCCCGACAGCAGGCCCAGGCCCGCGAGGTGGTCGGCGACCCGGTGCGCGGACCAGCGCAGCGTCGCCTGCCAGTGCGGGTTCGCCCGGGCTGCGGCCCGGCCGACCGAGGGCGCGATGCCGACCGCCGCGTACGCCCGCGGGTGGACCAGGCGTCGGGTGATGGCGCACGCGGCGCGGCCGATCACCAGCCGCGCGTAGCTCAGCGCGAGCGGGCCGGCGGCCTCGACCTGGCGGGCCAGCTCGTCCCGGGCGAAGCGCACGTGCCGGGCCTCCTCGACCACGTGGATCCGGGACACCATCCGGATCAGCGGCTGCAGCGACTCGTCGGCCATGATCTCCCGTTGGAACGCGTCGAGGACCTCCTCGGCGATCAGGATGGCGGCGTACATCTGCGGGCCGGTCGCGGTGGCCTTGAGCCACCGGCCGAGCAGGTGGTCGAACCGGTCGGCGCGGTAGACCGGGCAGCCGGTCGCCTCGATGAGCCGACCGAACATGATGGAGTGCCGGCACTCGTCGGCGACCTCGGTGAGCGCGTACTGGGCGTGCCGGCTGGTCGGATCGGCGTCGTAGTAGTGCCGGATCAGCATCTGCATGAGGATCGTCTCGAACCACAGCCCGGCGCTGGCGGCGCTGGCCACCTCGTGCTTGGTCAGCTCGATGCGCTGCGCTTCGCTGAGCCCCGCCCAGAGCGGCGTGCCGTAGAGGCTGCTGCGGTGCGGCGGCAGCCAGTAGGCGTCCGGCCGGTGCGGCGCCGCCCAGTCGATCTCCACAGCGGGGTCGTAGCTGGTGTGCACCGAGGCGGTGAGCAACCGGGTGGCCAGCGCCTCGCGCGGGAACCCGGCCGGCGTCCCCTCCATGACCCCTCCCTGTTGACGTAACTTCTGGTAACTGTTACGAGTGGTAGCATGCGACCGACCTCCACCGATGTCAATGCCTCCGAGCCCGCCGCCGCCCCGCGCCCCGGCCGCCGGGACCGCTGGGCCGGCCACCGCGAACAGCGGCGGCAGGAGCTGATCGCGGCCGCCGTGCAGGCGTTGCTCCGGCACGGCCCGCAGGTCGACATGGACCAGGTGGCCGCCACCGCCGGGGTCAGCAAACCCGTCCTCTACCGCTACTTCGCCGACAAGGCGCAGCTCTGGCTCGCCGTCAGCGAGGTGGTGGCGGCCCGGGTCGTCGACACCATCGCACCGGCCATCGAACGGGTCCGCGAGGAGCGGGCCCTGGTCGAGGCGACCATCGACGCGTATCTCGGCGTCGTCGAGTCGGAGCCGACCCTCTACCGCTTCCTCATGAACCAGGCCGGCCACCCCGGCATCCACCAGGTCGTCGCCGGCACCAGCCGCCAGGTCGCCGCCGGGCTGGCCCGGGTGATCGGCGACCGGCTGCGCGCGCTCGGGCTCGACGCCGGTCCCGCCGAGCCGTGGGCGTACGGGCTGGTCGGGTTCGTGCAGGCGGTCGGCGACTGGTGGACCACGCACGGCCAGCCGATCCGCCGGGCCGCGCTCACCGACTACCTGACCACCCTGCTGTGGAGCGGCATCGAGGGTGTCCGGCGCGGCGCCGACCTGCCCCACGAGCTGGCCCGGGCGCACGAACGGATCGACCGGTGAGCTACCACGGCCCGGCGTGGATCGGCGACACGCCGGTGCAACTGCACGTCACCGGGCGGTGGGAGCCGGTCGACGGCCGCTACCACTGGGCGGGGCGGATCGAGCCGGAGCCGCGGGCGGTCCGGCTGCTCCGCTCCGGTCGCCGCGACGTGCAGGTACGCGTCGGCGACCGGGTCACCCGTGCCCGGCTGGCCGAGGTCGACCCCTGGGGCGGGGTGCGCGTCACCGGAGTCGGCGAGCCGCCCTGGCCGCCGGCCGAGGACTGACCGGCGGCGTACCGTTTGCCCGGACGAAGGGGGGCGAGGCGTGACGCCACCGACGGCCACCGTGCTGCTGGTGTTCGGCCGGGGCATCGTCCGGGAGGCGGGCGACTACCTGCTCACCGCGGAGAGCGCGGCCCGGGTGGACGCGGCCGTCGCGTACGTGACCGCGCACGAGGCCGAGTTCCGGCGGGCCGCCGCGCCCCGGATCGTCCTCACCGGAGGGTGGCCGCACGCCGCCCCGGAGACCGCGGGCCCGCCCGCGGGCTGCCACGAGGGCGAGCTGATGCTGGCCCGGGCCAGCGCCGCCGGCCTCGACCGGTACGCGGGCCTGCACGCGGAGACCCGGTCCCGCACCACCCTGCAGAACCTCGTGCACACGGTCGAGGACGGCCTGCTCGCCGACCACGTGTTTGGCCCCGCGCGACCGCTCGGGCTCGTCTCGCACGCCTGGCACCTGCCCCGGGTGCGGTTCCTCGCCGGCAAGGTCCTCGGCCTCTCCGGCGCCGCGCTACGCGACGTGCCGGCCGGGGACCCCACGGCGGGGCGGGCCGGGCGACGGGAACTGTCGTTCCGGGCCGCCGCCCGGCTGGGCTACCTCGGCGTCCACACCCCGGCGGACCTGCTGCGCCGGGAACGCGGTCTCGCCCGCTCGGCCCGGCTCCTCAATGGCTGGCGCCGGCCGAGCCGGTGATTGGCCCGCCGGCGCGCCGGGTAAGGACGGTCGTCGATCAGCGCCGACGGACGGGGCTGGTCGCCGACGGCGATCCCCGCCGGGCGGCAGCCACGGGCGGGAGGTTCGGTGATCGTTCTGATGCCGGTGTACCAGCCGGGGAAGCACCTGCTGCGCCTCGTCGACGACCTGGCCGAGGCCGCGCCCGGTTGGCACCCCGTCGTGGTGGACGACGGGAGCGGCCCGGCGGCGGCGGACGTCCTCGCGGCGGCGCGTGAGCGCGGCTGCACGGTGCTGCGCCGCCGCGTCAACCGGGGCAAGGGGGTGGTGCTGCGGACCGGCTTCCGCCACGTCGCCACCCGCCACCCCGGACGGGACGTGGTGTGCGTGGACGCCGACGGCCAGCACCGCGCCGCCGACGTGCTCCGGGTCGCCGAGCGGCTGCGCGACACCCCCGGCATCGTGCTCGGGGTACGCCGGTTCGAGGGTGACGTGCCGCTGCGCAGCCGGGCGGGGAACGCGCTGACCGCGGCCGTGTTCCGCCTCGCCACCGGCTGCCGGGTGCGCGACACCCAGACCGGGCTGCGGGCGTACCCGGCCGGCCTGCTGGACTGGCTCGGATCGATCCCCGGCGAGCGGTTCGAGTACGAGATGAACGTGCTGCTCCGCGCGGCCCGGGCCGGGCGGCCGATCGACCAGGTGCCCATCGCCACCCACTACCAGGCGGACAACGCCTCCTCGCACTTCTCGGCGCTGGCCGACTCGGCCCGGATCTACGGTCCCCTGCTCCGGTTCGCGGCCGCCCGGCTGCTTACCGCCGCCGACCGGCCACTCCCTTCCCGGCCGTAGGGTTCCGGGCGGTCACGTGGTGGCGTTCCAGACCTCGGCCTCGAACTCCTGCAAGCCGTGCCGAAGCTCCTCGGGACGGACGGTCCGGAACGGGTGGTGCGCGGCGGGGATCACCCGCACCATCTCGTCGACCATCTCCTGCGGGTCGCGCTGGTTCTCCAGGTAGTCGGCGAAGTCCGGGCGGTCCAGCAGGGTCGTCGACTCGTCCCACCACTGGAACATCGTTTCCGCCCCGGTGTCGTTGTACCCGGTCCGGTAGGGCCCGGGGTTGATGGTGGCCACCTGCACCCCGCGCGGCCCCAGTTCGTCCCGCATGGCCCAGGCCAGCGCCTCGATGGCGTGCTTGGTCGCGGCGTACACGCCGAACCATGGACGGGTGCGGACGCCGACGGCCGACGACACCCAGACCACCTTGCCGGCGCCCCGCCGCAGCAACTGGGGCGCGAAGCCCTGGACGAGGTGCAGGTGACCGAAGACGTTGACCTCGAAGGACCGGCGGACCCGCCCCATGGGGATCTCCACCACAGCGCCCGCCTCCTGGACCCCGGCGTTGAGCACCAGGATGTCCACCTGGTGGCGCAGCGCGTACGTCCGGTCCGCCTCGGCGGTCACGTCGAGCTTGATCACGTCGAGGATCAGGTCCGCCCGGGCGGCCTCGGCGCGCACCTGCCGTACCTGCGGCCAGTTCTCGCACCCGGCGATGACGTGGTGGCCCGCCCGGGCCAGCCCGAGCGCGGTGCCCCGCCCCAGGCCGGTGCCCGCGCCGGTGATCAGGATGTCCGCCACGGCCGGCTCAGCCCTGGCGGGCCTTCTGCCGTGGATCGGCCTTGTTGATCACGAAGAGCTTGCCCCGACGGCGTACCACGATCGAGTTGGCCTTCCGCTTCAGCGCGCGAAGGGAGCTTCGTACCTTCATCCCCGGGTCACCCCCGTACCGGCTCGATTCTCGGCTGCCCAGCCCGCCTACCCGGCGACAGCGCACTCATGCCTCGGCCGACCCCGGCCCCGACGTCACCGCCCCGCGGTGGCCCCCGCCCGGCGGCGTACCTCGATGAGCATCTCGTCGACCGAGCCGGCCGGGTCGGTCACCGGGAACTGCACCGACCGCACCACGGCCTCCGGGTCGACCAGCAGGGTCAGCCGCTTGAACCGGTCCACCCCGCCGGCCCGGAAGGTGGGCAGCAGCAGGCCGGCCGCGAGCCGCGCGTCCACGTCGGACAGCAGCGGGTACGGCAGCCGGGCGTGCGCGGCGAAGGCGGCCAGCT
Organism: Micromonospora sp. NBRC 110009; assembly: GCF_030518795.1. Lineage (NCBI taxonomy): Bacteria > Bacillati > Actinomycetota > Actinomycetes > Micromonosporales > Micromonosporaceae > Micromonospora > Micromonospora soli. The sequence continues at coordinate 5,154,558 of NZ_CP130427.1, read as the reverse complement.
GGTCCGGGCGCTGGGTGCTCACCCCGCGCACCTCGGCGCCGGCGGCACGGAAGCGCTCGTGCCGGTCGGCGTACGTGCGGGATTCGAGGGTGCACCCGACGGCGCCGGGGATCTCCGCCCAGCCCGGCGGCAGGCCCTGGGCCTCCGGGGCGAACGCGCCCGGGAACAGGTAGAGGACGGTCCACCGGCCGGGCACCGCGGGCGGCTCCGCCCCGCCGTCGTGCCGGCGCAGCGTCATCGCCGGCACGCGCCGGCCGACCAGGTGGTGCACCCGGCGCGCCTCGGCGGAGTCGGCGCCGGCGGTGGCGGTGAGCGCACCGTCACCCATCACGTGCCGGGTGCCCCAGTCCTGGAGCGCGACCAGCACCGGCAGCAGCGCCTCCCCCTTGCCGGTGAGCAGGTAGTCGTGGCGCGGCGGGTGCGCCGAGTAGGGCTGGCGGCGCAGCACCCCGTGCTCGACGAGGCCGCCGAGTCGTTCGGTGAGTGCCCGCCGGCTGACGCCCAGCTCCCGCTGGAGGGCGTCGAACCGGGTAGTGCCGCCGGCGATCTCCCGGACGATCAGGAAGGTCCACCAGTCGCCGAGCACGCCCAGCGCCTGGGCGATGCCGCAGTCGGCGTCCCCGAGCTCCGCACGCCGCACATCCCACCTCCCGCTCGACCGGCCGCCTCGACTATAGTCCGTTTCAGATTGGAACTCACTGGCTCGGATCGGGGGTTGGCGGCATGTCCGTCGGACAGGGGGCCGGGGTGTTCTGGCGCTGGTGGACCGCCGGCACGACCAGCCAGGTGGGGTCGGCGGTCGGCGCGGTGGCGCTCCCGCTCACCGCGCTGACCGTGCTGGACGCGTCCGCGTTCGAGATGGGCCTGATCGCCGCCGCCAGCTACGTCGCCTGGCTGGTGATCGGGCTGCCCGCCGGGGTGATCGTCCAGCGGCTGCCGCTGCGCGGCGCCCAGATCGGCGCCGACCTGGCCCGGGCGGTCGCGGTGGCGTCCATCCCGCTCACCTGGTGGTGGGACTGGCTGACCGTCGCCCAGCTGGTCGTCGTGGCCCTCGTGGTCAGCTTCGCCAACGTGCTCTTCGACGTCGCCAACGCCACCTTCCTGCCGGCCATCGTCAGCCGCGAGCAGCTGCACGCCCGCAACAGCCTCACCTCGGCCACGCACGCCGGCACCCAGCTCAGCGGCCCGTCCCTCGGCGGCCTCGCGGTGCAGGCGCTCGGCGCGGTGCCCGCCGTGCTGGTGGACGCGGCCAGCTACCTGGTCTCCGCGGCGCTGCTGCGGACGCTGCCGGCCCGGCGGGTCGACGCCCCCGACCGGTGGCCGCCGGTGCGCGCCATGATCGGCGAGGGTTGGCGGTACGTCACCCGCCACCGCGTGATGGGCCCGACGATGTGGACGGCCACCGCGGTGAACTTCGTCTGCGGGGCGCAGTTGGCGGTCTACCCGCTCTACCTGGTCCGTGAGCTGCACACCCCGGCCGCCCTGGTCGGTCTGCTGCTCGCCGTCGAGGGCGTCGGATCGCTGGTCGGGGCCACCCTGACGCCCTGGATCACCGGCCGGTGGGGCACCGCCCGGTCCCTGGTGGTCGCCAGCCTGGTGGCGGTCGCCGGCGCGTTCCTGGTGCCGCTGGGCGTCGGGTGGCCCGCGTACCTCGCGTTCGCCGCCGGCAACGTCGTCTTCGCCGGGGGCGTGGTGGTGCTCAGCGTGACCACCCGCACCTACCGGCAGACCGCCAGCCCGCCGGAGCTGCTGTCCCGGGTGATGGCCACGGTCCGCTTCGTCTCGTGGGGGGCGATCCCGGTCGGCGGGCTGGCGGCCGGCGCCCTCGCCGGCCTGGCCGGCGCCCGGGTCACCCTGTTCGCGTTCGCCGCGGCCACGGTGCTGGCGCCGCTGGCGCTGCTGCTGTCCCCCGTGCGCGGGCTGCGCGACCTCACCGACCTGCGGGGCGACGAGCCGGCGGAGCCGCGCCGCGCCGCGCCGGTCGGCTGACCCGGACGGTCAGTCCGGCAGCACCGCCCCGGCGACCCGGCGGACCCGCTCCGGGCGGGTGAGCACGTCGACGTTGTCCAGGTACTGGTCGACCCCGCCGAGCGGCGGGCGGTCGCGCAGGTCCGGGTCGGTGATGGCGGCCCGCAGCGCGGCGACGAACCGTTCCGCGCGCAGGACCAGGAACGGCCGGTCGTGGAACGGCCGGACGCCGGGATCGACCCGCGCGGCCAGCCCGGTCTGGTTGGTCCACGCCGCGACCGTCTCCAGGGCCCGCACCAGCCCGGCCTCCCGGGCCGGCCAGTCACCGGGCCCGATCGCGTCGCGCAGCGCGTCGACCACCGACCCCGCCGCCGGCAGGGCGGCGAAGACGGTGCCGAGCCACTTCGCGTACGGCGGCCAGCGCCGGTGCAGCAGCAGGCCCAGCCGCATCAGGTCCCGGGCCAGCACGCCGGCCACCACCCGGCTGCCCAGCTCGTCGCCGACCTCGGCGCACCGGCCGACCAGGTGCTCGGTCTGGCCGACGCGCTGCCATCCGGCCGCCAGCACGTGCCGCCAGACATCGTCCGGATACCACGCCAGCGCCGCCCGGACGGCGGTGAGCGCGCCGTCGAGCCCGTCGTGGAAGACCGCCCCGCCGGTCAGCTCGGCCAGCCGCTGGGTCGGCGCGGAGAGCCAGTCCGGCACCCCCATCCCGGCGCGCGGGTCACAGGCCAGCCGCTCACGCAGCCACCCGCTCAGCTCGTCGACGCTCACCCCGTGCCGGTCGCCGTCCGCCCGGACCACCCCGAGCCGGACGTCCGGACCGCCGGCGAACCGGGTCGGCCAGCCGAGGAACTCCCCCGGCAGGCCGGCGTCCAGGACCGCCCGGGTGGGCGCGACGTCGGCGGGATCAGCGACGAAGAGCTGGGTACGCGGTCCCCAGTCGTGGTCGGTGGAGCGCGGGGTGTCCAGCCCGAGCAGTTCCGAGCCCCCATCGAGCAGGCCGGCGGCGTACCGGAGGCCGGGCAGCCGCCCGGCGAGCAGCGGGGCGACCACCTCGTCGTGGAAGCGCCGGCAGAGCGTCAGGCCGGGTACGAACGCCATGCCGCCCAGTCTGCCGGGGAGCGCGCCGGGCCACCCGCCGGTTATCGGTCCGGCGGGCGGCCCGCGCCGATAGCCTGGCGGGTGGCAGGCTCCGGGAGGGAGGGACGGTGGCGGACAGTGGCCCGGACCGGGCGTCGGCACGACGTCGCCGGCTGTTGTGGGCCGGCGTCCTCGCGGTGGTCGGGCTGGCGCTGCTGCTGCTCGGCCTGACCGTCGCCAACGGGGCCCTGGCCTGGGTCGAGGTGGTGCTCGCGTTCGTCCTCCTCGGCGCCAGCTACGCGGTGCAGCGGCTGGCCCGCAAGGAAGTCCTCTACCGCCAGGACCGCGGCTGACGTCCGACGGCACCGGTCACCGGTCCCCCACCTCGTCACATCGCTGTGCCAGGCTGTCGAGGTGGCCCAGCAACCCCCGATCCTGCTGATCGACTCCCCCAGCCTCTACTTCCGCGCCTACTTCGGCATTCCGGAGTCGGCGGCGAAGACGGACGACGGCCAACCGGTCAACGCCGTCCGCGGCTTCCTCGACATGCTCGCCCAGCTCGTCCGCACCCGGCGGCCGGACCGGATGGTCTGCGCCCTCGACTTCGACTGGCGGCCGGCCTGGCGGGTGGAGCTGCTGCCGTCGTACAAGGCGCACCGGGTGGCGCCGGAGGGCGGCGAGGTGGTCCCCGACACCCTCTCCCCCCAGGTGCCGATGATCCTCGAGGTCCTCGACGCGCTCGGCGTCACCGCCGTCGGCGCGACCGGCTACGAGGCCGACGACGTGCTCGGCACCCTCTCGGTGACCCAGCCCGGCCCGGCCGAGGTGGTCTCCGGCGACCGCGACCTGTTCCAGCTCGTCGACGACGCCCGCCAGGTGCGGCTGCTCTACGTCGGGCGCGGCGTGTCGAAGCTGGACGACTGCGACGACGCCGCGGTCCGGGCCCGCTACGGGGTCCCCGCCGACCGGTACGCCGACTTCGCCGCCCTGCGCGGCGACCCGAGTGACGGCCTCCCCGGGGTGCCCGGGGTGGGCGAGAAGACCGCTGCCCGGCTGATCGAGCGGTACGGCGGGCTGGACGGCATCCTCGCCGCGCTGGACGACGGGGAGTCCGGCTTCGCCCCGGGGCTGCGCAGCAAGCTGGCGGCGGCCCGGGACTACCTGGCCGTCGCGCCGAAGGTGGTCCAGGTCGCCACCGACGTGCCGCTGCCGGAGCTGGCGACCGCACTGCCGACCGCGCCGGCGGACCCGGACCGACTGCTGGAGTTGGCGCAGCGGTGGAACCTCGCCGGCTCGTGCCGCCGCCTGGTCGACGCGCTGGCCGACCGGTCCTGACGGTGCTCGGCCGGGGCGGCGGTCGCTCGGGCCACCGCCCCCGAAGCGTCGGGCCGGGTCAGCGGCCGACGTCGCCCCGCCGGGACGGAAACGGCGTGCCCGGTTGCCCCAGGGTGGACCGACCACGCAGGCCCACCGGGTCCGGGGCCGGCTCGGGCGTCGCCGCGGCGTCCCACCGCGCTTCCAGGTACGCCGCGCCGGCCCGGTCCTCATCGGTGGGCGCGGCGAGCAGCGCGTAGACCAGCCCGACCACGCCGAAGATCACCGCGAGGATGATCGGCACCAGCAGGCCGCTGACCTCGGTGCCACCCAGCTCGCCGCGCCGCTCGTGCAGGTGCACCGAGAGGGCGCTCATCCCGGTGAAGTGCATCCCGTTGACGGCGACCCCCATCAGCAGCGCCGACGCGACGATGGCCAGCGCCCGGCGGACCGTCATCGACAGCCAGAGCGCCACGGTGGCGGCCACCACGGCGATGAGCACCGACAGGCCGACCCGGGTGCGGTCGTAGGACAAGGTGCCGTCCAGCCGCATCGCGGCCATGCCGGTGTAGTGCATGGCAACTACCCCGGCACCGGTGAACACACCGCCGGCGAGGAGCCGGAACGCGCTGAGGCGGCCGGTGCCGACGATGGCCAGCCCGATGCCGACCGCCAGCACGGCGATCAACGTGCTGGCCGCGGTGATCGGCACGTCGTAGCGGATCCGGGTGCCGGCGACGGCGAACCCGAGCATCGCCATGAAGTGCATCGCCCAGATCGCCGTACCACCGATCGCCCACGCGGCGAGCAGACCCCACCAGACCCGCTGGCCCGTGCTGCGGGCGGTACGGATCCGCCCGGCGAGGATCAGTCCAAGGAACGAGCCCAGCACGGACAGGGCATAGCTCAGCGCGGGCGTGATCCACCCGTACTCAAAGTGATTGATTTCCGCCATCGCGGCCGTCCCCCCATTGCTACCGGCACTCTGCAAAGGGCACCCGAGCCATGATCGGGGAGTTACTTGTGCAGGCGCAACAGTACCGCCGGGCAAATTCGGGGGTACTTTCGCGGTGACTGTGCGATGCGTCGATTCGCCGCAAACGGTGACGCAAGGTGATGATCAGGCGGCGGCGTGATAGGCCAGGACGCCCCGGTTGACCGCCGCGATGGCCTGCCGGGCGGTGGCGCGCAGCTCCGCCGACGCGCCGCCGGAGTCGGCGAGCTGGCCGAGCAGGTCGACCACCTGCCGGGCCCAGCGGACGAAGTCCCCGGCGGGCATCTCGCCGTCGATCTGGTGACCGCTGGCGAGCACCTTGGCCAGGGCCTCGCCGCGCGCCCAGCGGTAGATCGGCCAGGCGAAGCCGAGGTCGGGCTCCCGGGTGACGGCCAGTCCGCGAGAGGCCTCGTCCGCCTCGATGTCGCTCCACAGCTTCAGCGTCTCGTCCACCGCGTCGACGACCGCGCCGCGGGGCACGGAGGCCCGCTCGTCGACGTCCCGGCGCGCCTCGAAGACCACCACGGAGACCGCGGCGGCCAGCTCGGCCGGGGAGAGCCCGTCCCACACCTTGCGCCGCAGGCACTCGGCGACCAGCAGGTCCGCCTCGGTCCAGATCCGGCCGAGCATCCGGCCGGCGTCGGTGACCTCCCCGTCGGCGGAGAGGTAGCCGCGTGCGGTCAGCAGCGCCACGATCCGGTCGAAGGTCCGGGCCAGCGAGCCGGTCCGGCCCGCGACCCGCTGGCGCAGCTCCTCGGTGTCGCGCTCCAGCCGGCGGCGCCGCTCCGCCCAGCGGGCGTGCTCCTCCCGCTCCGGGCAGGCGTGGCAGGGGTGCTGGCGCAGCTCGGTGCGGAGCTGGCTGAGCCGGTGGTCCTCGCCGACGGCCTGTCGGGAGCGCCCGCCCCGCCGCCCGCCGTGCCGGTCCAGCCCGGTGCCGCTGACCGCCGCGGCCAGGTCGCGCCGGGCGCCCGGGGAGCGGTGGTTGAAGTGCTTGGGCACCCGGATCCGGGTGAGCACCTCGGCCGGGGTGGTGAAGTCGCCGGGGCTGACCCGACCGGCCCAGCGGTCCTGGGTGAGCACCAACGGGCGGGGCTCGCCGAAACCACCGGTGGCCGGGTCGAGCACCACCGCCAGGCCGGCCCGCCGGCCGGACGGCACCCGGATCACGTCGCCGACCCGCAGCCGCTCCAGGGAGGCGATGGCGGCGGCCTTCCGCTGGGTCTGCCCCTGCCGGGCGATGGCGCGCTCCCGGTCGGCGATGGCGACCCGCAGCGCGAAGTACTCGTCGAAGTCGCCGTGGTGGCACGCCGCCTCCACCCCGTACGCCTCGATGGTCTCGGTGTTGCGCTGCACCTGCCGGGCCAGGCCGACGACCGACCGGTCCGCCTGGAACTGCGCGAAGGACGACTCCAGCAGGGCCCGGGCCGGCTCCGCGCCGACCGTGCCGACCAGGTTGACCGCCATGTTGTAGGACGGCCGGAAGCTGGACCGCAGCGGGTAGGTGCGGGTGGAGGCGAGGCCGGCCACGTGCCGCGGGTCGGTCTCCGGTGACCAGACCACGACCGCGTGCCCCTCGATGTCGATGCCCCGCCGGCCGGCGCGCCCGGTGAGCTGGGTGTATTCGCCCGGGGTGAGGTCGACGTGCGCCTCGCCGTTGAACTTGACCAGGCGCTCCAGCACCACGCAGCGGGCCGGCATGTTGATGCCCAGCGCCAGGGTCTCGGTGGCGAAGACCGCCTTGACCAGGCCGCGGACGAACAGCTCCTCGACGACCTCCTTGAACGCCGGCAGCATGCCGGCGTGGTGGGCGGCCAGCCCCCGCTCGAGGCCGTCGAGCCACTCCCAGTAGCCGAGCACGGAGAGGTCCTCGCCGGGGATCGCGGTCACCCGGGACTCCACCACGCGGCGGATCTCCGCGCGCTCCTCCGAAGAGGTCAGCCGCAGCCCGGCGGCGAGGCACTGCTGCACGGCCGCGTCGCAGCCGGCCCGGCTGAAGATGAACAGGATCGCCGGGAGCAGCCCCTCCCGGTCGAGCCGGTCGACGATGTCGGGGCGCATCGGGCCCCGCCAGCGCGGGCCGCGCCGCCCGGCGCCGGGGCCGGCGCTGCGCCCCTCCCCCAGCTCCAGCCGGCGCACGGTGTCCCGGGTGTAGCGCAGCAGCTCCGGGTGCACGTCGTGCTTGCGCGCGGCGTCGGCGTCGTGGAACAGGTCGAACATCCGCTTGCCCACGAGCATGTGCTGCCACAGCGGCACCGGCCGGTGCTCGCTGACCACCACCGCGGTCTCGCCCCGCACGGTGACCAGCCAGTCGGCGAACTCCTCGGCGTTGGAGACGGTGGCCGACAGGGAGACCAGGGTGACCGAGGCGGGCAGGTGGATGATCACCTCTTCCCAGACCCCGCCCCGGAACCGGTCGGCGAGGTAGTGCACCTCGTCCATCACCACGTAGGCCAGGCCCTCCAGGGTGGCCGAGCCGGCGTAGAGCATGTTGCGCAGCACCTCGGTGGTCATCACCACCACGGGCGCGTCGCCGTTGATCGCGTTGTCGCCGGTGAGCAGGCCGACCTGCTCGGCGCCGTACCGGTCCACCAGGTCGTGGTACTTCTGGTTCGACAGCGCCTTGATCGGCGTGGTGTAGAAGCACTTGCGCCGGGTGGTCGGCCCCTCGCCGCCGGCGGCCGCCGGTTGCCCCGGCCGGCCGCGCAGGGCGAGGTGTACGGCGAACTCGCCGACCACGGTCTTGCCGGCGCCCGTGGGAGCGCACACCAGGACCCCGCTGCCCCGCTCCAGGGCCTCGCACGCCTCGCGCTGGAAGTCGTCGAGGTCGAACCCCAGGTCTCGGGCGAATTCGTCCAGGGCCGGGAAGGCGGAGGCCTGCGCGGCCCGGCGGCGCGCCGCGGCGTACCGCTCGGCGGGGCTCGACATGCCCTCAAGATTAATCGGTACGGCGGACGGCCACCGGCCAAGGCCATCCGGCAGGGCGGTCGGAGCGGGTCGGTAGGGTGCACGACGTGCCGGACCATGCCGAACCGCCCCACGTCTCGAGCGGCGCCGACGACGCCGACCGCCCGAGCCCGTCCCGCCGGCCGGTGGAGGCGGTGCTCTTCGACTTCCACGGCACCCTGGCCCAGGTGGAGGACCCGCTCGAGTGGGTGCTCGCCGCCGCGGCGACGTGCGGGGTGGAGCTGGACCGGGTCCGGGCCACCTCGCTGGCCGACCGGCTGCTCACCGCCGGCCGGGCGGGCGGCCCGTCGCCGGCCCGGGTGCCGCCCCGGCTGGCCGAGCTGTGGGCCGACCGTGACCTCTACCCGCACGCCCACCGCGGCGCGTACACCGGGCTGGCGGAGACGGTCGACGCGGGCATCGACGGGCTCGCCGACGCGCTCTACGAGCGGCTGCTCGTCCCCGAGGGCTGGGTGCCGTACCCGGACACCGAGGCGGTGCTCAAGGCGCTTCGCCAGGCCGGGGTGAAGGTGGCCGTGGTCAGCAACATCGGCTTCGACATCCGGCCGCTCTTCGCCGCCTGGGGGCTGGACGGGCTGGTCGACGCGTACGCGCTGTCGTACGAGGTCGGGCGCTGCAAGCCGGACCCGGGGATCTTCTGGCGGGCGTGCGGGATGCTCGGGGTCGACCCGGAGCAGGCGCTGATGGTGGGCGACACGCCGGCCGACGCGGGCGCGGTGCGGGCCGGCTGCGCCGTGCTGGTGCTGCCCTGCGCCGACGCCGGCCAGGCGAACGGCCTGGGCGCGGTGCTCGACCTGGCGCTGCGCGCCTGACCAACCCGGATCGGCCCGGCGGACCGGCCTCGACGGCCCGGCCGGCCCGACCCCGCCCGGCGGAACCGGCCGCGACCTGCGCAGCTACCGTCACCGTCATGACGACCGACCGCTCCGCCACCCCGCGCCGCCCCGGGCGGCTCTCCCGCGGCCACCTCGGGGCCGTCGGGCTGGTGCTCGGCGGGGCGCTGTCGGTGCAGTTCGGCTCGGCGGTCGCCGCGCTGCTGTTCCCGCGGACCGGGGTGGCCGGGGCGGTGACGCTGCGGCTGACCATCGGCGCGCTGCTGATGCTGGCCGTGTGCCGGCCCCGGCTGCGCGGTCACGGCCGCGCCGACTGGGCCGCCGTGCTCGCCTTCGGGCTGGCCCTGGCCGGGATGAACTCGATCTTCTACCAGGCCATCGAGCGGATCCCGCTCGGGCCGGCGGTCACCCTGGAGGTGCTCGGGCCGCTGGCGCTGTCGGTGGTCACCGCCCGGCGGCTCGCCGCCTGGTGCTGGGCGCTCCTCGCGCTGGCCGGGGTGGCACTGCTCGGCCAGGGCGGCTTCGACCGGCTCGACCCGGTCGGCGCCGGCCTGGCGCTGGCGGCGGGGACGATGTGGGCCGCCTACATCGTCTGCTCGGCGCGGGTGGGCGGGCGCTTCCCCCGCGCCGACGGGCTGGCCCTGGCGTTGACGGTGGCCGCCCTGCTCACCCTGCCGGTCGGGCTGATCGGCTCGGGCACCCGGCTGTGGCACCCGGCGGTGCTCGGCCTCGGCACCGGCCTGGCCCTGCTCGCCTCGGTGCTGCCCTACACCCTGGAGCTGCTGGCGCTGCGGCGGCTGCCCACCGCTACCTTCGCGGTGCTGATGAGCCTCGGGCCGGCGATCGCCGCGCTGGCCGGCTGGCTGGTCCTCGGTCAGCAACTGCACCCGCTGGAGGTCCTGGCGATCGGGCTGGTCGTCGCGGCGAGCATCGGCGCGGTCCGGGCCGGTGCCCCGGCCCCGGCCGCGCCCGACTCCCCGGTCGAGGCCGGCGGGGAGGAACTGGTCAGCGCAGCAGCCGCACCGCCGCCGGCACCGCGGTGATCCGCACCGGCAGGTCGAACGCCCGCTCCCCGTCGACGTACGTGGTGATCCCGGCCGCGTCCAGCTCCACGGTGCGGGCCCGGTAGCTGCGCACCAGCGGGTGGGTGACGTGGGTGCCCTGGTAGATGCGGGGCTTGACCCGGATCAAGGTGCGGCGGTTGATCCGCCCGCCGACCACCACGTCGAGCAGCCCGTCGCTCGGGTCGGCGTCCGGGCAGATCCGCATCCCGCCGCCGTAGCTGGGCGTGTTGCCGACCGCCACCAGCACCGCGTCCAGCTCGTGCTCCGCGCCGTCCAGGCGCAGCCGGTAGCGGCGCGGCCGCAGCCGGGCCAGCTCGACCAGGATGGCCAGATCGTAGCGGCGCGGGCCGCGCGGCCAGCGCATCCGGTTGGCCCGCTCGTTGACGATCGCGTCGAAGCCGGCCGCCAGCACCGCCCCGTACCAGCGGTCGCCCCCGTCGGCGGTGGTCAGCCGGGCCAGGTCGACCGGGTGGCTACGCCCGGCGCGCAGCGCCTCGACGATCACCTCGACCGCCGCGACGGGGTCGGCCGGGAAGCCGGTCTCAACGGCGAAGTCGTTGCCGGTGCCGGCCGGTACCGGGCCGAACGGCACGCTGGTGCCGGCCACGGCCTGCAACGCCCGGTGCACCGTGCCGTCCCCGCCCACCGCGACGAGCGCGCCGGCGCCGTCGGCGACCGCCGCCCGGCAGGCCGCCTCGGCCTCCGCCGGGTTACCCGCCGCGAGCAGCCGGACCGGCCGGCCGGCCCGCTCCAGCCGCGCCAGCAGCAGGGGCAGCAGCCCCCGGTGCCGGCCCCGCCCGGCGGTCGGGTTGGCGAGCACGGCGACGGGGCCGGACGGGACATGATCGTGCGCGGTCACGGCGAGCACCGTACGGCACGACCCGCGCCGCTCACCAGGATGTGCGGCCTCCGGAATCAACGCGGCGCGGGCGCGTCCGCCGCGACGACGACCTGAGTAGCCGGTTCCATCCCCTGAGAGGCGACGGCGGCACCCGTCGCCGGTGCGGAACGACTGCCTAGCCTCGATCCCGTCCGCTCCCGCCCCGACCTGGGCGGGGGCCGGCGCGGAGGGTGAGGAGTGCGCGTGGCCGACGAGTTTCCCCGGCACCTGTTCAAGGAGATCGACGCCGCCGATCCCCTCGCCGACCTGCGGGACCGGTTCGTCATCGCCGACCACGACCTGATCTACCTCGACGGCAACTCCCTCGGGCGCCTGCCGGCGGCCACCCCGGACCACCTCGCCCGGCTGGTCCGCGAGGGCTGGGGCGACCAGCTCGTCCGCGGCTGGCCCAGCTGGATCGAGTGGGCCCGCCGGATCGGTGACCGCCTCGCCGCGCACGCCCTCGGCGCGCGGCCCGGCGAGGTGGTGGTCTCCGACTCCACCTCGGTGAACCTCTACAAGCTCGCCGCCGCCGCGCTGGACGCGGCCGGGAAACGGCGCACCATCCTGGTCGACGCCGAGGACTTCCCCACCGACCGGTACATCCTCCAGGGGCTCGCCGAGGCGCGCGGGCTCACCCTCCGGGCGCTCCCCTCCGACCTCGACGAGGGGCTGGACCTGGCCACGCTGCGGGCGGCCCTCGACGAGGACGTGGCCCTGGTGGTGCTCTCCGCGGTGTCGTACCGGTGCGGGGCGCTGCTGGACCTGGCCGCGGTCAACGAGGCCGCCCGGAGCGTCGGGGCGTACGTGCTGTGGGACCTGTCGCACGCCGTGGGCTCGGTGCCGATCGAGCTGGCCGCCACCGGCGTCGACCTGGCCGTCGGCTGCACCTACAAGTACCTCAGCGGCGGTCCCGGCGCGCCGGCCTTCCTCTACGTCCGGCGGGAGCTGCAGGAGCGGCTGCGGCAGCCGATCTGGGGCTGGTTCGGGCAGCGGGACCAGTTCGCCATGGGCCCCGGCTACGACCCGGCCCCGCAGCTGGACCGGTTCCAGGTCGGCACCCCGCCGGTTCTCGGCATGGCCGCCCTCGACCCGGCGCTCGACGTGCTCGCCGAGGCGGGCATCGACCGGGTACGGGACAAGGGGCGGCGGCTGGGCGAGGCGATCGTGACCCTCGCCGACGCCTGGCTCACCCCGTACGGCTTCCGCGTGGCCTCCCCGCGCGACCCGGACCGGCGGGGCAGCCACGTCTGCCTGCACCACCCGGAGGCGCTGCGGATCTCCCGGGCGCTGAGCGGCGCGGGCCGGGTGGTCGGCGACTACCGCGCCCCCGACCGGCTGCGCCTCGGCCCGGCCCCGCTCTACACCCGCTTCGCCGACGTGTGGGATGCCATGGACCGGCTCCGCGACATCGCCGAACGGCGCTCCTACGAGCGGGTGCCCGGCGAGCCGTCCCGAGTCACTTGAGCTTGCGGGTCGATCGGGCCAGGATCGGCTCGTACTCGGGGTGCTTCTCCAGCCACTTGCTGAGGAAGGGGCAGATCGGCACCACCGTCCGCCCCTTGGCCCGCGCGTCGTCCATCACCGCGCGGGCCAGCGTCGAGCCGACGCCCTTGCCCTCGAACGCCGGGTCGACCTCGGTGTGGGTGTAGGCGATGATGTTGCCGGTCAGCTGATAGGTGACGAGACCGGCCAGCGCCCCGGTGTCGTCCCGCGCCTCGAACCGCTCCCGGTCCGGCACGTCTGTCACGGTGAGCTGCACCCCGCCATCCAACCACGCGCCGGACCGGATGACCCGACCGGCGCTCGCCCGCCGCGGCCGGCGAGGTCAGAAGGTGATGCGCACCTTCAGTGCGGTGCGCTCGTCCATCGCCCGGTAGCCGTCCGGCACCCCGTCGAGGGTCACCGACCGGTCGAAGACCGGGGACGGGTCGATCGTCCCGTCGAGGACGTCCGCGAGCAGCTCCGGGATGTACGCCCGGGCCGGCGCGACGCCGCCGCCGAGGGCCACGTTCCGGTTGAACATCTGGCGGATGTCGACCCCCGCACTGCCGCCGTGCGGGACGCCGACGTAGCCGACGGTGCCGCCGTCGCGGGCGATGGAGATCGCGGTACGCATCGACTCCTCGGTGCCCACCGCCTCCAGCACCGCGTGCGCGCCCTGGCCCTTGGTCAGCTCCCGGACCGCGGCGACCGCCGCGTCACCCCGCTCGGCGATCACGTCGGTCGCGCCGAAGGAGCGGGCGATGTCGGTGCGGGCGGTGTGCCGGCCGAGCGCGATGATCTGCTCGGCGCCGAGCCGCTTCGCGGCGAGCACCCCGCAGAGGCCGACCGCGCCGTCACCGACGACCGCGACGGTGGCGCCGGGGCGGACCCGGGCGGCGAGGGCGGCGTGGTGCCCGGTGGACATCACGTCGGACAGGGCCAGCAGGGCGGTGAGCAGCCGCTCGTCGCCGGCCGCCGCGGCGGGCAGCTTGACCAGCGTGCCGTCGGCGTGCGGAACGCGGACCGCCTCACCCTGGCCACCGTCGGAGCCGGGCTCGCCCCAGAAGCCGCCCTGCGGGCAGGAGGTGTGCAGCCCCTCCCGGCAGAAGTCGCAGACGCCGTCGGACCAGACGAACGGGGCCACCACCAGGTCGCCCACCCGCACCGAGCCGACCTCGGCGCCGACGGCCTCGACGACGCCGAGGAACTCGTGCCCGATCCGCTGCCCCGGCTGCCGCTGGGCCACCCCCCGGTACGCCCACAGGTCGCTGCCGCAGATGCAGGCCTGCAGGACGCGGACGACGGCGTCGCCCGGCGTACGGACGGCGGCGTCCGGCACCTCCTCGACCCGGATGTCGTTCGGGCCGTGAATCACGGTGGCGCGCATGGGCGGTGTCCTCCCGGCGAGACGGTTCTGAGCGGGGCGGACGGCCCCGGCGGAACGCTAGACCGTCCGAAATCCGCCGCCAACCCGCCCGGCGCGCCGCGTGGTCAGGCTCACCGCCCGCCCTGGTCAACCGGCGGCGCGGGCCAGCCCACTGCCGATCACGTCGATCCGGCCCCACCGACCCGGGACGTCCAGCAGTTCCATCCGGCCGAAGCGGACCGGCACCCGGGGCGTCATCAGCAGGTGCTCCCCGGCGGGTTCCAGGCCCAGCAGGACCCGCAGCAGCAGGAGCGGCGCGCCGGTGGCCGTCGCCTGCGGACTGTTCGCCGTCGGGTAGAGCACCGGGTAGCGGGTCAGCTCCCGGGGATAGCCGGCGAACGCCTCCGGCAGCCGGCCCTCGAAGTACCCGGACGCCTCGATGACCGCCTCGGCGATTCGGCCGGCCTCCTCGGCGAAGCCGTACCGGCGCAGTCCCCAGGCGATCAGCGCGTTGTCGAACGGCCACACCGCGCCGAGGTGGTAGCCGAGCGGGTTGTACCGCTCCTGGCCCTCGGCGAAGGTGCGCACGCCCCAGCCGGAGAAGAGCCGAGGACCCATCAGGTGGTTCACCACCTGCGCCGCCCGGGATTCCGGGACGATGCCGCTCCACAGCAGGTGGCCCATGTTGGAGGCGAGCGCGTCGACCTGCCGGCCGTCGCCGTCCAGGGCGAGCGCGTAGTAGCCCCGGTCGGCGATCCAGAAGTCGCGGTTGAAGCGCTCCCGCAGCGCTGCGGCGTCCCGTTCCAGCTGCTCGGCGTACGCCGGGTCGCCCCAGATCTCCCGGGCCAGCCGCGCCCCGCGCAGCTTCGCGTCGTAGGCGTACCCCTGAAGCTCGCAGGTCGCCAAGGGCGGGCCGGGCAGCCGGCCGTCCGCATAGCAGATCGCCCCCGGCGAGTCCTTCCAGCTCTGATTCTCGATCCCGGTCCGCTCGTTGCGCCGCCGGTACCGAACGTAGCCGTCGCCGAGGATGTCGCCGTACTCGTCGATCCAGTTCAGCGCCGCGCGCGCCTCTCCCTCGAACTCCCGGACGAGGCCCGCGTCGCCGGTCCACCGCTCGTACTCGTCGAGCAGGATCACGTAGAGCGGTGTGGCGTCGGCGCTGCCGTAGTACGGGGACGCCGGGCGCTCCTCGAAGGCCACCAGTTCCCCGTAGCGGAACTCGTGCAGGATCTTGCCGGGTTCCTCGTCCCGGAAGTCGTCGAGCACCGCACCCTGGTCGATGCCGAGCATCCGGATGGTCGCGGAGGCCAGCTCCGCGGCCACCGGCAGCGCCTCGAAGCTGGTGAGGATGCTGTCCCGGCCGGTGATGGTGGCGGCCCAGGGCAGGCCGGCGGCGGGCATGACCTCGTCCGGCAGGGTCAGCGGCGAGTAGCGCAGCGCCGCCAGGTCCACCAGGCTGCGCCGATAGGTGGCGTTCAGCACGTTCCAGTCGCAGCTCAGCGTGGGCGCCCGGTCCAGCCACACCATGAGGTCGCGCTGCCGTTCGGCGGCGCTGCGCCGGGGCCGCCGATCCAACCGCTCCCGCGCCTCCCGGCCGTCCGGGCGCAGCACCAGCGGCTGCACCCGCAGGGTCGTCGTCCAGCTTTCCTTGGGGGCCACCCGGACGGTGTACGTCAGGCCCTGCTCGTCGACGCGTGCCGGCTCGCTGCTCCGGACCACCGTCTCGCGCTGGAACCGGTCACGTCGGTAACCGAGCCGCAGCCCGCCTTCCTCGACCCGTTGATAGAGCTGGCCCAGCGGGGTGCGCTCCTGACCCACCGTCCCGATGGGGGAGAAGTCGCTCGCCACGTCGAGCCGTACGGTGAACTCCACCGGCTCGTGGTCGTGGTTGAACACGGTCAGCCGCTCCTCGAACAGCCCGCCCGTGATCGAACGCTCCCGGATCACCGACGACTTCGCGTCCACGTAGTGCGTCGGCGCTCCCGGCACCAGGAAGAAGCGCAGCGTGACAAGGTCCCGCTCAGCGATGGAGAGCGCGTTCAGCCGTTCGCCGTCCAGGCTGAGCCGCCACCGCGACAGGAAACGGGTGTCGAAGTCGAAGAAGCCGACCGGGTTGGCGACGGTCGCCTCGATGTCGCCGTTGTCATCGCTGAGCACGAAGACGTTGCCGTCCAGGACGCGGACCAGGTTGTCCTTCATCCCGGCTCCCCGCGGCCGGCGTTCAGCAGCCGTTCCGGGGGTCGACGGGCGAGTTCCGTGAACGCCTCGATCGGATCGGACACCGCACACGCCTCCCGGAGAGGGACGTCGCACCGCAGGCCCGGCACGGGCGGCCACCCCATGGGCTGCGAAGCCAGACGCGCGTCCGGCCACGGGTCCGGCGCCGCCTCAGACTATCGCCGGGCCCCGGGTCGGATGCCGGGATCGACGAACTGCGGGGGCGGCGCGGCCGGCGCGCCGGGGACGGGCAGGATGGCGGGATGCGCCTGGTGTCCCTGCTCCCGTCCGCCACCGAGATCGTCTACGCCCTGGGCCTCGGGGACGACCTGGTCGGGGTCACCTTCGAGTGCGAGGTGCCGGCCGGTTACCGGTCGGGGGTCGCCGTCGTGGTCGGCGGCCGGGACACCCGCGGCATGAGTCCCGGCGAGATCGACGCGTACGTCAAGGCGCAGTTGGCCGCCGGGGCGGACCTGTACACCCTGCACGCCGGCGCCCTGGCCGGGCTGGACCCCGACCTGATCCTCACCCAGGACCTGTGCCGGGTCTGCGCGCTGCCCTCCGGACGCGTGGCGGACGCCGTGGACCACCTGGGCTGCCGGGCGGAGGTGCTGTCGCTCGACCCGTACACCCTGGACGACGTGCTGGGCACCATCCTCGACGTGGGTGCGGCGGCCCGCGTACCGGATCGGGCGGAGGCCCTGGTGGACGGTCTGCGGGCGCGACTCGCGGCGGTCGGCGCGGCGGTGGCCGGCCGGCCGCGGCCACGGGTCGCGGTGGTCGAGTGGATCGACCCGCCGTTCGGCGCCGGGCACTGGATCCCGGACCTGGTCCGGGTGGCCGGCGGCGATCCGGTGGCCACCCACCCCGGGGCCCGCTCCACGGCGACCACCTGGGCCGCCCTGCGCGCCGCCCGGCCGGAGGTCGTGCTCGTCGCCCCGTGCGGCTTCCACCTGGACGGGGCCGCTGCGCAGGCCGAGTCGGTGGCCCCGCACTTCCCCGGCGCGCAGGTGTGGGCGGTGGACGCCGACGGGCTGATCGTGCGGGCCGGGCCGCGCCTGGTCGACGGCGCCGAGGCCATCGCGGCGATCCTGCACCCGGACGCCGTGCCGGCGCCGGAGGAGGGCAGCGCCCGCCGGGTGGCCTGAGGCGGGCCCGGCGGGCGGGCTCAGGCCACCCGGCGGGCCGGACGGCCGTCCCGGCCGAGCGGGGCGAGCCGCCGCCAGCGGGGCAGCTCGGTGACGAGCGTGACCAGGGCCAGCGCGGTCACCGCCACGGCCACCGGCGGCGGCCACGCCGCCCAGGACGAGGCCGCGGCGGCGACCAGTTGCAGCAGCACCAGCGCGATCGTGGCCACCGCGGGCACCGGCAGGATCACCTGCTTCTTGTCGCCCGGAGTGGCGAACAGGGTGGGCAGGCCGATCAGCACCACCACCGACGCGACCGCCAGCGCGACGGAGTGCGCGGCGAGCGCCCACGGGGTGGCCACCCAGGCGATCAGTTCGGTCAGGAACCGCAGCGCCGACGGGAGGTCGGGGCGGCTCGGCGACGGGTCGGCGGGCACGGGCGACAGTATGCGCCGACGACTGCCCGCCGGGAAACCCGGAATCCGGTCGAACCCGGCCGGACCCCGCCGCCGCGGGTCCGCCTGCTGGCCATGCTCTCACCCCTGGTACGCGGAACGCCGCCCCCGAACGGGGACGGCGTTCCAATGACGCTGTTGGCGACGACCGGTCAGGTCATGTCGTCGTAGCGGCGCTCGATCGGCGTCGGGGCGGCGATCGGCTCGGGCGCCCCGATCGGCGCCGTCGCCTCGATCCGCCCGGCGCCCTCGACCGGCTCGACGGACAGGTCCAGCGGCGACACCTCGTCGTCGGCGAGGTCCGAGTAGATCTCCCGGCCCCGGCCGCGTCGCTTGTCGTTGAGGAAGGCCACCCCGACCGCGACGAAGTAGAGCAGGGAGAGCGCGGTGGCCAGCAGCGTCATGCCGAACGGGCCCGGGTCCGGCGTGGCGATCGCGGCGAACGCGAACGACACGAAGATCACCACACGCCACCAGCTCAGCAGGCGCCGCGCGCTGGCCACCCCGGTGAAGTTCAGCATGAGCAGGATCAG
Source organism: Micromonospora sp. NBRC 110009 (assembly GCF_030518795.1). Lineage (NCBI taxonomy): Bacteria > Bacillati > Actinomycetota > Actinomycetes > Micromonosporales > Micromonosporaceae > Micromonospora > Micromonospora soli. The sequence continues at coordinate 5,136,275 of NZ_CP130427.1, read as the reverse complement.
CGGGAACTCGAACGCCACCCCGAACAGCAGGATCATGTTGGTGACGAACCCGATGTAGGCGCTGACCTCGAACTGGTTGGACAGCCCGCCCACCCCGGAATCCATCAGGAACCCCAGGCCCTTGTCGACCACGAAGTAGGCCAGCACCGCGCCGGCCGCGAAGAGCGGCGCGGCGATCGACACGAAGACGTACGCCCACTTGCGTTCGTGCCGGTGCAGACCCGGCGCGATGAACGCCCAGAGCTGGTAGAGCCAGACCGGGCCGCCGATGATCAGGCCGAGCCAGAGCGCCAGCTTCAGCTTCAGCACGAACCCGGTCGTCGGTGCCAGGGCCAGCAGGTCCTGGCACTGCCCCAGCGCGTCCGTCGTGTCGGGCAGCCGGCAGTATGGCCGCTTGAGCAGCAGGAAGACCGGGTCGGCGAGCCAGAAGCCGGCGATCAGGCCGGCGACGATCGCCAGCGACGCGCGGAACAACCGGCTGCGCAGCTCACGGATGTGCTCCATGAGCGTCATCGAGCCGTCGGCGGCCCGCTCGAAGTCGCTCGGGCCGCGCTTCTTCAACCCGAAGGCCACGGTGGTGGGCCCTCCGGTCAGTTGTCGCGGACGCGCTGCACCGGGTCGACCGGCTGCTGCGGCTGCGGCGCGTACTGCTGCTGCGGCTGCTGCGCGGGCTGCGGCGGGAGCGGCTGGTAGCCGGTCTGCGCGTCGGCCTTCTCGGCCAGGTCACGGTCGTCATCGTGCAGGCTCTTGGTCTCGGCCTTGATGATCCGCAGCGAGCGGCCCAGCGAACGGGCCGCGTCGGGGAGCCGCTTCGCGCCGAAGAGCAGGATCAGCACGACCACGAGTACGGCGATGTGCCACGGCTTGAGGGCACCCATGGGAAGCTCCAGTCGCTCAGTGTGGTGAGGGGTGGTCGCAGCCCATCGTACGTGCGTCGAAGGGGGATGCCACCCCGCCGGGCCCCCGGTTGCGGGCCTGGTCGGTGAAGTCTCGGCCAACCCGCAGTGTCCCGTCAACCACCCACGGGGGCGCAATCGTGCGCGGATCCGGCGGAGAACGCGCAGCTACCGCGCGCCGCACCGACCGGTGTCGATCACTTTCCGCGCCTGGCCTTGATCAACGCCAGCCGTTCCTGCGTGACAGCCGAGCGCTCCTGCAGCGCCGCGGCCCGGTCCTGCAGCGCCTCGGCCGCGGACTGCAACGCCAGGGCGTCGGCCTGGCGACGTTGCAGCGCCAGCGCCGCCCGGCGCAGCCGGGGCAGCCGCGCCAGCACCGGCCGGACCGCCAGGGCCAGCACGACGAGCGCGAACAGCACGACCCCGAGCACGATCCACGTCACCACGGCGGTCAGCCTACTGGGTGAGGCCGGCCACCGCCGGGTCGGCGCGGTCGATCGGCGTCGCGTACGCGTCGAGCGCGGCGACCGCCTGGGCGCGGACCTGCTCGGCCAGCTCGGCCGGGGCCAGCACGGTCACCTCCGGGCCCAACCCGAGCACGAACCGGCGGGCCCAGCCCAGGTCGGTGACGCGCAGCGACACCAGCCACTGCTCGCCGTCGGCCTCGACCCGCTCACACGGGTAGTACTCGGTGATCCACCGCTCCCCCCGGCCGATCCGCAGGGTGATCAGCGGCAGGTCCGGCGAGGGTCGGAACACCCCGTCGCTGAGGTCGTGCGGGCGCGCCTGCGGCGGCACCACCGCCGCCTCGGCCAGCTCGGTGACGGCGTCGATCCGGTCGGCCCGGAACAGCCGGACCGCCTCGGCCCGCCGGCACCACGCCTCCACGTACGCCCGGCCGCCGACCATCAGCATCCGCAGCGGGTCGATGGTCCGCTCGGTGGTCTCGTCCCGGGCGGCCGTGTAGTAGGTGATCCGCAACGCCCGGCCGCGCTCCACGGCGGCGCGCAGCTCCCGAGCCCGGGCGGTGTCGCCGGGCAGCCGCACCTCCACCGGGGCGCCGGCCAGGTCACCGGCCGCGCCCTCGATCTTGGCGAGGGCCCGCTCGACCGCCTCCCGGTTGGCCACCCCCGGCGTCTCGGCGAGCATCCGCAGCGCCACCACCAGGGCGAGCGCCTCGTCCGGGGTGAGCCGCAGCGGCCGGTCGATCCCGGCGTCGTAGGTGATGGTCACCCGGTCGCCGTCGAACGCCATGTCGATCAGGTCACCCGGGCCGTAGCCGGGCAGCCCGCACACCCAGAGCAGCTCCAGGTCCTCGCGCAGCTGACGCTCGGTCACCCCGAGGTCCCCGGCCGCCTCGGCGAGCTCGATGCCGGGGCGGGCGAGCAGGTAGGGCACCAGGTTGAGCAGCCGGGCGAGCCGGTCCGCCGAGGCGCGGCCGGCCCGGGCCGCCGGGCGGGTCACCGGGCACCCCCGGCCACCGCCAGCTCGTCGTGCCGGGCGGCGACCTCCTTCAGCCGCTGGATGACCGCCTCGCGCACCTCCGGCGGGTCCAGCACGCGCACGTCCGGGCCGTACCCGGTCAGCTGGCCGGCCAGGTAGTCGGCGTCCGCGTACGGCAGGACCAGCCGGTCGCCGTCCGGCCCGGAGCTGCTCTCCACCGCCCAGCGGCGCAGCCCGGCGGCCCGGCCCGGCGCCACCAGCACGGTCGCCCGCCCGGTCCGCTCCACCGGCCCGGACCAGCGGGCGACGTGGCTGATCAGGTCCACCCCGGCGGGCGGCTCGTACGCCCCCGGCTGGCCGGTCGTCCGGACGGCGCCCACCACCCGGGAGAGGCGGAAGCAGCGGGTGGCCTCCCGGTCCAGGTCGTGCCCGACCACGTACCAGCGGCCGCGCCAGCAGACCACGCCCCACGGCTGGAGCCGGCGGCGGGTCGGGGCGTCCCGGTCGGGCACCCGGTAGTCGAAGTTGACCTCCCGGCGGTCCCGGGCGGCGGCGGTCAGCGGGGCGAACGCCGGGTCGACCGTGACCATCGGCTCCAGGCCCAGGGTAGCCTGCGGGTCGACGTCGATGCCGGCGGCCCGCAGCTTCGCCAGCCCCGACGAGGCGGCGGCGGCCAGGCCGGCGTGCTGCCACAGCCGGGCGGCGATGCCCACGGCGGCGGCCTCGTCCGGCTCCAGGGGGATGTCGGGCAGGGCGTACTCGCGGTGGGCGATCCGGTAGCCGGGCTCGGCGTCGAAGACGCTGGCCGTCCCGGTCTCCAGCGGCACCCCCAGCTCCCGCAGCTCCGCCTTGTCCCGCTCGAACTTGCGCTGGAACGCCTCGTGGTCCTTGGCGTCATCCGGATCGTGCTCGTAGCCGGGCACGGTCGCGGCGATCTGCGCGGCGGTCAGGAACCGTCGCGTGGAAAGCAGACAGATCACCAGGTTGACCAGGCGTTCGGTACGGGTCCGCGACACGTGTGAACGCTAGCAGCCCGTGCGGCGTGGGCATGCACCCACGCGGGCGCGTTGTGCGTCAGGAATCGCCGGAGACCACCCCGCGCCACCCGGCCGACGGGCGATTCCGCTCTCCCGGCGAAGCACCCGGACCGGCCATAGGGTGAGCGCATGTCGGAAGGGGAAGTCAAGTCCGAGAGCGTCAGCACCGTCGTGGTGGCCGGCGCGGCGAACCTCGCCATCGCGGTCGCCAAGCTGGTCGCCGGCCTGATCTCCGGCTCGGCGGCGATGCTCTCGGAGGCCGCCCACTCGGTCGCCGACACCACCACCGAGGTGCTGCTCTACCTGGCGCTGCGGCGCGGGGCACGCCCGGCGGACACCCGGCACCCGTTCGGGTACGGCAAGGAGAGCTACGTCTGGGCGTTCCTCGCCGCGCTGTTCACCTTCGTCGTCGGCGCCGGCTTCGCCATCACCCACGGCGTCACCACCATCGTCGTGCACGAGCACACCGGCGACTACCTGGCCTCCTACATCGTGCTGGCGATCTCCTTCGTGATCGAGTCGATCTCCCTGGCCCGGGCGGTCCGGCAGGTCCGCCGCGAGTCCCGCCGCTGGCGGGCCACCCCGGGCCGCTACCTGCGGCTGACCGCCGACACCACCGTCAAGGCGGTCTTCATGGAGGACTGCGCCGCCCTGGTCGGCCTGCTGATCGCGGCGGTCGGACTCGCCCTGTCCGAGATCACCGGCGAGGAGCTCTACGACGGCATCGCCTCGATCCTGATCGGCGCGCTGCTGCTGGCGGTCGCCACCATCCTGGCCAAGAGCAACGTCTCGCTGCTGGTGGGCCGCGCCGTGTCGGAGCGGGTGCACCGGCGGATCGAGGAGGAGCTGGCCGCGCTGCCGACGGTGGACCGGGTCGAGACCCTGATGACCATGGTGCTCGGGCCGGACGACATCCTGGTCGCCGCCAAGGTCGACTTCCACAACGACGCCACCGGCGCCGACATCGAGGCCGCCGCCGACGAGGCCGAGCGGCGGCTGACCGAGCACTACCCGGAGATCGGGTACGTCTTCCTCGACCCCACCCGGTCGATGCCCGGCACCGACCGCGGGCAGGCCCGGCGGACCCAGGACGAGGGCGATCGGCCGGTGGACCGGCAGAGCGACACGTTCTGAGCCGCGCCGGGCGACCCGGCCGCGCCCCAACCGGCCGCCGGCCGATAACGTGCCGGACATGGTGCGATGGCGGTCCGGCACGGTCACGGCGGTACGGCGGCGGTGGGCCGGCGCGGCGGAACTGGACGTCGACCTGCCCGACGGCGGCCGGATGCGGGCCCTGGCGTACCCGGCGCTGGTCGGCGACCCCCAGCCCGGTGACCGGGTGCTGCTCAACGCCGGAGCCCTGCTGATGGGACTCGGCACCGGCGGGTACGCGCTGGTCGTCGCCCTGCCCGACCGGCTCCCCGCCGACCCGCCGCAGGCCGCCGACACCCGCGAGGCCGGCCACCTGGTCAAGGCCCGCTACACCCCGCTGCAGCCGATCCTGCTCGGCGTCGACGAGGAGGCCAGCCCGCACCACGCGCTGCTGGCCGCCGCAGAGGGCCTCGACGGGATGCCCGTGGTCACCGCCGACCTGCACTCCGCCCTGCCGGCGATCCTCGCCGGCGTCCACGCCGACGCCCCGCACGCCCGGGTGGCGTACCTGCTCACCGAGGGCGGGGCGCTGCCGGCCTGGTTCTCCCGCACCCTCGCCGGGCTCGCCGACCACCTGGTCGGCACGATCACCGTCGGTCAGGCGTTCGGCGGTGACCTGGAGGCCAGCACCCTGCACAGCGGCCTGCTCGCCGCCCGGCACGTGCTCCGCGCCGACGTCGCGATCGTCGCCCAGGGGCCCGGCAACCTGGGCACCGGCACCCGCTGGGGCTTCTCCGGGGTGGCCGTGGGCGAGGCGGTGAACGCGGTCGCCACGCTGGGCGGGCGCCCGGTCGGCTCGCTGCGCGTCTCCGACGCCGACCCCCGGCCCCGGCACCGCGGCGTCTCCCACCACAGCCTCACCGCGTACGGCCGGGTGGCCCTGGCCCCGGCGGACCTGGTCGTGCCGGACGGCCTCGACCCCGCCCTCGCCGCCGAGGTGGCGGCGGCCCTGGCACCCCTCGCCGACCGGCACCGGATCGTCACCGTGCCCGGCGACGGCCTGGACGCGGCGCTGCGGGCCAGCCCGGTGGGGCTGTCCACGATGGGCCGCGGCCTGGACGCCGACCACGCCTACTTCCTGGCCGCGGCCGCCGCCGGCCGCCACGCCGCGGCCCTCGCCGGCTGACCGGCGGCTCAGCCGGCCAGGTAGCCGTGCCGGACCAGGAACCCGGCCGCCCGGCGGTAGGCCTCCGGATCCTCCGGCGTGAACGCGCCGAGCCCGTCGACATAGCGGTTGAACATGCAGAAGGCGGCCGCGATCAGCACCGTGTCGTGCAGCTCCAGGTCGGTCGCGCCCTCCGCCCGGGCCGCCTCGACCAGCTCGGCGGTGACCGCCCGCCCGCCGCGCTGCACGGCCGCGGCGATCCGCAGCAACGCCCGCAACCTGCCGTCGATCGGGGCGGTCTCCGGATTGGCGCGCACCTGCTCGACCAGCGACTCGCCCGCCGGCAGCTGGGCCGCCGCCGTCGCCGAGTGTGACGCCCGGCAGAACCCGCAGTCGTTCAGCCCCGACACGTACGCCGCGATCAGCTCCCGCTCCCCGGCCGACAGGGTCGGATGCGGCGCGTGCAGCAGCACCTCGGCCAGCGCGGTGAGCGGTCCGCCGGTCTCCGGGCGGAACCGGATCAACCCCTGGATGCCCGGGTGCTCCCGCTCGTCGACGCCCAGGTCGAGGTGTGCCATGAGGTCACGCTCCCCTCGTCGATCATGTAGCACCGGACGGATGCATAGACGACCATGCGCGCCGGATTGCGTCAACCCAGCTCAGTCGATCCGCACCACCCGGTCCGGCTGGTCCGGGCAGGCGAAGGTGAGCAGGCGTCCGGCCTCCGCCACCAGCGCCTCCCGGTCGGCGGCGCCGAGCGGACCGAACGGCCGCACCAGCAGCGTCGCCGCCGGGCCCTGCCGGTCGATCGTCCAGGTGCCGGCCACGAACCCGTCCACCAGCACCGTGGCGGCCACCGCCGGGGTGATCACCCGTCGGCGCTCCTCGTCGCCGAGCACCCGGGTACGGTCGGCGTGGGCCAGCAGGAGGTTGTCGTACTCCGGCAGCAGGCGTGGCGGAGCCGGCATGTCCGGGTCGGGCCGCTCCGCGTTGGGGAGATCGAACAGCTCCCGCCCCTGCTCGTCGCGGAACACCCGCAGCTCGCTCCGGATCGGTGCGATCACCTCGGCCAACCGGGTCAGCCCCGACCACGCCTGTACGTCCCGGACGGACGCCGGCCCGAACGCGCCCAGGTAGCGGCGGACCAGGACGACCGGATCGGCCGGAACCGGCGGGCCGGGCAGCCACTCTTCGGCCAGCGCGCACGGGCCGTCCACCCGGCCGCCCCAGGTGCCCGCCGGCGGCAGGTGCACCAGCGGCAGCAGATACTGCACCGAGTGCAGCAGCGCGCTGCGGTCCCGGTCCGGCCAGCGCCGGGCCAGCAGCTCCCGCAGCCGGGTCCGGCTCAGCGGCTCCCCGGTCAGCAGCGCGGCGGCGTGGGCCACCAGCTCGGCCGGGTCCACGCCCTCGGTGGCCCGGCCCATGAACTGCCGTTGCAGCCGAGTCATCAACGGTTGCAGCAGCGGACGCAGCCAGCGGTAGTCGTCCGCCGCGGTCACGTGCAGGGTGCCGCGCACGGTGGTGGCCCGCACCACCTGCCGCCGCATCAGCAACCCCGTCAGGTCGTCGCGGCGGAACCCACCCACCCGCGACCACAACCCCAGGTACGGTGCGGTCGGCACCTGGCCCTGCAACCCGACCAGCCGGCGCACCACGTCGAGGGCCGGCAACTCCGTCCGGTCGAGCAGGAACTGCCGGGCCAGGGTGGCCCGGCTCACCGCCCGACGCGACAGCACCGGCGGTCCGCTCCCGGCGCTGCGTCGCGACACCCGCGCCTCCTCCGTCGACGGACGGGACCGGCGGAACCGGTGCCCGCGTCGGGCAGAAGGCTGGCGCCGACCCCCGACAGGACCGGGCCGGCTCAGCCGGCGAAGAAGATCAACGCCAGCCAGACGCCCACGATGATGATCAGCGTCACCGCCAGCACCCAGGTCGGCACCCTGTGCTCACCGCGGCGGTTCCGCTCGATCTCGGCGCGGATCTTCTCCCGGCGCCGGTCGATCCAGTTGAGCTTCTCGGTGCCGCTGTCGCGGCCCGGATTCGCGCCGCCGCCGCGGCCGGAGGGTTCGGAAGTGTTCATCGCCCCGCCAGCGTACCGGGGGCGGCCGGTACCGGGGCACCGGCCGCCACCCACCGTCACATGCTGGCGATCAGCCGCTCCACCCGCTCGTCGTACGCCCGGAACGGGTCCTTGCACAGCACCGTCCGCTGCGCCTGGTCGTTCAGCTTCAGGTGCACCCAGTCGACGGTGAAGTCCCGCCGCTTCTCCTGGGCGTGCCGGATGAACTCGCCCCGCAGCCGCGCCCGGGTGGTCTGCGGCGGGGTCTCCTTCGCCTCGAAGATCTCCGGATCGGTCGCCACCCGGTCCACCTCGCCGCGCCGCTCCAGCAGCCCGTACAGGCCCCGCCCCCGGCGCAGGTCGTGGTACGCCAGGTCCATCTGGGCCACCCGCGGGTGCGACAGCGGCAGGTCGTGCTTGCGCTGGTACCGCTCGATCAGCTTCAGCTTCGTCACCCAGTCGATCTCCCGGGCCACCGGGTCCAGGTCACCGGTCTCCACCGCCCGCAGCACCCGCGCCCACAGGTCCACCACCCGCTTCGCGGTCTGGTCCCCGCCCCGACGCTCCACGAACTCGGTCGCCTTGGCCAGGTATTCCTGCTGGATCTCCAGCGCGGAGACCTCCTTGCCGGAGGCCAGCCGCACCTTGCGCCGGCCGGTGATGTCGTGCGACACCTCGCGGATCGCCCGGATCGGGTTCTCCAGCGTCAGGTCCCGCATCACCACCCCGGCCTCGATCATCCGCAGCACGATGTCGGCCGTGCCGACCTTCAGCAGCGTGGTGACCTCGTTCATGTTCGAGTCGCCGACGATGACGTGCAGCCGGCGGTAGCGCTCCGCGTCCGCGTGCGGCTCGTCCCGGGTGTTGATGATCGGCCGGCTCCGGGTGGTCGCCGAGGAGACGCCCTCCCAGATGTGCTCGGCCCGCTGCGACAGGCAGTAGACCGCCCCACGCGGCGTCTGCAGCACCTTCCCCGCCCCGCAGATCAACTGGCGGGTGACCAGGAACGGGATCAGCACGTCGGCGAGCCGGCCGAACTCCCCGTGCCGGGACACCAGGTAGTTCTCGTGGCAGCCGTACGAGTTGCCGGCCGAATCGGTGTTGTTCTTGAACAGGTAGATCTCACCAGCGATGCCCTCGTCGTGCAGCCGCTTCTCCGCGTCGACGAGCAGCCCCTCCAGGATCCGCTCCCCGGCCCGGTCGTGCGCCACCAGATCGGTCACCGAGTCGCACTCCGGCGTCGCGTACTCCGGATGCGAGCCCACGTCCAGATAGAGGCGGGCCCCGTTGCGCAGGAACACGTTGCTCGACCGGCCCCACGACACCACCCGCCGGAACAGGTACCGCGCGACCTCGTCGGGGGACAGCCGGCGCTGCCCGCGATAGGTGCAGGTGACGCCGTACTCGGTCTCGAGGCCGAAGATTCGCCGCTCCATGATGTGACATTAGCCGCCCGAGGCCCCAGATGGGCAGCGCTCAACCCAGCGGTCTCGTTCGTACCCGCCACGGCATTCCCGGCGCCCGCGCCGCCCACCGCCGGGTACGGTCCCAGCCGTGCGGATCCTCGTCACCGGCGGCGCCGGCTTCATCGGCTCGGCGTACGTCCGGCGGCTGCTCACCGGCGCCGAACCGGACCTCGCCGGGGCCACCGTCACCGTCCTCGACGCGTACACCTACGCCGCCACCGAGGGCGCCCTCGACCCCGTCCGCGCCGACCCTCGGCTACACGTCGTCCACGGCGACATCCGCGACGCCGCCCTGGTCGACGCCACCGTGGCCGGCCACGACCACGTCGTGCACTTCGCCGCCGAATCCCACGTGGACCGCTCCATCACCGGCGCCGCCGACTTCATCACCACCAACGTGGTCGGCACCCAGACCCTGCTCGACGCCGCCCTGCGCCACGGCGTCCGCCGGTACGTGCAGGTCTCCACCGACGAGGTCTACGGCTCCATCACCACCGGCGCCTGGACCGAACAGGCCCGGCTCGACCCCAACTCCCCCTACTCGGCCAGCAAGGCCGGCGGCGACCTGCTCGCCCTCGCCTACCACCGCACCCACGGCCTCGACGTGGTCATCACCCGCGGCGCCAACACCTACGGCCCCTACCAGTACCCCGAGAAGATCATCCCGCTCTTCGTCACCCACCTGCTCGACGGGCACGACGTGCCCCTCTACGGCGACGGCGGCAACGTCCGCGACTGGCTGCACGTCGACGACCACTGCCACGGCATCGCGCTCGCCCAGACCCGCGGCCGGGCCGGCCGCGTCTACCACCTCGGCGCCGGCGCCGAACTCACCAACCGCGACCTGACCGCCCGGCTGCTCGCCGCCTGCGGCGCCGGCTGGGACCGCGTCCGCCCGGTCGCCGACCGCAAGGGCCACGACCGGCGGTACGCGCTGGACACCAGCACCACCCGTCGCGAGCTGGGCTGGATCCCTGCGGTCGACCTTGACGCCGGGTTGGCCGCGACCGTCGACTGGTACCGCGACAACCGCGCCTGGTGGACGCCGCTGAAGCCGCACCGCTGACGCCCGACCGCGCTGGCCCGCACCTGACGCCAGCCCGGCGATGCCGCCACCACGGCGGGCCGGACGCGATCACAGCCTCGGGCACCGGGCCGCAACCCGGCATCCGGCCCGCGTCATTCGCCGGGCTGCTCCTCCTGCGGCTGGCCCTCCAGGTCCGCCGAGCCCGCCGACGTGGTCGGCTTCTTCGCCTCCTCGGTCGGCACCGTCGGGGTCTTCGCCCGCCCCGGCGCCGGCGCGGTGTCCGCGCCCGTGTCCCCGTCCAGCAGCGCCGTCAGCGCCGCCCCGGTGATCCGCCGGAAGGTCCGGCCGACCCGGCGCCGGTCCAGGACCGCCACCTCGAGCTGGTTGGCGGCGATCGTGCGGGCCGCCCCGCCCTCGCCGCCGACGCTGCTCAGCGCCTTGACCGCCGCCCGGACCGCCTCCGACAGCGACATCTCCGGCCGGTGCTCGTTCTTCAGCACCCCGGTGATCGCCTCGGCCTGACCGCCCATCGCCATCCGACCCGGCTCGTCGTTGACCGACCCGTCGTACGTCAGCCGGTAGAGCGAGTCGTCGTCCGGCGTGGCACCCACCTCGGCCACGCAGATCTCCACCTCGAACGGCTTCGACTGCTCCGTGAAGATCGCGCCCAGCGTCTGCGCGAACGCGTTCGCCAGACCCAGCCCGGTCACGTCCCGCCGGTCGTAGCTCAGGCCGTTCAGGTCGGCCATCCGCACCCCGGCCCGGCGCAGGTTCTCGAACTCGTTGTACCGGCCCACCGCGGCGAAGCCGATCCGGTCGTAGATCTCACTGACCTTGTGCAGGGTGCTGGACAGGTTCTCCGCGACGAAGAGCACCCCGCCCTCGTAGCTCAGGACCACCGCGCTGCGGCCCCGGGCGATGCCCTTGCGGGCCAGCTCGGAGCGGTCGCGCATGATCTGCTCGGGCGAGGCGTAGAACTGCATGGCCACGGCGGCGGTTCTCCTTCGGGCGCTGTGCTGCGGACTGCTGACTCAGGTGAGGTGGGAGCGGGGTCAGCCGCCCGGGTTCTCCATCCGGCCGGACACCACGCCCTCCGCGATCGCCGCCGTCTCGGCGTCGGTCAGCCGGTGGGTGCCCTCGGCCGTCGCGGTCATCACCACCGGGTAGATCCGGCGGGTCAGGTCCGGGCCACCGGTCGCGGTGTCGTCGTCGGCGGCGTCGTAGAGCGCCTCGACGGCCAGCCGCGTCGCGTCGTCGATCGACAGGCCCGTCCGGAACCGCTTCTTCAGCGCGGACTTGGCGAACAGCGAGCCGGAGCCGATCGCGTCGTAGCCGGTCTCCTCGTAGGGACCGCCGGTCACGTCGAAGCTGAAGATCCGCCCGGCTCGCGCCGGGTCGGCGGCGGCCAGGTCGAAGCCCGCGAAGAGCGGGATCACCGCGAGGCCCTGCATCGCGGCGCCCAGGTTGCCCCGGATCATCGAGGCCAGCCGGTTGGCCTTGCCATCGAGCGAGAGCATCGCGCCCTCGATCTTCTCGTAGTGCTCCAGTTCCACCTGGAACAGTCGCATCAGCTCGATGCCGATGCCCGCGGTGCCCGCGATGCCGACCAGCGAGTACGCGTCGGCCGGGTGGACCTTCTCGATGTCCCGCTGGGCGATCAGGTTGCCCATCGTGGCGCGCCGGTCGCCGGCCATCACCACGCCACCGGCAGCCGAGATGGCCACGATGGTCGTCGCGTGCGGCGCCATGTCGGCGGCCATGCCGGGCGGCAGCGGCCGACGGCCGGGCAGCATCTCGGGGGCCACCTTGCTCAGGAACGCTGTGAAGGAGGACGTCCCCGCGTTGGTGAACACATCTGGAAGACGCCCGGATGGATCAAAACCCGCTGCCACGTGGTTCCTCTCAGGTACGTGATCGCCCTGGCCAGACTCTCGGGGCTGTCCTTGAACTGGCCAAGACCACCGTTGCAGTTGAAGCAGAGTATCCCGCGCACCCATCCGGTGCGATGATCGTGGTCCACATGTTCCGGATCGGGGTCACCGCAGGCCGCGCATACCCCTCCCTGCTCGGCCAGCAGTTCCTGGAACTCCCTCTCCCCGATCCCGTACCGCCGGCGCAGGTGATACTCCCTTGTGCCGCCGTACAGCCGCTGGGCTGTCTCCTTGCCGCGGGCGTTGTGGCAGGGCTTGCAGTAAGTGTGCCGTCCACTGCCCTTCTTGGTCCGGGGGAAATCCTCAAGTGCTTTCACCTGGTCGCAGTCCGGACACCACTTCAGCCCCGCCGGAACCGGCACGGTGGCCTTCTTCTGCGGTCCGATGCCGCGCTTACGGCGGCTCGCTTGGGAGCGGGCCGCCGCGCAGACCTTGCAGTAGTAGGCGAGCCCGTCCGCCCGACGCCGGTTACGGTGGAACTCCGTGACGGGTAGCAGTCGCTCACACTGCGGGCAGACCTTGTCCGATTCGCTGGGCAAATCGGATATATGGTATCACTCCCCCCCTTTCTGGACGTATCCCCTCACGAACTCTTCTGCGTTCTCCTCAAGAACGGAGTCGATCTCGTCGAGCAGGTCGTCGACGTCCTCGGTGATCTCGGCGTGCCGCTCGGCAACCTCGGGGTTGGCCTGCGCGGTGACCTCCTCGACCTCCTCGTGCGACTTGCCGGACTGGGTCTGCCCGCCTTCTTGCGTCGCCATGGTGGTGCCTCCTCCACGATCGCCCTGCGATCAACTTACCTCGCCTGAGCGACGAAAAGCCCGTCGCGCGCCGGGTTCCGGCACGGGACGGGCTTTCCGGTACGCGGCGGCTCAGCCGCCGGTCAGCATCTCCAGCAGGTCCTTGGCGCTCTCACAGCGGTCGAACAGCTCCCCGACGTGCTTGCGGGTGCCCCGTTCGGGTTCCATCATCGGCACCCGGACCAGCGACTCCCGGCCCACGTCGAAAATGACCGAGTCCCAGCTCGCGGCGACCACCTCGGAGGCGTATTGGGCCAGGCAGCGGCCACGGAAGTAGGC